>CAZYRG010000262.1:2076-4469 GCA_964650425.1 uncultured Flavobacteriaceae bacterium
GGAGAAGTTTTTACGGAGTTTTTCCTAATGAGTATTGCTACCATAGGTGCTTTTGCCATTGGTGAATATCCCGAAGGAGTTGCAGTAATGTTATTTTATGCAGTTGGTGAATTATTTCAAAGTGCAGCAGTAAGAAGAGCTAAAGATAATATCAAAGCACTTTTAGATGTAAGACCCAAAATCGCCAGCGTATTTAGAAATGGCTCTTTCATTGATGTCAATCCAAATACTGTAAATGTTGATGAAACCATACAAGTAAAAGTTGGTGAAAAAGTGCCATTAGACGGAGTTTTAATGTCCAAGAAGGCGAGCCTTAATACGGCAGCTCTTACTGGTGAAAGTAAACCACAGAGTATTTTACAGAATGAGAAGGTCTTAGCGGGTTCTCTTAATATGGAAGGTGTAATTGAAATCAAAAGCACCAAACTTTTTAACGACAGTTCAGTGGCGAAAATATTAGAGCTGGTGCAAAATGCCACTTCCAAAAAAGCAAAGACAGAATTGCTTATCAGAAGATTGGCAAAAGTATATACACCTATTGTAGTTTACTTAGCTATTGCAGTCTGTTTTCTTCCGTACTTTTTTGTAGAAGATTATGTATTTCAAGATTGGTTATATAGAGCCTTGATTTTCTTAGTTATTTCTTGCCCTTGTGCTTTAGTTATTTCTATCCCACTTGGTTATTTCGGTGGCTTGGGTGCAGCTTCCAAAAACGGTATTCTCTTTAAAGGAGCAACCTATATGGATAAGCTAAAAGAAGTGAATACAATGGTAATGGACAAAACAGGAACCGTTACCAAAGGTGTTTTTAAAATCAGCAAGATCAAAACTTTTGGCAATTGGTCTGAGGAATCTTTAATGCCATTACTCTTATCTATTGAATCTAAATCTACTCACCCTATAGCGAAAGCAATAATGGAATATCAATCAGACGTTCCAGTAAAAGAAGCTACTGAAATTAAAGAAATAGCAGGAAAGGGATTGACTGGTTTAGTTGAAGGGAAAAACGTAGTGGTTGGCAATCACAAATTGATGCACCAGTTCAATATTACTACTCCACCCGAAATTGAAGAAATAGTAGAATCAAACGTATTGATTGGAATAGACGGAGAGTTTGCAGGATTTGTAACCATTGCAGATGAAATAAAGGAAGATGCTAAAGAAACTATTGAAGCATTTAAAAAAGAGGGTATTAATTACATAATGATGTTATCGGGCGATAAGAATAGCATTACTCAAAAGGTGGCCAAAATACTCGGTATTTCAAAAGCAAAAGGCGGTTTGCTGCCAGAAGATAAATTGAATGAAGTAGAGCTACTTAAAAAAGACCCTATAAAAACAGTTGCTTTCATAGGAGATGGTATCAATGATGCTCCTGTATTGGCAGCAAGTGATGTAGGTATTGCTATGGGTGCAATGGGAAGTGATGTAGCTATTGAAACAGCAGACGTTATTATTCAAACCGACCAACCTTCAAAAGTGATAACAGGAATTAAAATTGCTAAATCGACTCAAAAAATCATTTGGCAAAATATCTTCTTAGCTTTTGGAATAAAAATCATTGTACTTATAATGGGAGCAGGTGGATTAGCTACTATGTGGGAAGCCGTATTTGCAGATGTAGGAGTAGCATTATTAGCAATATTAAATGCAGTAAGATTACAAAGGATGAAGTGGTAACCTAAAGCCCACCCAAGCCAACCCACAAACACGGCTAATGTAGTGAGCCAACTCACAAAGCCAACGCAATTCACTACATTCTATGGTACTGCCGCCATTTTTAACTGTCATACTTTTTGTGTGGTGTGAGCCACCCTTTCAGCACATTGCTTTTAATTGGTTAAGCATTATTTTATTTATGGTACAATTTAAAAGCAAAGAGCTGAGCCAACCCTTCACACCAAACAAAAAGACCGCTACATTCCAACCACCACCACCATTTCGCTTATGCCAGTATAAAAATGTCGGAAGCATACATTAACATAATGTGGCATTATAGTACTTTATCCCCTCGCTTATAGGCGACTATGCCAACCCTATAAAGTCCTATAATAACATTATGTTAAGTAGCCAGTACCATAGCTGTCCTTATCAGTCCAGAGCCGTGTTTTTAGCCACCGCACCCCACCCAAATTCCAACAATTCCCCACCACCCTTTTCAGCGGTCAGAAAAAAAATAAACTATGTCTTGTTTTCGGCTTTTAGTAGGTGCTATTCCGTTTCTCTACATACCACCCACTACAGCCTATAATAGCCAAGCAAGAGTAACTACTGCATTCCATTACACGAAAGCAACCCTTGATTCCATTTCGCAATCCGTATGCTTATCCAAGCAATAAACTTTGCAGTTATGTAAAGTTTGCAAAGTTTGCAATCCTGCAAAGCATACAGGA
>CAZYRG010000263.1:0-4451 GCA_964650425.1 uncultured Flavobacteriaceae bacterium
TGATTATCTATACGTTTTCTAGCTCTAATTAATATTCTAAAATAAGCAGTTTGATTAATTTGAAAGGTATATTGTAGTGGAGAGTTTGGAGGTCCATTTACTATAGAGTTTCCGGTAAATTCTAGATGACCGCTACCTTTATAATCTGCAACATCGGTTTTGATAATCCATTTATCTAAATTAGATGTTGTATGTTCAGCTTCCATTATAACTAAACCATTTACTTCATTATATTCTATACAACCATCTTGTGCTTGCAAAAAAAAGTTAGAGAATATACATACCAAAAGAGTGATTTTTTTTATCATAATCTTATTTTGTAAACTAGGGGGTGGGTTAATTTGGTGGCTAAATTATTGATTTAAATTCATATAGCAAAAGAAGAAGTCGTGGAATTTTATTTTTTTTCAAAAAAATAGATGTACGACCAAATTTAGCTGATATAATTCCAAATATTTTTATGTTTTGCTAATTGCGCATACGTAAATGCCAAAACTTTGTGTTGCTCTGACTGTAAGTTTGGATCAGATTTCAGAATTTTCATTGCATAATAGCGTGCGGTTTTTAAGATATCATTGTCTTTAATAATATCAGCTATTTTCAGCGTCAATACACCACTTTGCTGTGTGCCCATGAGATCACCAGGACCTCGAAGTTTGAGATCTACTTCTGCAATCTCAAAACCGTCATTGGTCTGCACCATGGTTTCTAGTCGGGTTTTGCTATCACTGGATAATTTGTGACTGGTCATTAGAATGCAAAAACTTTGTTCTGCTCCGCGTCCAACCCGACCTCGTAATTGATGCAATTGGGAAAGTCCAAAACGCTCGGCACTTTCTATAATCATAACCGATGCATTGGGAACATTGACTCCTACCTCGATGACTGTAGTAGCCACCATAATTTGCGTCTCGCCTTTGACAAAGCGTTCCATCTCATAATCTTTGTCAGCAGGTTTCATTTGTCCATGCACAATAGATATCTGATAGTCTGGCATAGGGAAAGAGCGTGCAATGCTTTCATAGCCATCCATGAGGTCTTTGTAATCCATAGCTTCCGATTCTTGGATCAATGGATAGACAATATAGATTTGTCGCCCCTTGGTGATTTCGTCGCGGATAAATTGGAAGACTTTGAGACGGTTACTGTCATAACGATGTACCGTTTTGATGGATTTTCTGCCTGGAGGCAGTTCATCAATAATAGAAATATCCAAATCTCCGTACAAACTCATAGCCAATGTTCTTGGGATAGGAGTTGCAGTCATTACTAATATATGAGGAGGTAGTGTGTTTTTTTTCCATAATTTGGCACGTTGTGCTACCCCAAAGCGATGTTGCTCATCGATAATCGCTAATCCAAGGTTTTGGAATTGTACTTTGTCTTCTAGAATCGCATGAGTACCAATTAGAATCTGCAATTCTCCATCTTCTAACTCTTGATGCAGGATTTTGCGTGCTTTGGTTTTGGTACTACCCATTAATAGCTTTACCGAAATGTTGAGATCCTTGACGAGTTCTTTGATACCTATATAATGTTGATTAGCAAGGATAGCAGTCGGAGCCATGAGACATGCCTGGAAACCATTATCTAATGCCAAAAGCATGGTCATTAATGCTACAATCGTTTTGCCAGACCCCACATCGCCCTGTAGTAAGCGATTCATCTGCGCTCCACTGCCAAGGTCATTACGAATTTCTTTTACGACCCGTTTTTGAGCGTTAGTCAGGGTAAAAGGTAGGTGTTGCTCATAAAAAGTGGTGAAAAAGCTCCCTACTTCTGTAAATGGAAATCCTTTTATTTGTTGTTTGTGGAGTAGGTTTTTGGTAATGAGCTGTAGTTGAATATAAAAAAGCTCTTCAAATTTGAGTCGGTATTGTGCCTTGGTTAAGAGTTCTTGGTTTTTGGGAAAATGAATATTAAAAACGGCCTCATGCTTTGGTAGTAATTTTAATTCTGAAAGGAGGTTGTCAGAAAGCGTCTCATAAAACTTTCCTCCAGTCTCGATAAAAAGCTGTTGAAGCATTTTGTGCACAACACGATTGGTAATACCTCTAGCAGCTAATTTTTCTGTAGAGGGGTATACCGCTTGCATGGCGCCCCGTAGATTTTTTTGATGTTCTACTAACAACTCCATTTCGGGATGCGGCATGGAGTATCTATTATAGTAATTGACCTTACCAAAAATTACATACAGAACATTAATTTTGAGATTTTCTCGAATCCATTTGTGTCCTCTAAACCAAACAAGTTCCATCTCACCAGTCTCATCAATAAATTTGGCAACCAATCGTTTGCCGCGTTTTTGTTCTACTGTTTTGAGGTGTATTAGTTTTCCTATAATTTGTACATCAGCGCTATTGCGTTGCAATTGGTTGATTTTATAATAGTTTGTTTTGTCAATATATCTAAAGGGGAAGAGGTTGATAAGATCTTGATAGGTGTGAATCCCTAACTCTTTCCGCAAGAGTTCCGCACGAGAAGGTCCTACACCCTTTAAATAATCAATAGGAGTCTGTAAGAGATTTGGATTCAAAGTATACTTATTAACTATTTGTGGAACGCAGTAAATATATAAAATGTAAAAAAACTTATCTCAATACAATGACCATATTTATTATATAGGGATCGATTATTATAGGTTTTTTTGAGTGCTTAATTGACTAAATATATTTTCTGATACAAGGGTGATATTTAATTATAAAGATCAAAAACGTAACGTAAATGTGGTTAATTTCTGAATTTTTACCAGTTGAATCGACAAGGTTTTGTGTTTTTTGTCGGACAAAAAAATGCTTTAATCGTAAATAAAGTAAGTTTTTTACGTAACGCTTGGAGGGTACTATTGATTTGTATAATTTAGCGATAACGTTATAGTTAATGTTTTTAAATTTTATTAAAGATATTTCATTTTATAAAGACAAAAATTTGCTAACCCCTATTAAACCAACGATCATGAAAAATTTATTTTACATTGTAGTATGTGCGAGTTTGATATTTACATCTTGCGAAAAAGAATCGGTAGACGTTTTACCTGTAGAAGTTGAAAGTAATTCTACTGAATTAACTATAGGAGCCAAAGGAGCTTGGAAGCAGATTTTATGGGAGCCTTTCAACGCTGGTTCAAGTATCACTTCTAATTGGACAAAAACTAACGGTAGAAAAGATTATAACTCTAGGCTGTGTAATTACGTGTCTTGGAGTCCAAGATTAGAGAAGTTGGACGGAAAGGATTGTTTGCGTCTAACTGCATGGAAACATGGAAGTGAGTACCGTTCTGGACATGTAAAATCTAAAAAAACATTTAAACCAAACTATAATGAGGAGGTTTACGTAACAGCAATGATAAAACTTATTGCAAGAGATGGGAATTCTTACAAGGGGTTCAATCAAACCTATGGTGTATGGCCAGCTTTTTGGACCGTACAAGAAAACCAATGGCCAACAAAAGGAGAGATAGATATTATGGAAGGCTATTCTTATGGTGGTTATTCGAACTTCGCTAGTAACCTATTCTATGGTAGTAGGGTTGATAATAATCAATTAAGCAATACAGCGAGATATTATGATATCTCTGAAGGATGGCATAAGTATCAGATGAGATGGGTTAATAATAAAGGTGCTGTTAGTGTATATATATATATCGATGACAAATACCACACGAAATATACCAACAATGCCAGTAACAACCTTAAATTAGAAAATTTTGGATCCCACAATGTTATTCTAAACTTAAATGTTGGTTCTAATGATGGAATATTCAATAACTCTAATATCGACATATTCTCGACTACTTCTATGTATGTGGATTGGGTGTCAGTTAAAAGAAGAACCCTCTAGAATATATAAAATCCACATAGTTATGGATTAAAAAAAGCTACCTGATTTTTCAGGTAGCTTTTTTTGTGTAATTGGGAAAGAATGTAAGCGAGTTACCCAAATTGATATATGGATAGCTAAATAGGCAGATTTGGACAAATACTTTCTGTATTATTTAAACCTATTAAGCTTCTTGTTTTTTATCAGTTTGTAGCTATTTAATAATTGTAGTGAATTATTAAACTCAGGTGAGTTTGATCTAATGACTAATTTAAATTAATAATTTACAGGTAATTATGATTTTAACTATCAAGTAACATCCTCAGCCAGCCTCTCCTTCAAAGGTTACCGTATGTACACATTTTTTTTGAGTTCATTTTTTTGACGCAAACATCAATTCCCAACCCTTCCTTCGAAGGAAGGGAGATTTAGAGGGATGTTTTGCGCAAATTCTTTTAATCCATACTTGTGTACACACAGTAGCCTTCAAAGGAGAGGAGCTAAAAGTCCCTCTTTGAAGAGGGATTTAGGGAGATGTTATTGACTTCAAAAAATTAATAAACTGATTTTATGATTGTTAATTAAACCCGCTTTATGCATTGGAACTTCGTAATGAAGCTTTGAGCTGTTGT
>CAZYRG010000264.1:0-4448 GCA_964650425.1 uncultured Flavobacteriaceae bacterium
TGATTTATTATTTATTCTATATGATTTATATGTTTTAGTGGTGATTTGGTCAAAAAAAAGTTAATAATTTGATGCCTAAACGGAAACACTTAATTGTAAGCTTACCCCTCAACCTAATTTTTTGATATATATCGAAAATGATGAAAAAAAAGATAAATAATAAAGTGTATTTTAATCCTAATTGTCATAATTTGTTAATACAGAATTAAAGTGTATCACTAATCGGTGTTATATTTTAGTCATACAATAAGATTAAAAATAAATAAGTTATCAAAAGCAGATAAATACCTATGAACTCAAAAATTTGGCTCTCCTCTCCACATATGGGTGGCAAAGAACAGGACTTTGTCAACGAAGCATTTGATCAAAATTGGATCGCGCCTCTAGGACCAAATGTGAACAATTTTGAGACCGAGATAGCAGATTACTTAGGAGGTGATGTACATGTTGCAGCACTTAGCTCGGGTACTGCGGCATTACATTTAGCATTAGTAATCCTAGGAGTATCGAAAGGCGACGAAGTACTATGTCAGAGTATGACATTTTCTGCATCTGCAAACCCTATTGCATATCAAGGAGCGACACCTATATTTATAGATAGCGAGCCAGAGACTTGGAATATCTGTCCAATACATTTAGAAAATGCCATTAAAGACCGAATAGCTAAAGGAAAAAAACCTAAAGCAATAATAGCAGTTCACTTATATGGAATGCCATACAAAGCTGATGAAATACAAGCAATTTCGAAAAAGTATGATATTCCAGTTGTAGAAGATAGTGCTGAAGCATTTGGTAGTACCTACAAAGGACAACAGTGTGGTACCTTTGGAGATATTGCAATTTTATCTTTTAATGGAAATAAAATTATTACGACATCTGGTGGTGGGGCCTTAGTTACCAAAAACAAAGCCTATCGTGATCAAGCAGTTTTCTTATCTACGCAAGCCAGAGATGCAGCACCACATTATCAACATAGCCAGATAGGATACAATTATAGAATGAGTAATATTTGTGCAGGGATTGGTCGAGGACAATTATTAGTGTTGGATCAACGTGTATCACAACGTAGAGAAATGCATGATTTCTATATGGAAATTTTTCAAGATATTTCTGGAGTAGAAGTCTTTACAGAATCAGATGATACGCGTTTTAGCAATCATTGGTTGAGTGCATTGACCATAAACCCTAACCAATTCGAACAATTGGATAGAGAAATAGTACGACTAGCTTTTGAAGCAGTAAATATAGAATGTAGACCCTTATGGAAGCCTATGCATATGCAACCCGTATTTGCAGATGCTCCATATTATGGTAGTTCTGTAGCAGAAGATTTGTTTGACCAAGGGCTTTGCATGCCATCAGGTTCTAATCTTACTGATGTAGATCGATCAAGAATAGCTGAAGTTATAAAACAGCAATTTAACAAGCAACCACTTGAAACCAACCCCTAACTCCTAACCAAAAAAATATGTTTAACAATCTTATTAATGCAATTCGAATTATTCTTTTCTCTAGTGAAGGGAAGATTGATGTGCGGAATATCAAATACCTTCCCAGATGGGTGGTATTGGGAATTGATATTTACCTAATAATACAGTCAATTACATTTACAGCCTTATTACTCGATGATGTTGTAGGTGGTGCCACTTTTATTTCTTCAATATGGAAAATAGTGACAGTTATAGGTGTAAATGTCGCCATGTTTTTTGTCTTTAAAACCTATGCAGGATTAATTAGGCATTCTTCATACATGGATGCATTCAAGTTAATGCTTTCCTCTTTGAGTACTTTTGGAATATTATTAGCGGCGAATTTTGTTTACGAAATAGTTTATGATATACCAATGTTTATGGTGATAGGCTTGATTTTGTATATGACACTTTCATTTACATTTTTATTCTTATTTCGATTACTAGTAAAACAATTTTATACACATTTTACTTTTTCTACAGTAGACGGAGCTTTATCCAATGCAGTAATTGTAGGTGCTGATGAAAATGCAATTTCTATTGCAGGTGCATTACAAAGCGAAAACCCAAGAAGATTCAAAATCAATGGGTTTATCGCTAAAGGGAATTTTAATAGTAAAATTCGAATATTGGATAAGCCAGTGTTTAGTTTTGGAGACAATTTTATCCAAAGTATTCAACGACTTGATGCAGGCGCTATTATTTTATCAGATAGTAAATTAAGTTCTGAAGAAAAATTTAGTTTAGTAGCAAAATGTCTTGAGCATGATATAAAAGTGTACAATGCGCCACTGGTTTCTAATTGGCAAAGTACAGATGCAGTAACCAAAGGAGTTCGATCATTGCGTATTGAAGATTTATTAGATCGTGATCCGATTACACTAAACAAGAAAAGTAAAGAGCGTCAAATAAAAGGAAAAACCATTTTGGTTACTGGTGGAGCTGGTTCTATCGGTAGTGAAATCGTACGTCAGGTTGCTGAATTTGAACCTGGATTATTATTGATTTTGGATCAGGCAGAAACACCTTTGCATAATTTAAGTCTAGAAATTAAAGCGCGTTTCCCTAATTTGAATTTGAAATTTGTGATTACGGATGTATGTAACAAAAATCGATTAGAATTGCTTATGCAAAACCATGATATCGATGTGATCTATCATGCTGCTGCATACAAACATGTTCCATTAATGGAATGTAATCCGCATGAGGCCATATTGACTAATATTATGGGAACCAAAAATCTTGCCGACTTGGCAGTAGATTATGGTATTGATAAATTTGTCATGGTTTCTACAGATAAGGCTGTGAATCCAAGTAATGTAATGGGGGCGTCTAAGCGTGCTGCGGAGATGTATGTACAATCACTTTATTTTTGTAGTAGAAAGAATGTGCGAAATAAAACGAAGTTTATCACAACACGTTTTGGAAATGTTTTAGGGTCTAACGGATCTGTAGTGCCACTTTTTAAGAAGCAAATCGAAAAAGGTGGACCGATTACGATTACCCATCCGGACATCATCAGATATTTTATGACGATTCCTGAAGCATGTCAGTTAGTATTAGAAGCTGGTGCTATGGGTAAAGGGGGTGAGATCTTTATTTTTGATATGGGTGAGCCTGTAAAGATTATGGATTTGGCAACAAAAATGATTCGATTGGCTGGTTTTGTTCCAGGTGATGATATCAAAATCAAGATTACTGGCTTACGTCCAGGTGAGAAACTCTATGAAGAATTATTGACCGATCATTGCGAAACTTTGCCGACACATCATGAGAAAATTATGATCTCTCAGGATCCAATTGTCGACCATGATACAGTGGATGGTAAAATTTCTCAGATAGTTGATGCGTCACTTAATTTAAAAGACATAGCAGTTGTTCAAAGACTAAAAGGATTAGTTCCTGAGTTTAAAAGTTTGAATTCTACTTTCGAACAATTAGATAAGGAAGTTGAAAATACTACAAAGATGAAAGTAAAATAAGTATCTTTGATATTGTATTGCTTTTAAAAATGATCTTTAATTAAAAATACTGCATGTATATAGTACATTCTTTAGCCAAAAAACACAATATTGTTTTTTGGGTGTTATGTTTATTAATAATGTTTACGTCTTGTGTTAACAAAAAGGATATTTTGTATTTACAAGATGTTGAAAAACTAAATCAAAATGTTGATGTCCAGCGTTACAAGACGATAGTACGTCCTAATGATTTGCTCAATGTTTTGGTTTCTTCTTATGATTTAGATGCGGTAAGACCATTTAATCTATCTCCTGTAGCACCAGATCAAATAGGTATGGGACAAGGGAATACTTCACAACAAGGACAGTCGTATCTTGTAGATTCTGAAGGGAATATTGAATTTCCTGTGTTAGGGAAATTAAAAGTTTCTGGCGCTAGTCGTATTGAAGTTGTACAACTTCTTAAGGATAGGATTAGTGAGTATGTTAAAGACCCAATCGTCAATGTTAGAATAAGTAACTATAAAGTCACAGTGTTAGGGGAGGTTTCTAGGCCTGGTACTTTTACTATTCCTGATGAACGAATTACTATTCTGGATGCAATTGGTTTAGCTGGTGATATGACCATTTATGGAAAACGTAGTGAAATTTTGATTGTACGTGAGACTGAAAAGGGAAACAAAATCTACGAAAAACTAGACATAAGGAGTGCAGATATTTTTAAATCAGATTTTTTTTACTTGCAACAGAATGATGTTGTTATCGTAGCACCTAATAAGGCCCAAGTAAAGCAGGCTGGAGTTAATTCTAGTACCTCTTTATATTTTTCTATAGCTTCACTTTTAGTAGGTATAGCCACTTTAGTTCTTAGGTTTAACTAAGTTTAAATCAATCATGCAGCAGGATACTATAGCATCACAAACACCATCTCAAAACGATGATTTAAGCATCAAAGAGCAAATTGCCAAATATGTTGTTCATTGGAAATGGTTTGTACTCGCAGTTTTTATTGCACTAG
>CAZYRG010000265.1:0-1097 GCA_964650425.1 uncultured Flavobacteriaceae bacterium
AAATCAAACTATTGTTAGTAAAACTGCAATAGGGTCTTCCGCATACATTGCCGGATTAGAAAAAGGAGATAAGCTTATAAAAATTGGAGATATCGTTTTGGACAATACATCAAAAATTAATGAGGTTTTACAGCAAAATTATAGTCCTAGAGATAAGGTTATTGTTGTTTACGAACGTTTTGGTAAAACCAATGAGACTCAAATGATTCTCCAAAGTGATAGTTCTTATGCGATTTCTGGTGTTTTGGAATTATCTGAGGCCGCTAGTACTAACCGAAAAAGTTGGTTAGGTAGTAGATAGTTTCAGTATATTAGTATTAAATACGTCACATTTTGAGATTAAAAATCTATATCATTTTCTTCTTCTTGTTCAACACGTCTTTGGTAGTTGCACAATTAAATGCGACTCTAATTGGTGATGCTATAAATCAAGGAGATAATTGCTTTATAGTTACTCAAGATTTAGGATTTCAATCTGGAGGTATCTGGTATGATAATGCTATTGATTTTGATAATGACTTTACAATTTTTTATCAGAATGATTTTGGATTTAGAGATTTTGATGGAGCTGATGGTATGGCATTAGTTTTTAAGCGAGATCCTAATCCTGTATTAGGCAATTCTGGAGGAGGGCTTGGTTATCAGGGAATTGATGAATCATTAACTATAGAGTTTGATACATTTCAGAACAATACTCCTAGTTTAGGAGTTTTAGCAGATCCAACGTTTGACCATATTGCGATTCAGAGAGATGGTAATCCATTTCATAATAATACGTTTTTTAATTTGGCAGGTCCCATTCAGGCAAGTGCAACATCGCAAAACATTGAAGATGGTAATACACACGAAGTTAAAATTGAATGGATTGCCGCAACAACAACACTTAATGTATATTTTGATTGCGAATTACGTCTAACTTTAGTTGAGGACGTTAAAACCACCATATTTTCTAATGATAGTAGTGTGTTTTTTGGATTTGTAGGATCCACAGGTGGATCAACAAATTTACATCAGGTATGCTTTAACAGGATATCATTTGTAGATAACTTACAATTACAGAATGAAACCATTTGCCAAAATGACAATATTCAGGTAGA
>CAZYRG010000265.1:1197-4407 GCA_964650425.1 uncultured Flavobacteriaceae bacterium
CCGACGACGTCTAATAATGGCGTAGTAGGCGTATGGTCGCCAGCGTTGAATAATACGAACACAACGACATATACATTTACGCCAAACACAGGAGAATGTGCTATACCTACGACTTTAGAGATAGTAGTTAACACACCGATTCTTCCCGATTTTGATTCTGTAAATGCTATTTGTGAAGGCGATACATTAGCGCCATTACCAACAACATCTACTAATGGAATTACGGGGACTTGGTCACCAGCACTGAATAATACGAGTACAACAACATATACATTTACGCCAAATACAGGAGAATGTGCTATGTCTACAACATTAGATATTATTGTAGATACACCTATTTCACCAATCTTTGATGCTGTAGCCCCTTTTTGCGAAGGAGATACATTAACACCATTGCCAACAACATCTAATAATGGTATTGTAGGAACTTGGGCACCTGCATTAAATAATACGGCAACGACAACCTATACCTTTACACCAAATGCAGACGAATGTGCTAATGCTACAGACTTAACAATTACGATTATTCCCAATAGTACTCCTGAGTTTAGTGCAGTAGGTGCTATTTGTCCAGGTGATTTTTTACAAGAATTACCTTTGGTTTCTAATAACGGTATTACAGGGACTTGGTCACCAGCTTTAGATAATCAAAATACAACCGAGTATACATTTACACCAGATTCTGGTCAAGGTTGTGTTGTAGGAAATACGTTAATAATAGAAGTACTTTCGCCTATAGTACCATCATTTAATCTACCAGAATTTATTTGCCAAGGTGATACAGTACTCATATTACCTACAACTTCTGAAGAAGGTATTACAGGCAGTTGGTCTGAGCCTGTAAACAACCAAATGTCAACGACTTATATTTTTACACCAAACCCTAACCAATGCGCTTCGATAATTGAGCAAGATATTGAGGTTTTACCATTCAACGAATTAGAACTCTCTGTTGAATTAATTTCAGAACCCTTTAATGGTAATCAAATGGTAATTGCCACAACAACAGGTGGTAATGGAGTGTATGAATATCAATTAGACTTTGGTCCTTGGAGAGAAGACAATACATTTTCAAACGTAACAGGTTGTGATGACCATACAATTAGAGTGCGTCAAATCAATGGCTGTAGTATGCTTGGTGTAGAAGAGTTCCGAGTGTTAGATTATCCTAAATTTTTCACACCTAATGGAGACGGCTTTAACGATGTATGGAATATAAAATGTTTAGAAGATCGACCTCTTACTCGAATATTTATATTCGATAGGTTTGGCAAATTATTAAAGACTATATCTCCCAATAGCTCTGGTTGGGATGGTACGTTTAATGGTGCATTAATGCCTACAAGTGATTATTGGTTTAGAGTAGATTATTTAGATAATGATGATAATTCCAGAACGTTCACATCACATTTCACATTAAAGCGTTAAAAAACTATTAGATCTACTTCAACGTTTTCTTATATCTTTATGGTCTATGTATGCTTTAGTTGATTGTAATAATTTTTATGCCTCTTGTGAGCGGGTATTTAACCCTAATTTGCAAGGAAAACCCGTTGCTATATTAAGTAATAACGACGGCTGTGTTATTTCTATGAGTGACGAAGCTAAGGCATTAAATTTACCCTTTGGAGCACCTATTTTTAAATGGGAAGCCTTCTGTAAAGCGAATACTATTAGTGTGCTCTCATCTAATTATCCGCTGTATGGCGATATGAGTAGTCGCGTGATGAATATTCTAAAACAGTTTACACCAGATGTTGAAGTATATAGCATCGATGAAGCTTTTTTAAAATTTGAAGGGTTTGAAAATTATGATTTTGACGATTACGGACTAAAAATTAGAAATCGAATTCTTAAATGGACTGGCATACCTACTTGCGTTGGTATTGCGCCTACCAAAGCATTAAGTAAGGTTGCCAATAAGATAGCGAGAAAGTTTCCAAAAGAAACCAAAGGAAGTTACGTTATAGACTCTGACCAAAGCCGAATTAAAGCTTTAAAATGGACAAAAATAGAAGACGTTTGGGGCATTGGTAACGGACTTAAAAAACGATTGCAAGCTAAAGGTTGTAAAACTGCACACGACTTTACTCAACTTGATGATGATTGGGTGCGCAAAACCATGTCTATAGTTGCATGGAGGCTTAAGAAAGATTTAGAAGGTGTATCCAAGATAGAAATGGAAACGCCAATGCGTAAAAAAGCTATTGCTACAACGCGTAGTTTTGATTATACATACGATGATATCAACTACATCAAGGAACGCATCTCAACTTTTGCAACAGTCTGTGCCGAAAAATTACGAAAGCAAGGCTCAAGTTGCCACATGATTATTGTGATGTTACGAAGCGATAGGCATAAAAAAGACGCAGAACAACATAAAGAAAGTACTATGATAAGTTTTTCGTATCCTACAGATTCTTCGTTGTTAATAAGCAAACAAGCTGTAAAGGCGGTTGAATCTATTTATAAAAAAGGCATTCGGTATAAAAAAGCAGGTGTTATTGTTATGGGTTTGGTGCCAACTGATAATTATCAATTAGATTTGTTTAATAAGGAAGATCCAAAGCACAAACCATTGATGTCTGTCATAGACCGTATTAATAAAAAATATAAAGCGCATAAAATAAAAATAGGAAACCAAGACTTAAAACGTACTTGGAAAATGCGCCAAGAACGATTATCACCAAGATATACTACCAATATCAAAGATATATTGATAGTTAAATAAGAAAGTTATAACTTAGAAAACAAATTTAGCAGAATGAATATGATAGCCCCAAAATCTGATAGTCTTACATTTTTTATACCAGAGCGTACTGATGCTGCTGGTGCACATTTCTTTGATACAGGCATATCTGCAGGATTTCCTTCACCAGCAGAAGACTTTCAAGAGCAACGTTTGTCTTTAGACGAAGAGTTGGTTAAAAATAAAGAAGCGACTTTTTATGCTAGAGTTAGTGGGCAATCTATGATTGGTGCAGGCTTAGATGATAATGATTTGTTGGTGATTGATAGAAGCTTAGAGCCTGAAAATAATAAAATAGCAGTCTGCTTTTTAGATGGCGAATTTACAGTAAAACGACTACGCGTTCAAGAAGATGAGGTTTGGCTTCAGCCAGAAAACCCTAACTATCCAATTATAAAAATAACTGAAGAGAATAACTTTGTTATTTGGGGTATTGTAACTAATGTAATAAAGAAAGTGTA
>CAZYRG010000266.1:0-1331 GCA_964650425.1 uncultured Flavobacteriaceae bacterium
CCTGGGCGTAAATCTACATACCAATTTGGAGTTCCATTATTCGTATTGACAGCAAAGACATAAAGTCCATTATTTGCTTGATCCCAATTAATAGAGAACTTACGAATGTTATCTAAATTCGGACCACCATTGCCAAGAACATATATATTATCATATTCTGTATTAATTGAAGGCAATGCACTTTTAATTGGTGTTCCAAATAAGCAACCTCTTATAGGTAAGGGTGGCGGTGTAGCTGGTTCTCGTCTTACGACAATTGAATTAGAAAGATCAAAATTACCATTTAACATACTAACATTGTTTCCAACAGTAGCACCAGTAAGTCCATCTTCATAACTTAAATGCCAAATTAAACAGTTTCCAGGAGGTGCGTCATCAAAATTATTACTTTCTACAGCCTCCAAAGTTGCTGGTAAACCAAGAATATTATTAGCTCCATCCGTAATGACCCATGTAGCATTTGGTCCTTCATTGCCTGTAAGGCTTATTCCAGATACATTATCAACTTGGCCATCTCCTATCAGGAAGGTAAAAGGACCGCCTGATATCGTTCCTCCATTTACCACAACTGGATTCACCACCACAGCATTTCTCGTTACTGTTATCGCATTAGAAAGATCAAAATTACCACTCAAGGCCGAAACATTATTTCCAGCAACAGCACCAGTAAGTCCATCTTCATAGCTTAAATGCCAAATTAAACAGTCTCCAGGAGGGGCATCATCAAAATTATTACTTTCTACAGCTGCCAAAGTTGCTGGCAAACCAAGAATATTATTCTCTGCATCCGTAATGACCCATGTAGCATTTGGTCCTTCATTGCCTGCAAGGCTTATTCCAGATACATTATCAACTTGGCCATCTCCTACCGTAAATGTAAAAGGGCCACCTGAGATAGTTCCTCCATCTACAACTACAGGGTTTGGATCTATTGTTCCACAATCGGGAGTTGTTGTTGATTTACTAAAATAAATCGAATACGAAGCTGTTTTAGAAACCATCACAAAATTACCTTGATCAAGTGTTACATAATACGAACCATCTAAACCACTGAATCCAGTTCCAGATAAAGTAATTTCTGGTTGTGTACTTGCAAATGAATTACTTGCTGCAGGTCCTAAATCAATATACCAATTCGGTGTCCCATTATTGGTATTTACAGCAAAAACATATAAACCATTGTTCGCTAAATCCCAATTGATTGAGAAACTACGTATATTATCAAGGTTCGGACCTCCACTACCAAGAACAAATACATTTTCGAACTCTGTATTTATAGATGCCAAAGCATTAGCTACTGGTGTTCCAAACGTACAATCTCCACCCGGAGT
>CAZYRG010000266.1:1431-4399 GCA_964650425.1 uncultured Flavobacteriaceae bacterium
AACTCCTTGCGCAGACCAGTCATTAGAAACATCAAAAGGTACTCCATTATTTACTCTCAAATTAATTTGAACTTCTCTTCGATGTTCCGATTGACCTGCTGGCCAAATAGCATCTCCGACCAAAGAAATTTCGACATAATAAATTCCTGCCTCTGCATCCCATGCTTTGGTAGAAATTGTGGAAGGCCCTTGCGAATAACCGCGCTTTATATCATAATCATCAATAGAAAAACCTTCAGCTTGCGCTTCAGAAATATTGAAAAAATAACGCATAGTTACCTTATCCGTATTTCTGGCAGGCCATGCACTTCTATTTTCAAATTTTAAGCTAGGCGTTACACTGGTAGCATTATTACTATTAAACTTTGCCGTAACTCTTAACTCATCACGAGTAGGTACTTCTGCTACCGGGAAATTTGATAATGGATTCCCCCCATATTCGTCATACAAACGTACCAACACCCCTGTAAAACCTGCATTATAATCTGTAGCCACCTCGTTTGCCAAAAATTCATTTCTATCGTCTTCAAATTGATCATTTGGAGTTTTGGGTCCACCTACTACTGCACCATACAAAATATGACTTTGTTTTTCAGGTAATCCTCGACCACTATTCACCCAGCTACCATGTGCCGTTCTATGATGTGGATCAAAAGGTGGATTATTACCAAAGCCACACATAAAACTACGATTCAATGGATTGTTTCCTAATGCATAATCCGCTTGGCTCTTGGCAAAATCATGGTAACGCGTCTTTAAATTAGCAGGAATATCAATTTTATCAGAGAATACTAATGCCAAGAAGGAAGTTGTATTAGCATAACGCAAAGATCCCCACTGTACTAACCAAGCTTGACCCCCAGGAGTATACGTTACTCTATCGCCGTTGTATCCCACGGTCCAAAAATCGAAATGATTCTGCGCCGCTGTAATATATTCTTGCTTCCCAGTTAATTGTGCTAAAAGCACAAAACTCCCATAGGACTTGTCATCCCAAGAATGTGCAAAACCGTATGGCTTTCCTTGTCCCTGATCTCCAGTCACTAATGTATATTCTTGTTCTGCTTTTGTCAAATAAGATGCTTTGTTTGTAGCACGATATAACCATGCAGCACCCCAAACCAATTCATCCTGAAAACCACTAAATGATCTATAAAAACTCTCAACTGGCGTATATGAATCGGAATACTTAGCTCTATAAGTATCCGCAAATTCGTATAATTCTTCTGCGTGTCTTACCAGGGTATCACTAAAACTTGGATCTGAATCTCTAAATAAAATACTTGAAGCAGCAAAGGCTGCAGCAAATTCTCCCGCAATGTCAGTACCTCCATTACTTGCATCAATTTTTATAGAAGGGCGTTGTGGCACTTTTGCTGTCATCGCTTCTGCTGCCACCCAATGTCTATGATCCTCATTACCATCACCGACTTGTATATATAATTCATTTTTTGATGAATGACATTTGATCATATAGTCCAAAGCAAACTTTAGATTACGTTTCAAAATAGGCATTTGCCCACTTTTCTCATAAGCATCTTTATATTCGATACCTCCCCATGCTAACATGGTTACACTAGCTGCCATTGGGAAATTAAACTTGACATGATCTCCAGCATCATACCAGCCACCTGTGAGGTCTAAACCGACATCTTGTCCATGATCTAAACCAGAATCTCCTTTCCATGAAACCCTATTCCAATCAGGCAATTTACCGGACTGTTGGACTTCGTAAAAGAAAAACGATTTTTGTAATGCCTCTCCATAGTTAAAATTCTGTCCATATGTAAAAATGGAGCAAAAACACACTACGAACAAATACATAGTAAATTTCAAAATTTTCATGTAGTTTTTAGTTTTGTTGGTTAATAATTTGTGCTTACGGTAGTGTAAAACACTACTAATAATCAAACGCAAAAGGTATATGCGTAGTATTGAAACAAAGCTTCCAAAAAGATCTAAAAGCAACATATCGAGCACTTAAGAACATAAATACGGCTTTGTTAAATCTTTTATCAGGAACATCTTCAAAAGACTATTTCGAAAACTACAACCTTTAGAGTAAAAATAATTTTGTGCGATGATTTCTTCTTAACATCTTCGTAACATCATTTTTAAATTTCGCATAAACCTTATAGATTCCATTCGTTAACACTTTATCAATATCCAAATACCACTACTTCAAGTGAAATCAATAAACAAGAAATAGTGATTAGAAATATTACTAATTATAAAGAGTTGTTAGTACGCTAAAAGCACTTATAGTACATTTACAACCTACTTTAGGAAAGCACAAACCTTACTTTTTTCATTAATATTGTAAGAAAAAACTTTATACAAAAACCTAATTATTTCGAAATATTCGTTAAAAAACATACAATTATTAATAAAAACAAGCTTAAAACTACTATATCGATATAGTTTTTGATGAGAAATTGTTGACAATTTATGATTCCATTTAGGCTTCATCCCTGAAAAGCAGTAGTAGAAGCCACCTTTTTAAAGGCAGCTTCTTTTACTTACTATAGGCAATTTAGTTAACGATAAATGTATAGCTATCACTATTATTATTACTTGTCAATCTCATGAGATACATCCCTTTCTGCAACGCACTTACATCCACTTGAGTTGTATTTTCAGAATTCTCAAGTTGTAATTGTTTTACCTTTTTACCCGTAATATCAGAAATAGTCACAATGGCATTCTCTAACTTCGATGAAGTCCGAATGTTGAGCAAACTGTTATTTGCTACACTAACTGGATTTGGCCATACACTGATCCCAAAATCAACTTTGTTAGTATTTGCCTTTGCAGCGGCACCACAGTTTGGCGCAGTAGCAGAATTACTACAATAGATTGTAAAGCCAGCTGTCTTTGAAACCATGACAAAATTACCATTATCAACTGTTACGTAATACGATCCATCAAGACCCGAAAATCCTGTTCCAGAAAGTGTTATTTCTGGATT
>CAZYRG010000267.1:0-2539 GCA_964650425.1 uncultured Flavobacteriaceae bacterium
TGCTTTACTGCTTTTCTTGTTGCATCTTCCCAGCTTTCATCAGAGTTTGATAATACTTCAATAACTTTTAATACTGCCATTTTTATGTTTTTTAGTTAAAAATTTATGTTAACCTTTCTAAGATACATGAATCTTTGAATTTATTGAAATTTTTTTTAGTAGTATTAAAGGTTATTTTCGGTAAGTTTCGCTTTTTCTAGGGTGAAAGAAAATTCACTACCAATTCCGTAGTCACTTTCTACATAGATGCGCTCGTCGTGTTTTTCGATAATATGCTTTACAATCGCAAGCCCTAGTCCAGAACCACCTTCTTTTCTGGAGCCGCTTTTATCAATACGATAGAAGCGCTCAAAAAGTCTGGGGATATGTTCGGCTACGATACCACCGCCATTGTCAGTAACACGTATGATGACCTTGTTTTTGATGAGGTTTTCGATGCTTACTTCGGTAGTTCCGTCTTCTTTTCCGTATTTGATAGAATTGACAATGAGATTGGTCAATACCTGTTGGATACGTTCTTTGTCAGCATAAACCACAATAGGCTGTGGATATACCATATCAAAGATTAGAGCGATATTTTTTTTAGCAGCTTTCATCTCAAAGAGATCAAAAACACTTTGTGCCAATTCTACAATATCAAAAGCTTCTAGATTTAGGTTCAGATTCCCGGCTTCTAGTTTGGTGATCATATCCAAATCTTTGACTATGTAGATCAGACGTTCTACACCCTTATTAGCTCTGTTGAGATATTTGTCTAAAATTGCAGGATTTTCCATAGCACCATCGATGAGCGTAAGCAAGTAGCCTTGAACAGTAAATAGTGGTGTTTTTAGCTCATGCGAAATATTACCCAAAAACTCCCTACGATACGCTTCTCGACCTTTTAGATTTTCGATTTCTGTTTTACGTTCCTTAGCTGTTTTTTCTACTTCTTTGACAAGTGTTTCCATGTCGGTCGTTACTGGTGTGTTTCCCAGTTGATCAACATCCAGAAGTTCAAACTCATCATAGATTTTTTTTACTCTACGGTAAATAAAACGTTCTACACGATATTGGATCACAGAAAATGCTAGGATAAAGGCGCAAACCGCAAATCCAAAAATCAGTGCATAATTCATCTCGGCTAAAAATAACAGTAATAATACCAGTGCCGATGTCACTGCCAACGTGATATAAAGTGCAGAAAGCAAAGCAAAGCGATAGGATTTATTAAAGTTCTCTGGCATGAATGATCGTTTTAGCTATTTTCAAGGTACCATTTTTATAGAAAATGACCATGACAATAAAATTGCATAGGGTAATCGGTTTGTTGCCTTATGAAATGACAATTATACGTAGAAAAGAGGGCTTGTTTAGGAGGGTAAGCACTCAGAAATCAATGGTTTCTATACGTTTCTAACAAATTCATAATCGCAGTGATCAAATCTTTGGTCTCCAATAACAAGCCAAAGTATAAAGTCGTGTTTTTTGGACTATTTTCTTCAGTTCTAGTTCTATTGACCTGCTTTTCAATTTTCTCATTTACACAATTGAATAAGGTCTCTTTTTCTGCTAGAATGGCATCTATTTTGTCAAGTTCCAAAGTGCTAAAAGCCACTTTGATTTCTTGAAACAAGTTATTGATTTGTTTTTCAATCTCTTGCAGGTCTTTAATCTGATTGAATCGTAATCTCTTGTGATTATTACTGACATGCTTATGTGATGCCTTTGCAATATAATTGAGGGACTGTGAAATATCCTGAAGGTATCCAACAATATTGATGTAGAAATTACTAGCCCCTACACTCGATTCATCAAGATTTTTGATAAAGTAGAAGATGTTATCTCGTAACGCTTCTACTTCATCATTGAGCTTATGAATACCTTTTTTGCTTTTCTTGAGTTCGGGTAAGTCATATCTGGCTAAACCGATCATGGTATTGGAGTAGATTTTGTCACCTCGTTTGATAAAAGATTTGATGTTACCAGCACTTTCTTCTATAACCCCTTGTATGGAACTACTTTCTGCTTTAAGCAATTGATCATCTTGTTTTTCAATTTTCGCTTTTTTGCTATAATTGATGGAGCTTCTAATAAGTAATAAAACAGCTACAATTAATAAAATGGCAATGGCAGCAGGTCCGCCAAGGTGGATTACGAAAGCAATAAAAGCAGCGGCTATAAAAGCGCTAAAGGCGGTAAAAAACCATCCACCAATAACTTTGAGTACTCCAGCAACACGATATACAGCACTCTCACTACCCCAAGCCTTATCCGCTAGGGAAGAACCCATAGCCACCATAAATGTCACATAGGTTGTGGAAAGTGGTAACTTCATAGAAGTAGCGATAGATATCAAGATACCAGCAACCATAAGATTTACAGCAGCACGTACCATATCAAAGGCAGGTTGATCTTCTTTCTTTACGGCTACTGCGGCTACATTTTCTTGATCAAACTGTTGGTCGGCAAAATTCTTGAAAGAATCAGGTGTTATGGCATTAATCATTTCGTTAGCAAAGACCACTCCACGAACAATACTTCTGGATAAGAAATTAGG
>CAZYRG010000267.1:2639-4395 GCA_964650425.1 uncultured Flavobacteriaceae bacterium
TTCCCAGCAAAAGCTAGTGCTAGTGCAAAGGTGCCGACAATGATAATGATTTTGTAAATATTCGTTTTAAATACTTTCGTGATTAAGAACGAAAGTAGTGATAGCACAATAAGACTTGAAAATACAATGGGAATTGTTTTTGTTTCTAACAACCCACGTAAGGTTAGCCCTATAGTTCCTGTTTTTTCATCGATAAGAAATAATCCTTTCTTTGCTTTTATAAGTTCTTTGATGGTTTCAAAAGAGGTGTTAAAATATTCATTGGCCCAGTCTAATAAACCCGAAGGGCCTGCATCATAAATCACGTCTACAATGGATTTCGCATAATTAGTGCCTTTAATCCCTTTCATAAAAATAAAATACAAGATGGCAGTAAGTGCAATTCCTCCAAATAATGCGCTTACCCACTTAGCTTTCTTCTGAAAATTAAAAGTAAGCAACAATCGGCTAATGTATTGTACTAGTGCACCGATGGTAAATGCGACTACTACGGAGAGGAGAATCCCAAGAATAATCTCTGTAGCTTTTTCCGTGTTGATGTATTGGCCGATATCTGCAACCGACATAGTATCATCTGCTGATATCTTAAGCAAAGCAACGCATACGGCGGCTCCTAAGAGTTCAAAAACGATAGAAACCGTAGTAGAAGTGGGCATTCCCAGCGTATTGAAAAAATCAAGTAATAAGATATCCGTAATCATGACTGCCATAAAAATGATCATGATCTCATCAAAATAGAATTCGCTAGGGACAAAAATCCCCTTACGCGCTACTTCCATCAATCCACTAGAAAAAATCGCTCCAGCCGCAATTCCTAAACTAGCAACCAACATAATCGTACGAAAAGAAATAGCTTTAGAACCTATGGCAGAATTCAGGAAATTTACAGCATCATTACTGACGCCAACAATAAGGTCAGCAACTGCTAACAGTGCTAATGCAATAATCATTAAGATGTAAATATCATCCATAAAATAGCATACGGTTTATGATTCACAAAAATGTTATTAAAATCCAAGACCAATGTTATTCCAATGTTACCTTTTGATCAAAAAAGCCAGTGCCTATGATGATTTTGGAAGATAAGTTTTAAAAATTATAAGAATGTTTACACACGGATCAAAAATGCCTTTGTGTTGTAAGTGTATGATTTTAAATTTATTATATGTGGTTACTTGCTTCAGGTATCTCAAAACACGCTAAAAGCTAGTCATAATAGATAAAGATAAATGTCATTTTTTGATTTTTTTATTTAATTAAAAATTTGTAAATCAATTATTTACAATCCCAATGTAAATTTAATGTTACCAAAATGTTGTTTGAAAGTAAATTTTAAGTTATATTTGTTATGTTATTATTAAACACCCCAAATAAATATACCTAGATATGAAAAATATAATCTTAATAGCAGCACTTGTTTTTGCTACTTCAGTGATGGCTCAGAACAAGCCTGTATTTGAAAAAGATGGAGCTCTTGTCAAAGGAACTTTTTTCCATGACAATGGGCAGATCCAACAACAAGGTTTTTATAAAAATGGGAAACTTCATGGAGAATGGGTTTCTTATAATGCACAAGGTGAAAAATTAGCCATGGCACAATACCAGAATGGTATGAAAACTGGAAAATGGTTCATTTGGAACGAAGGCGTTTTGACAGAGGTTGATTATAATGCTAATGAAATTGCTTCTGTGACAGAATGGTCAGGAAAAAATACTGTTGTAACTAGTGAGTAAATTCCGAAATGTTACAACAAAG
>CAZYRG010000268.1:0-3018 GCA_964650425.1 uncultured Flavobacteriaceae bacterium
AATCAAACTTAGCACTGATAACTTCCATAAAACGTTCTTCATATTCCTCTTTGTCTTCCCAATTATTATGATCAGGTTTGACCCGTGTTTGAATAAAGTCGACTGCATCTTCAGAATTGTCCATGGTATTAAGCTGCGATAATACACGATTATAATCGGCAGAACTCCCTTCGAATAAATGTTTGATAAATGCCAGACGATCATTGAGTCCAATATTGATGTTTTTTTTGAGAGAATCATTCAGTGATTTTGGGCGATCGGGCGCTTCTATAGTGTCAGGAGTCACTTCTTGGACGTCATTTTTTTGATAGTCAGAAGTAGCGATAGGACTTTTCTCCGTGGGTTCTCCTCGCAAAATAGCATTAATTTCGTCTGCCGTAGCGGGGACAAAAAGATCTTCAGAAATGGATGCATTGACCTCGTCTATTACAAATTCTGGTTTGTCTTCTGGTCGATCTTCTAGTGTTTTTTCTATAGGCTCTTCAAATAACGCTATGACATTTTCAGGTTCAGTTTCTGTCTGGACTACTTCTGGACTAGGGTCTTGTTTGTCTTGTTTGTTTTGTTCTTTATAGGTAATTCCGTTTTCTTTTTCTGGAGTAGGTTCCTCTGTTATTGCCAATTCCTCTTCGGGAGACTCTATTTTTTCTTCAAACGGAATGCCATTTTCTTCCGTTACCACAGTTTCTTGTGGTGATGCTTCTTCCTTGATTTCAGGTGTTGTAGCGACTTCAGGTTGCTCAGAAACTTCGGGTTCTGGGAGTTTTTCTACTGCAGCGTATACCTGACCAATGGTCGGTTGTGGCCCTTTAAAATGCGTTTCTGCAAAGTTAAGGATCGCTAATTTTT
Source organism: uncultured Flavobacteriaceae bacterium (assembly GCA_964650425.1). Taxonomy (GTDB): domain Bacteria; phylum Bacteroidota; class Bacteroidia; order Flavobacteriales; family Flavobacteriaceae; genus Aquimarina. The sequence goes on from CAZYRG010000268.1 coordinate 850, forward strand.
CATATAATTGCCGAGCTTCTTCTTGTAATTCTGGAAGGGTTGTGTGATCTTTGAGCTGCAAAATGCGATGCGCAATACTAATCAGATCGGCTTCAATTTCTTTCTTCATGATATAGGATTTTTAGATTTGAGGAATCTTGTAAGTTGTAAAATAATGTTGTTGCATGTATTTTAGGATTAAAGTACTTTTGTTAAAAAAATGTTCCCTACTTTAGGGCTATCTTTGACCAAAGACAGGCACAATTTTTAATCGCTACCGAAAAATACAAAATGTTTCTCGAAAATACTGTAAATCATAAAGAGCAATTTGGATGGATAGAAGTGATCTGCGGTTCGATGTTTTCTGGAAAAACGGAAGAATTGATCCGAAGGCTTAAGCGCGCTCAGTTTGCACGACAAAAAATAGAAATTTTCAAACCCGAAGTAGATCGCCGTTATGATGAGGAAAATGTGGTGTCTCATGATGCCAATGAGATTCGCTCTACGCCGGTACCCGCTGCTGCCAATATTCGATTACTAGCAGACACTTGTGATGTAGTGGGCATTGATGAGGCGCAGTTTTTTGATGATGAAATTGTAGCGGTATGTAATGATTTGGCTAATAAAGGAATTCGCGTTATTGTTGCGGGCTTAGATATGGATTTTAAAGGAAACCCTTTTGGACCGATGCCGGCACTAATGGCTACTGCAGAATACGTGACCAAAGTACATGCAGTATGTACAAAAACGGGAAATCTAGCGCACTTTAGTCACCGTAAATCAAAAAACGATCGTTTGGTATTTCTTGGTGAAGCCTCAGAATACGAGCCATTGAGTAGAGCTGCTTATTATAAAGTAATGCTGCGCGAAAAAGTCTCAAAAATGGAAGTAAACGATCCTGAAAAACTCTCTGACACTACCGAAAATCGAACAGATGACGCATCCTGAAACGGTTCTGGAAATTAATTTGTCTCACCTGACGCATAATTATACCTATTTAAAAAATAAAGTGCAACCAGGGGTTAAGATGTTGGCGGTGGTCAAAGCGTTTGGCTATGGGAGTGACGCAGTTTCTGTAGCACAACATTTAGAAACCTTGGGGGTGGATTATTTGGCAGTGGCGTATGCTCCCGAAGGAGTGGAGCTTCGCAAATCGGGGATTACAACTCCTATAATGGTACTACATCCGCAACCCAATAATTTTGAATTATTATTAGCCTATAATTTAGAACCAAGCCTTTATAGTTTTCGAGTGCTTGAAGGCTTTTTAGCGGAAGCAAAACAAGCAAATAAAGAAGAATTCCCTATTCATATCAAGTATAACTCTGGGCTTAATCGAATCGGATTTGTACAAGAAGATGTGATAAAAATACAGCAGCTACTGCAACTAACCACGACTGTCAAGGTGACTTCGATATTATCGCATTTGGCCGCCAGCGAAGATCCCGAAGAAAGAGACTTTACTTTGGAACAAATTGCGTTGTTCGAGGAGTTTGTTGCAAGCCTAACTTCGTATTTAGGATACACACCATTATTGCATTGTTCCAATACTTCAGGGATATTGAATTACCCAGAAGCACATTTCTCTATGGTGCGCACAGGCATTGGATTGTATGGCTATGGCAATGAGGCACGGTTTGATCGAGAACTACGCCCCATTGCAACCTTAAAATCAGTGATTTCTCAAATTCATGAGTTGGAAGAAGGGCATTGTGTTGGCTATAATAGAGGGTTTATTGCAGAAAAAAGAACACTATCAGCAACTATTCCATTGGGGCATGCCGATGGGATTGATAGAATATATGGACATGGCAAAGGTTTTGTAACCATTCATGGTCAACGTGCTCCTATTTTAGGCAATGTCTGTATGGATATGATTATGGTCGATGTCACTAATATTGCTTGTAATGAAGGAGATGAGGTGCTGGTTTTTGGTAAGACCGCTAGTGCAGATACTTTGGCCGCGGCAGTAGGAACTATTTCCTATGAACTTATTACAGGGATTGCTGGCAGAATACCTAGACGGATTATCGAATAACTAGTCATTTTATCGTTTTTCACAGGTGTTTGTTAAAAACTCCTTTGTACTTCTATCTTTTTTTTACGTACATTTATTCTATACTAACTAAATAAAATTTTAATTATGTTAAAAGAGTTTAAGGATTTTATAATGACAGGTAATGTCATTGA
>CAZYRG010000268.1:3118-4368 GCA_964650425.1 uncultured Flavobacteriaceae bacterium
GTTAGCGACACCGCTACACTATAATTTTAAAACCGCCCTGTGTAATCTGCATAGGGCGGTTCTTTTTTGAAATGTTGGTTGTTATATATTTAACATTTTGTAGTAATTTCTATAATTTTATAGAAAATACTTGTGATCAAAAAAATAATGCAGACTTTTGTATTGCTGTTAAGGAACGAACTGTTCTTTTGGCAACAAATTTTAGAATGAATTCAATAAGTTAGATTCTCATTTCTATGGGAATAAAAAAGAAATTATGAAAATAGCTGTAGTAGGTGCAACAGGATTAGTAGGCACTGTGATGTTAAAAGTATTAGAAGCACGTAACTTTCCAGTTACAGAATTAATTCCAGTAGCTTCAAAGCGATCAGAGGGCAAATTATTGCCATTCAAAGGTAAAGAATACCCTGTGGTGGTATTAGAAACTGCCGTAAAAATGAATGCTGATATTGCTATTTTCTCAGCAGGAGGTGATACTTCTTTGGAATGGGCACCTAAGTTTGCTGCGGCAGGCACTACTGTGGTAGATAATTCTTCTGCTTGGAGAATGGATCCAACCAAAAAATTGATCGTACCAGAGATCAATGCTAATGAATTGACCAAAGAAGATAAAATTATCGCAAATCCTAACTGTTCTACCATACAAATGGTCATGGCATTAGCGCCTTTGCACAGTAAATATAAAATGAAACGTGTGGTGGTTTCTACCTATCAGTCTATATCAGGTACTGGGGTAAAGGCAGTACAACAATTAGAGAATGAATTGGCAGGTGTCAAGGGTGAAATGGCTTATCCTTATCCAATCAACCGCAATGCGTTACCACATTGTGATGTTTTTCAGGATAACGGGTATACCAAAGAAGAAATGAAATTAGTCAAGGAGCCAAAGAAAATTTTGAGTGATGATTCTTTTTCGATTACGGCCACTGCAGTTCGAATTCCGACTGCAGGAGGACATTCTGAGTCTGTCAATGTTGAGTTCGAAAATGATTTTGAATTGAATGAAGTTCGTAAGATTCTAAGCGAAACGCCAGGCGTTGTCGTACAGGATAATCCCGATACGAATACCTATCCAATGCCAATTTATGCGCATGAAAAAGATGAGGTCTTTGTAGGTCGTATCCGTAGAGATGAGTCACAAGCCAATGCACTTAATATGTGGATTGTTGCAGATAATTTGCGCAAGGGAGCAGCAACAAATGCTGTGCAAATTGCAGAATATTTGGTAGCAAATGATTTGGTTGGGTAAT
>CAZYRG010000269.1:0-4368 GCA_964650425.1 uncultured Flavobacteriaceae bacterium
AACTAGAAGATGGTAGCAGTAGAACGGTGCTGAAATTACCTGCTGTAGTAGCTCCAGTCAAAGCGGCTATATTCCCATTAGTAAAAAAAGACGGCTTACCAGATATTGCACATCAAATCGTAGAAGATCTCAAATGGGATTTTAATGTAATTTATGATGAAAAAGATGCAGTAGGACGTCGTTATCGCAGACAAGATGCCAACGGAACGCCTTTTTGTATTACCGTAGATCATGATACGTTAGAAAATCAGACGGTAACGATCAGAGATCGTGATACGATGGAACAGAAGCGTGTTGCTATTGCAGATCTGAAAGGGATTATTGCAGAGAAAACAAGTATGCAACAGTGGTTGAAGTAATTTAAAGCTTCTCCTGCAAGGTTTTCAAAACCTTGTAGGTTGGATAATTTTCCTGCAAGGTTTCCAAAACCTTGTAGGTATTAGTTTAGTTATTTGTAAAACCTACAAGGTCAGAAAAAAGACCTTGCAGGTTAGAGTAATATTAAAAAAGTACGTTTTTACGTACTTTTTTAATATATTCGCATTATGGAAATTGTAAACTATACTGACTTTCGTGCCAATTTAAAGCACTGGTTTGATAAGGTCATTAATGATGTCAGTGATGTCGTTATTAAAAGAAAAAGCGGGAAAGATCTTGTTCTTATATCACTGGACGAATATAATTCTCTCAAAGAAACTACCTATTTGATGACCGGAAAAAACCGGGAAGTTTTGATGAAGTCAATTCAGGAATTAGAAAAAGGAAGAGGTACTCAACATAACTTATTAGAAGAATGAGACTAATTTGGTCTTCCTCTTCTTGGGAAGAGTATTTGTATTGGCAAAAAGTTGATAAGAAAATACTAAAGCGTATTAATGAATTGATCAAAAGTACGCTAAGAACGCCATTTGAAGGAATAGGAAAACCAGAAGCTTTAAAAGGGGATTTGCAAGGTTACTGGTCCAGAAGAATTACCGCTGAGCATCGATTGGTATATAAACATCAAGAAGACGAATTATGGATTGCTTCTTGTAGATATCATTATTACAAATAGCTATTCTATTGCTCTCCCCAATACACCCAATGCCCATGTTCTCGGACAAAACGAGAATTTTCATGCAGCATTTGTACTTGTGTACCATCATGGTAAAAGGCTTTGAACTCTACCGTACCTTCCGTATCATTCTCCGTTCCTTTAGACCGTGATACTATTTCTAATCGGATCCAATGCATCGCTTTTGCCCATTTCAGAATTTCCTTCTTTTCTTTTATGGGTCGCGTAGAAGAGTGGTGGCTTTTCATCAAATAATCTATTTTCCCCAAGGTGTAGGCAGCGTATCTAGACCGCATCAAGTTTTCTGCAGTGCGAGCATTTTGAATATTTTGATGGACGGGTTTACAACAATTTTCATATTCCTTTGTATTTCCGCAAGGACAATTAATCATTTTGAATCTGAATTTTTTGCTTCGTTCGCTTTTTTTACCAAAGCCTTTAAGCGTTCTGCACGCAAGCGTTTTTCTTCGCGCAATTTATTCTTTTTGCGATTCATGAGCTTCGTATGCTTTGCTTTGTTTTTTGTGTTTTTATCGCGACCTTGTTTTGCCATTGATTTTTAATGTGCTATTTTCAAGGAGAATATACACAATAGTTTTGAGAAAAACACGTTCCCACTTATACCAACTTTTATGCGCAATATTCGAAGGAGAAAAACATTTGGTATTGGCATTCACTCTTTTATAAGTGTCTTCTGTTTAGACACTATCACACCAAACTAACTATCTAAAGTTATGAGAACTATTTACATCACATGTCTATGTTTACTAACCTCAATGCATTTCTGGAGTCAAGAAATTGATTTTAAAGAAGAAATGATAAAATCTGGAGAACACTATCACCGCGATAGGTCCGAAATGCCTGATCAGAAATCTGATTATAAGTCTTATATCAGAGCGAAAGCATGGCATACGGCCGCAAAGAAAAAAAACAATGCTGAATTGTTTTTGGACACAAAGGATTTGGATATTGTTAATATAGGAGGTAGGGTTAGATCCTCTTTGGTCGACACCGATAATGGAATTGCATTAGTGGCTCCCTCAGGAGGAGGTCTTTGGAAATTTGATCCGGATAACGGTGCGCCTTTTGAACCTGTAGATGATTTCGCGCCATTTCTTGCTATTACCGCTATTGCACAAAATCCTTTTAGTCCGATGGAAATTATGATTGGAACTGGGGATGAGTTTCATTCTACGCTTGGTACTGGCGTATTTTTTTCTAATGATGGTGGTAACACATTTTCGCTGGTCGAAAGTACCGATCCTGAACAGAACTCCGATTTCAATAGAATTCGTTTTGTAAAATATTCCCCAGAACAAGAAGATGTAATCTACTTAACGGCAAATGATAAACTCTACAAATCCATAAATGCTGGTCAAACATGGGAATTAACATTTGATGCTCCAAATAGAATTCGTACTATCGATTTTACGTCTAATTCTGGTGTCATTGTGGGAGTAAATGGTGAGGGAATATATACTTCCTCAAATGGAGATGCGAATACCTTTGCCAAAGTTACTAACGGTTTGCCTGGTGTTATTAGTTATGCCATTGTAGCTACACATGCCGCCAATCGATCGATTTGTTACTCTTTGGTGACAAATTCAAATACAGGAGTGAATGCAGTTTATAAGTCTACCAATAATGGTCAGACGTGGTCACTTACAGCTAATGATTTTCCATTTACCATAGCACAAACATTTTTTAGTATTACGATAGGTGTACATCCTATGAACCCAGATATTCTTTTTATGGGTAGTATAGGTTGGGGGACTTCTCAGGATGGAGGCGTCACCTGGACTAGAGGTACAGGATTAGAAGTAGATTATCATGACATTCATTTTCACGAATCACAACCTAATATTGGATACGTAGGATACGACCAAGGCCTTGGTCGGTTAGATTTTGCTGATTTTGGAACCAATGCAGTTCCGGCTGCCAAACAATTGGGCAAAGAACCAGGGTTCAATACGAATCAAATTAATTATGGCGATTATTACCCAGAAAATTATGGAGACGCCTTCCTTTTCGGACAACAAGATGGGGGTTGTTTTGTAAGGGTTAATGGGATCCAAAGAAGAGTGCGAGTTGGGGACGGATCCTCTATTTTTATAAGTAAACAAAATCCAAATTATGCCTTTTCTTCTATCCAATTTGGACGTTTGTACCGAACCACCGTGGCCACAAATCTAGTCAATTTCAATTCGGATTGGGAAGAACTTACCATTCCTAGAGAACATGATCATTTTGTAACCCATTTTGTAGGAAATGATGCGGACGGAGAACAGATTTATATTCCTCAAGAAACTGATTTATATAGAACACTCAATCATGGTGATTCTTTTGAACTTGTAGCCTCAACTGATGTTGATGATGCAAAAATTGCAGTTGAAAATGCACTTGATCCTATTATTTATATGTTCGGGTTAGATTCCAATAGTAGGCCGAAAGGGTATCGTATTACTAACGCAGCGACTAACCCTGTAACCCAAGAAGTTCCAATGCCAGACTTAGGCAGATTTAACACCCCTAGAGAAATTAGTATTGATCCAGAAAACATGAATACGATCTACATTACTTTTAGAACTGGAGAAGCTTACAAGTTTTCAAATCTTGATGGAACACCTGTGGTCACTAACCTTAGAACTAATTTGCCTGATGTAAGTTTCAGGAAAATAATCCGCCCAGGAGGAGGAAATGATTTATTACTAGCCGGAACAAATATTGGACTATTCTATTCTATTGATGATGGCGCAAATTGGATACTAAGTGATCAGGTTCCATACACATCAGTTAGAGATCTAAAATTAAGAGTGTCCGACAATCGACTATTTCTTTTCACTTATGGCCGCGGAACTTGGGCAACAACCTTAGACTTAGACAGTACAGTGCTTAGTACAGATTATTGGCAAAGTGAAGACTTTAATCAAATGACAGTATACCCTAATCCAGCAACAGCATCTATTGCTATTAGTACGGGCAATATATCAGATAAAGCCAAAATACGAATCTATGACATTGATGGAAAATTAATGATTAATACTAAAGAAGTTAGTAAGGTAGATATTAGTGCACTTTCTTCGGGACTCTATATTGTACATTTAATTAAAGACAAAACGATTACTGCAATTGAAAAATTAGTAGTGAAATAACTAGGCGATATACATTATTACGACGAACTGATATTGCACCTTGTCATAATTGCGGTATCTGCAAACCCTTCCGAATAATTCTTGGAAGGGTTTTTTGTTTAAATCGGATTAAACCTGGATTATGCATTAAAAAATCTATTACAGCTCAAAACTACTTCAAAT
>CAZYRG010000270.1:0-4337 GCA_964650425.1 uncultured Flavobacteriaceae bacterium
GTACAAGTCTAATTATCGAAGATGCTGAAGTTGTATCCAAATCCTATCCTGATTTTTGGAAAGATATGGAACGAGTGGGGTTGGTTGGTTCAGAATTATAAGTTCAGAGTTATGGAAATGCTGTTTTTTTGGCTAACTAAAAGGATACTCAAACCTTAAACCAAAAACTATAAACCCGAAACCCAAAACCTAAAACCTAAGCGCAGGCGAAAATATAATTCCGATTTTACTTGACATCCCCTATCGCCGGATCGTATATTTGCATTTCTTAAAAAAAATAAACTAAATGAAGTTATCACATTTCAATTTTGAGCTACCGCCAGAGCTGTTAGCAGAATATCCAGCAGAGAATAGAGACGAATCCCGTCTTATGGTACTCAATAGAGCTGAACAAACTATTGAGCACAAGAAGTTCAAGGATTTGATCGACTATTTTGATACGGATGATGTGATGGTGTTGAATAACACCAAAGTTTTTCCCGCACGTTTGTATGGAAATAAAGAAAAGACTGGTGCTAGAATTGAAGTGTTTTTATTACGCGAACTCAATTCAGAAACTAGACTTTGGGATGTATTGGTAGATCCTGCTCGTAAGATCCGCATCGGAAACAAATTATATTTTGGAGATGATGAGAGTCTTGTAGCAGAAGTTATAGATAATACAACCTCTAGAGGGCGTACACTACGTTTTTTATATGATGGTTCTTATGATGAGTTTAGAAAAAAATTGACTGATCTAGGGCAAACACCTTTACCAAAGTATATTAAAAGAGATGTAGAGCCAGAAGATCAGAGCCGTTACCAGACCATTTATGCAAAAAATGAAGGAGCTGTAGCAGCACCAACAGCAGGGTTACACTTTTCTAAGCATTTGCTAAAAAGATTAGAGATCAAAGGTGTTGATTTTGCAGAAGTGACATTGCATGTAGGTTTAGGAACCTTTCACCCAGTAGAGGTAGAGGATTTGTCTAAGCATAAAATGGATAGTGAAGAGGCGTATATTGAAGCAAAAGCTGTAGAGACAATTAATAACGGGATTAAGGAAAAAAGAAGAGTTTGTGCAGTTGGGACAACGGTAATGCGAGCTTTAGAAAGCTCAGTTTCTTCAAGTAATACGTTGAATGAATTCTCTGGTTGGACGAATAAATTTATATTCCCTCCCTATGATTTTAGTATTGCAAATTGTATGATTACTAATTTTCATACACCAAAATCAACATTATTGATGATGGTATCAGCCTTTGCAGGACATGATTTTATGAAAAAAGCGTATGAAGAAGCAGTAAAAGAAAACTATAAGTTTTATTCATACGGAGACGCTATGTTGATTATATAAGTAAGGCGTTCAACAAAAGAGTATATTTTAAAAATCCCATGCAGTTTTGCATGGGATTTTTGACTTCTTACTGGGGTTAGTCTTGCATTATAGATAATGCAGATATGTTTTTATAAATAGAAACGGATCCCTCCAAGGACATCAATTCTGGTAAGACCTTCTCGTTCTAATCCAATGACTGATTGGGCTGAGAGTGTCTGTGTGGTTCCGTTTGCTGTCACTTCATATTCGGATACGCTACCACCAACAACTCCAAATTTGGCGCCAATACCGATGTTTTGAGCGATACGGTATTCATAGCCAATACCAATTCCAAAACCTATTGTTTCTGCTTTAAAAGTTACAGGTACTCCGTTTACACTAGCTGCGTTTTTATATCCTAGATATCCAAAACTCAGAGATCCCATTAAACTGTGAAGTCCATCTGAAGTACTGTTTTTAGTTATATATTGTGGTCCTATATATGTAATTGAGATATTATCCGTTGTTGGAAGCCTAAAAAACTCCCCAAACTCATCGGAGAACAATGCAGTTGTACTTCCTTTGGAACTGAAATTGCTATATTGTACACCTAGACCCCATGATGGACGAATCATGTAATTAGCCTCGACATCAATAGTGAATCCAGATTTTAGTTCTCTAAGGTAATTTTTAATTTCCTCAGAAGCATCTTCCTGAATTTTTGAAATTCGGTAGCCAGGACCTCCATTGACTGCCAAACGGAATCTAGTATCTTGAGCAGAAAGAACTGTTACTGCAAAAATTAATAGGGCAAAAAGAATATTTTTTAATTTCATAATTTGGTTTAAAATAAACACTTTTCAGTGTGATGATTATTGTTTACATAGGTAAGTAACAGTTCGACGTATTTTGTTACATGTAAAAAGGACTTTTTTTTGAAAAAAATAATAAGCTCGCAAAAACCAGACGTATAATCCAGGATTAAATAATAATTCAGAAGCAATCTCAAAAATTCCCTACTTTTGCAGTCCGATGGAAACCAAAAAGAAAGACATACGCGCATTGACCAAAGAACAACTTCGGGAGTTTTTTGTGTCCAAAGGCGATAAAGCATTTCGGGGTAATCAGGTGTATGAATGGTTGTGGAGCAAAGGCGCGCATCAGTTTGAAGCGATGACCAATATTTCTAAAGAAACCCGAAAATTACTTGAAGACGCTTTTGTGATCAATCATATTCGTGTAGATCAGATGCAACGTAGTAGTGATGGGACCATCAAAAATGCTGTACGATTACACGATGGTCTTACGGTAGAATCGGTATTGATCCCCACAGCGACGCGAACCACTGCTTGTGTATCCTCACAAGTTGGGTGTAGTTTGGATTGCAAGTTTTGTGCTACGGCACGACTCAAAAGAATGCGCAACCTAAATCCTGATGAGATTTATGATCAGGTGGTCGCGATTGACAACGAAAGTCGACTGTATCATAATCGCCCCTTATCCAATATTGTTTTTATGGGGATGGGAGAGCCATTGATGAATTATAACAATGTGCTCAAGGCAATCGATATGATTACGTCACCAGAAGGTTTAGGTATGTCTCCTAAACGGATTGTAGTTTCTACTTCGGGTGTGCCCAAAATGATCAAAAAACTTGCTGATGATGAGGTTAAATTTGGCCTAGCAGTATCTTTACATACGGCAATTGATGAATTAAGAGCGCAGATCATGCCGTTTAGTAAAAAGTTTCCCTTAGCAGAGTTACGTGAATCATTAGAATATTGGTATGCAAAAACAGGTAGTCGCATAACGTATGAGTATGTCGTCTGGAAAGGGATTAATGATCGCAAAGAAGATATTGACGCCTTGGTACGATTCTGTAGTTATGTGCCCTGCAAAGTCAATTTGATTGAATATAATCCAATTGATGATGGGGAATTCCAACAGGCCTCCTTACAAGCAACAGATAATTATGTCAATGCCTTGGAGGAAAGAGGTTTTGTCGTCAATGTACGCCGTTCTCGAGGCAAAGATATCGATGCTGCTTGTGGACAGTTGGCAAATAAAAGTGTTTAAGGGTGCATTTTTTGTGATCGAAAATAGCTTTACTTTTTTGAAATTCATTCCATTTTTTATAAGATTTCTCCTTTTGTGTGCGCTATATTCTCTAAAATATATGGTTACGAAATCCTTTTAGGTTAATATAGTATAGAAACTAGTCAATTTTACTGTAAAATATTCTGGATTAAGCTGATACATTTGCATCAGAAATTAATCAACGAATACTAAATTTATTTCAACCCTAAATTAAAATTAAGAGATCATGAAAAATTATGTAAAAATATTCATTTTAGCGATTGTGCTTTTTGGACTAACTGACACAAGAGCTGCAAAGAGAATCGATGTAACTGTTAGCGAAAGTCAAAGCGTGGTTAACATTACATTAGCAGGTGTAAGCATTGGAGAGAGCCTAGTTGTTAAAAGCTTTAAAGGTTCTTCTTTAATATACAAAAAAGTGTTTGATAGAGTTATGGATTTTAGTCATGTAGTGAGTCTGAAAGGTGTTAAAAATGGCGTGTATTTTGTCGAAGTAGAAAATAATGATAGAATCGATATCACTCCAGTATTAAAAAATGACCTTGGCGTTACTTTAATTGATAAAGCGGTAAAAACATTCATTAAGCCACAATTTAAAAACGAAAATGGGGTGGTTACTTTTACAGTAAACAATCCTGATGCAAATGCTGTTGCTATTACGATCGTATCAGATGCTTTTGTAATTTTTAAAGAAGAAGATATTAAGGACTTAAAAATTGACAGAACTTTTGATACAAATAGACTTAAAAGTGGTTCTTATAACATAGTTGTCAAAATGGGATCAAAAACGTTTAGTAAAGAATTTAACGTTTTTTAGAAAAAGAATAGTATTGATAATAGTAAAAGCGAGGCTCAGCCTCGCTTTTTTGTTTGCATACTTTACGAGATAGTACTATTGCGTACTACAATCAACATACAATATGGTGTTGTAACAATATAAAAT
>CAZYRG010000271.1:0-4337 GCA_964650425.1 uncultured Flavobacteriaceae bacterium
AGATCAAAAAATGAATAATTTTCGCTTAAAAGCGAAAAGTCTAAATGAGTTCATTTTAAAAAGCGTCCTAACCCCAGTCTACGAAGCATTTTCTTTTCAAAATTCCAGAAGAATTCGTATTGACCAAAGAGCCATCCAAAGGCGACTAATAATACTTGATAAATTGGAAAAATTAGTAAAATACGAATAGGCCAATAAATATATCCTGGTGTGTTGTCTCCTGTTAATCCCAACATATCTGTAACAGGGCCAGCAATTTTTGCAGAAGTAGAACCGGTAATGGCAAACACAATAAAAATAACCGCGATCTGCCAGTTCGAAGTAACTCCCCAGCGTGCTTTTAATTTCTCCATTCGTATTTTTTTGTGCAAATATACAGATTAATCATTAACTGTAAGAAATCAAATTCGTGGAACAAAAGGTCCTAATCGTTGCTTGTATTTTCGTTGAAAATAGATAAAATAATGATAGAGTTTGTAATTCACCTCATACCCATAATCGATAGAAGAATCCCAATTGATTTGCATTTCATAAAGGTTAGGATCGAAGTTGAAAGGTTGCAACACGCGCTGGTTCCAATTGATTACCATGATATTATTACGACTCTCCATATAACTTTTCGAATAATAGCCACGCGGACGCGCAATACTTTGCAGCCAAAAATTAAACCCTGGCTCTATAATAATAATGTCATATTCGGATTCTTCGTCTCCAAGATGTACCGTGTCATTTCCCTTTTTTTGAAACAACGCTTCTTCATCAGGTGTTACGGCAACCGTTTTATTGGTTGTACTACAACTCCAAATGCCTAGAAAAATTAGTATGAGATACAGAGAGGTTTTCATCAGTTAAAGATACGGATACCTTTTTTAATTGAAAATACTTTTAATTTACTGAATAATAGGTTTTTATGAAATATTTGCTTTTGCATACTAAAAATTAACATCAAAAAAATTATTTAATTAACGTGAGTTCGGGATAAAATATTTAATTAATAATCATAAAATCAGGTTATTAAATTTTGAAGTCGATAACTTCTCCCTAAATCCCTCTTCAAAGAGGGACTTTTAGCTCCTCTTCTTTGAAGAAGAGCCTGGGTGAGGATGTTATTTGATAGTTTAAATCATAACTTTCTGTAAATAAATAATTTAAATTAGTCATTAGATCGAACTCACGTTAGTTAGGATTCCTTACTGTATTTGTAGTGCGATTTTGCATTCACCTAAAACGATACAACGATGAGTAAATCAATTTTGGTACATCTATAGCAGATGTAAAAGGATAATTTTTTAACTTTAGTAGCTATGATTCCGAACTTTTGTTTGAGATCTTACTTTTTAAAACATAAAAAAACGAAAATTAATAAGAAAATAGTTCTAGGGTTCCTCATTTTTGGCAGCATGACTTCATGTGCCCATGATTGTTGCTATTAAGGAATAGGTATATGTAATTATAGAAATGGAAAATTGTAATTAAGATGCAACAGTTAGTATTACATCATCATGGTATATTGAATGGAAAAATGAACCTGAAAAAATTAAATTTTCTCTTTGTTTTTCAGGTCAACTGTCCAGGGTGTTTCTTATATGGAATTCCCTTGGTGAATAAACTCTTCAAAGAATTTGGAGAACAGCTATCTTTTTTAGGAATATCTACGGCTTTTGAAGATTTTCAGTATAATACTACCGAGAATACTGAATTAGTAGTATTTAAAAATCAATTGATAGGGGAAACCAAAAAAGCTTTTGCAGATCAAGGACTTGATCATTATCCTTATGCCATAGACTTTCCTGTAGCAATGGATCAAAAAGCAGATGCTAGCTTTGATTATACCTATGGTGCAGAAGTTATTTGTCAAATACACCCTGATTATCAGTTATGGTCCGATTTTGAAAAGGTCAAACTTCAAAAAAAGGTAAAAGCTTTTCTACAGCACCAAGAAGAAATTTCATTGACATTTACCCTAAATCAACTGCGTGGCACTCCTACAATGTTGGTGTATAATGAGGCTTATGAGGTGTTATTTAGCAAATTTGGTCATGTAGATTACCCTACCATGGCACAAAATATAACAAGTCTTATTGATCGTTTTAATTAGGATTAATTACTGTAATCAGGTGCACTGCTAATCATAACTTCTGCAGAGGTGCCGCTTCTTCATCTTCTTTTTCCAAAGATTTTTCGTCGGATTCTGACCCTCCAGCGCCAAAAATCAATTCGGTACTAGAAAATGTGGTGCCAAATGTTTTAGCAGCAAGTTGTACCTGAGAGATGGCACTTTCTACTTCTCCAGGCGATAATTCTTGCAATGGATGGATAAAAGCAGACCATAGAACACCATTTGCGATGGCATAACGAACATCCAATGCCGAATGAAAATTTGCCGTCATAGCATCCAATAATAATCCTTTATCCAAGATATCAGATTGCGCAATGGGAGACATGATACGCATGCGATTATTATTTTGGTCTGTAATGCAAAAAAGTTGCTGTCCTTCATATAAGAACTGCCAACTACCCGTAGTTCCCTGAATACTATCACTGTTTTTGGTGATAATTTCTAATAGCGAATCATTGGTCATCTGCTGTGCAGTCATCAAATTGCATAGTACAATAAATAGGAATCCAAGGGAGTATTTTTTCATGTTTTTCGTCTTAAATACTGTCAATAGTCGAAAGAAAAATGTTTTACTGACAGCATGCATACTAATTTAGGGATTATTTTTGTTTAAAAAGCAATTTATACCAATTTGGTTATATAGAAGTGGTTTAAACTTGTTCATTTCCCGCGCTATTTTCTTGTTCACAATTTCCGTAGCTATGGCTATGCAAATCGATCACAGCGTCATAGAACAGAAAAGTAACTTCGTTTTCTATACGGCATTATATAACCAAATTGGTATTATTCCAAATTCAATAGTCTTTCTGGATCATTCTTAAAATAATTGACCAGTAACTTCACCACATAACGATAACTATGAATCCCTTTTTTTTGATTATTGGCTTTTAGAAAGGTATCATAACTCGCTTTAAGTCCAGGTTCTAAAGGATTACGATAACTACGCCAGAAATTAATGACTTCTTCTCGGTTTTTGAGAACACCAAAACGTAGCATTTCTGCATGGCAGATACCTAATTGTTCATCTATTACATTAAGTTCCCTTAGACAATACCAGAGCGAAAAAGTAATACCGCTATAATTAAAATAAATATCATCTGTATTGATGGTTGCCAATGCCGCAAGAAAATTTGCTTCATTTTCGGCAGCAAAACCTAATTGATGTGCTTCTTCATGGCAGCTTGTAGTAGGCGCTTTGTAATTTAGAATCAAACCATTTACCTGCGCCTCATTAGTGATAGGGTTCAAGTAGCCACTAAATCCCATATAAGTTAATACTACACTGAATAAAGATGTTTTGATACTCTGCGGTTCATACTTTAGTTCTGGGAAAATAGTATTGAGATGCTCATAGGCAGGAACCGTTTTTTCAAAAATTTCTGCCTTGTCATAGGAATAGGTAACAGAAAGTGTGTCTATTGGCTGTAATTGCTCATGAAGCCTATTTGCTTTTGTAATTAATGCTCTAGATACTTTAATTAATTCTTCCTGTGTATATTCTTCATCTAATTGTAAGATTTCGTGTAGCGGTTTTCTATAATAATTAAAACCCCAGCAAAAATGGAATAATGCATAAATAATTGAGACACCAGCACCAATTTCTAACAATGTTTCTTTCCAAGGAGTGGTTCTTTTGATTAACTTGAGATACAAAAAACGGATAAGCAAGACAACCAATATCCCATACATAATATCTCCAAACGAAAATGGTAACCATCCAAAAGTAAATCGCAATGCTTTTGAAAGCAAGGGGTAGATCCCGTTACTGTAATATTTTTCTACAAAATCAGGAAAAAACTTAAGAATTTGTATTAAAAGTATTTGCACTGGTAGCGCAATGGTAAGAAGGGTCGAAGTTTTATGCTTCATAGCTCAAATTATAGTGTTTTCCTTTTTCCCTAATACCATGCTTGTCAAATTATCGTAATTCCGCTCCTAATTGTTTTTCAAAACTTTGTTGTAGCTTGTTCATGATTTTGTCAATTTGCTTATCGGTCAAGGTTTTCTTATCATCTTGTAAGGTAAAACTAACGGCATAGGATTTCTTACCTTTTGGCAGGTTTTTTCCTTGATATACATCAAAAAGATCAATTTCTTTGAGTACCTGTTTTTCTTGTTGCTTGGCTAGTTTATGAATTTCTTCAAAACTCACGGATTCATCTAATAATAAAGCAAAATCACGACGCACCTCTGGGAATTTAGGTATTGCTTGATACTT
>CAZYRG010000272.1:0-3007 GCA_964650425.1 uncultured Flavobacteriaceae bacterium
AAAACTCCGCTCTTTCGAGCGGAGTTTTTTTATGCAAGTATTGTATCTTCGCCGTGTCAGATATAAAACAATGCATCAACAAATACAAAGCACTCAAAACACTCGAGTAAAAACACTCTTTCAACTCAAAGAAAAGTCACGTGCCCGAAAAAAAGCAGGTACTTTTCTTATCGAAGGAACTCGTGAAATTACATTAGCTATTAAAGGCAACTACACCTTCCAAACACTTTTATATTGTCTTGCAATTTGTGACAAAGAGCAACTCAAAGCCATCACCAATACCCTCGTTGCAACAACAGAAATAATTGAAATAAGCACCGAAGTATATCAAAAACTTACGCATCGAAGCACTACAGAAGGAATCATTGCCGTAGCAAAAGCTAAGAATCATTCCTTAGAAGAATTACAATTCAACAGCAAAAATCCACTCATATTAGTAGCCGAAGCTCCAGAAAAACCTGGTAATATCGGTGCATTATTGCGCACTGCGGATGCCGCAGGAATAGACACCGTGCTCATTGCGAACCCTAAAACAGACTTATACAACCCTAATATTATCCGCTCTAGTGTCGGATGTGTTTTCACCAACACCATCGCAACTGGCACCACGGATCAGATCATTTCACTTTTACAAAAACAAAACATCGCGATTTATTGTGCCGCCCTACAAGCTTCGGTAAATTATGATACCATAAACTACACAACTAGCACTGCTATTGTTGTTGGAACGGAAGCCACTGGACTAAGTCAGGAATGGCTTGATAACTCCGATAGCAATATCATCATTCCTATGCATGGCACTATTGACTCTATGAATGTATCTGTGGCAGCTGGAATCTTATTATTTGAAGCAAAACGACAGCGGGGTTTTTAAAAATACTTCACCCTTTAACACATCAATACAGAAAGATTTCCTATTTTGTACGCCCCAAACTAACGAACGTCTAAATTAACCAACCCTTAAACAAGCTATGAACCCCAATCATATCTTTTATTTATTAATCAGTATTATCATTGTTGATTATATCATCCATGTCATTCTGGATTCACTAAACGCAAGTCATTATAGCGATAACATCCCAAAAGAATTACAAGATGTTTATGACGAAGAGGAATACCAGAAATCTATAGCTTACAAAAGAACGAACTATTCTTTTCATAAACTTACTGCTTTTTTTTCTGTAGCCTCGACACTACTCTTTTTCTTTATTGATGGTTTTGCTTGGGTAGATAATTTGGCTCGAAGCATTTCTAATAACGAAATATTCGTAGGTTTAATCTTTTTTGGGATCATTATGTTTGGGAATGATATTTTGAATCTTCCTTTTTCTTATTATCAAACATTTGTTATCGAAGAGAAATTTGGGTTTAATAAAACTACAAAAAAGACCTTCATACTAGACAAACTCAAAGGTTGGTTAATGATGATTCTTCTTGGCGGAAGCATTCTCGGGCTAGTCATTTGGTTTTATCAATTAACAGGCGCCAATTTTTGGCTCTACACTTGGATGGTCGTATCATTTGTAGTCTTTATCATGAATATGTTCTATACCAAACTCATAGTACCACTTTTTAACAAACAAACCCCTCTAGAAAGCGGTTCATTACGAGATAAAATCGAAAGTTATGTTTCGGAAGTCGGCTTTACACTCAAAAACATCTCTGTTATAGATGGTTCTAAAAGAAGCACCAAAGCTAACGCCTACTTTTCGGGCATTGGTAGCGAAAAACGAATCACTTTATACGACACCTTGATTAATGACCTGGATGAAGAAGAAATTGTAGCAGTACTAGCACACGAAGTTGGGCATTATAAAAAAAGGCATGTCATTATCAATCTTATTTTATCTATTCTTATTACAGGCTTTACCCTTTGGGTATTGTCACTGCTTATTGGCAATCCTGCATTGTCTATGGCACTTAGTGTTTCGCAACCGGCATTTCACATTGGCTTTATCGCCTTTGGAATCTTATACAGCCCGATATCAGAGCTTACAGGCTTATTAATGAATTGGATATCAAGAAAATTCGAATACGAAGCGGATGATTATGCCAAAGGCACTTTTACTGCAGAAGCGCTGGTAACTAGCCTCAAAAAGCTTTCAAAAAACAATTTGAGCAACTTGACACCCCATCCAGCATACGTTTTCATGCATTATTCGCACCCCACACTATTACAACGAATCAAAAATCTCAATACGTAACAACGTTTTATTTCGTTTGTTTCTAACTAGTCTTAATCGTACTTTTACCTTATGACCGAGGAGTTTCTAGAAGAAGAAAATAAAAGGATCACACAGCAATACAAGGAATTGCTGCGGATTAGCTATCAACGACTAACTGCCGAGGACAAAAAAATGATTCGACATGCTTTTGATGTAGCTGTTGATGCACATAAAGACCAACGCAGACGCAGCGGAGAGGCTTATATTTTTCACCCTATTGCCGTTGCCAAAATTGTAGCCAGCGAAATCGGAATGGACGCCACTTCTATTGCTGCTGCCCTTCTTCATGATGTCGTGGAGGATAGTGAATATTCTCTAGTAGATATTGAGCAAATGTTTGGAGAGACCGTAGCCAGAATTGTCGACGGATTGACTAAAATCTCTTCGCTCAAAAAAGACAAAGATGTTTCGCTGCAAGCGGAGAATTTTCGTAAAATGCTCCTTACCCTGAATGATGACGTACGAGTGATCATTATTAAGATTGCGGATCGACTACACAATATGCAAACCATGGACGCCATGCGTCCAGACAAGCAGGTCAAAATTGCTTCAGAAACACTATACATTTATGCGCCCTTAGCGCACCGAATAGGCCTCTATAACATCAAAACAGAATTAGAAGACCTCGGACTGAAATACACAGAACCCGAAGTTTTTAATGATATTCTAAATAAAATAAAAGAAAGCAAAGAAGAACAGGATGCATACATCCAACGTTTTTCTGAAACTATAAAAGTGGGATTGGACAAAGAAGGACTGGACTATGAGATTAAGGGACGTCC
>CAZYRG010000272.1:3107-4329 GCA_964650425.1 uncultured Flavobacteriaceae bacterium
GAAATAGCCGAAAAAGGCTATGCAGCACATTATAAATACAAAAATACTGGAGAAAAAGAAGAAGAAGGGCTCGATGCATGGCTCAACCGACTACAAGAAGCTTTAGAAAATTCTGAAACCAATGCGGTGGACTTTGTAGAGGAATTCAAACTGAACCTCTATGCTAAAGAAATTTTTGTATTTACTCCAGAAGGGGATTTAAAATCATTACCTAAAGGCGCAACAGCCCTCGATTTTGCTTTTAGTATTCATACAGAAGTAGGACTACACACCCGTGGCGCAAGAGTCAATGGAAAGCTCGTCCCATTGAGTCACGAATTACATAGTGGTGATCAAGCAGAAATCATTACTTCAGAGAAATCAAAACCATCTTCTAACTGGTTGGACTACGCCACAACCGCCAGGGCAAGGGCAAAAATTAAATCCTCGCTTAGAGAAGAGAAAAAAGAAATTGCTGCGGATGGAAAAATTATACTTTCGCGAAAGCTAAAATCTCAAAAAATCACACTCAATGAAAAAGTTATCAATGAGTTGGTATTATATTTTAAACTCAAAACAAGCTTAGATCTTTTTTATAGAGTAGGAATAGGTACTATTGACAATAAAAAAATCAAAGAGTTTGCTACCACTCGTAGCAATGTCTTCATGAATTTTATCAAAAATAGAATTCGTCGTACACCAAAATCCGAAGATCTTAATAAAGATGAGATTACCTCAAAGTATGACTTACTAGTTTTTGGCAAAGAGGAAGAGAAGCTCGAATATAAATTAGCACAATGCTGTAACCCTATTGCTGGGGATGACGTCTTTGGATTTGTTACAGTCAACGAAGGAATAAAAATTCATAAAAACAACTGTCCCAACTCTCTACAGCTTCAAAGTAATTTTGCGTACCGCATTATGAGCGCCAAATGGGTCGACTCCTCACAGGAAGAATTCAAGGCGACTATCAAATTATCGGGAATCGATAATATGGGACTGGTCAATCAGATTACACGGGTTATCTCCAATAATATGCACGTTGCTATTTACAGCATACAGTTTGACAGTGATGATGGAATCTTTACTGGTAAAATTACCCTTGGAGTCAAAAACAGAAATTTACTCAAAAGTGTCATTCAGAAACTGAGCAAAATTAATGGGATTGAAAAAGTAACGAGAGAGTAGGAGTTTAGAGTTTAGAGTTTAGAGTTTAGAGTTTAGAGTTTAGAGTTTAGAGTTT
>CAZYRG010000273.1:0-4287 GCA_964650425.1 uncultured Flavobacteriaceae bacterium
GTATTGTATAGCTGGAGAGAAGAATACCAACTTAAAAGAGCTAAAAAATGAAAAATATAAAAATCATATTCTGTTTTTTGTTGGTTTCCGCTTTCGCGAAAGCGCAACAACTACAGTCATATATAGAAGAAGCGACTATTAACAATCCAGAAATTCAAGCGTTTGAATTACGGTACAATATCGCCGAAGAAAAAGTAAATGAAGCAGACTGGATACCAAATACAGAAGTAAACGCTGGTTATTTTGTAAGCACACCAGAAACTCGTGTAGGCGCGCAGCGAGCAAGAATAGGTATTAAGCAGATGTTACCGTGGTTCGGTACGATTACCGCTCGTGAAAATTATGCTACTTCTATGGCAGATGCTGAGTATGTAGAAATAACCATAGCTAAAAGAAAGCTCGCACTTTCTGTATCACAATCATACTACCGCTTGTACGAGATACGTGCAAAACAAACCGTATTAGATGAAAACATAAAACTTCTGGAAACGTACGAACAACTTGCACTTACCTCAGTAGAAGTTGGCAAAGCCAGCGCAGTAGATATATTACGATTACAAATACGCCAGAACGAGTTGCAACAGCAAAAAGATATACTTGATGAGGCGTTTATTGCACAACAAACAGTCTTTAATAATCTTCTTAATCGTAATGAGGGCACTGAAGTGACAATTCTATCTGAAATGGTAATTCCTGAAGAAGACCCCATTCACAGTTCTGATGCTCTTGGACTTAATCCAGAGCTTTTGAAATATGACAAGCTCTACGAGTCTGTTACTCAATCAGAACTGCTCAATCAAAGGGAAAGCCTTCCAATGATAGGTTTTGGGTTGGATTATTTGCCAGTAACTGAGCGGGATAATGTTTCGTTTAGTGATAACGGAAAAGACGTTTTAATGCCTATGGTTTCAGTCTCGATCCCAATTTTTAACAACAGATACAAGTCCATCACAAAACAGAACGAGCTACGACAACAAGAAATAGAAATTCAAAAGGAACAAAGATTAAATGTCTTAGAGTCCGCTTTCGCAAAAGCGATATCGCAACGCAATCAGGCACGAATATTATTTGACACGCAGACTAAAAACTTAAGACAAGCTAAAGATGCCGAAGAAATTCTAATTAAGGATTATGAAACGGGCACTATAGATTTTAATGATGTACTGGATATTCAGGAATTACAGTTAAAATTTCAGATCAATCAAATACAAGCAACAACTACTTACTATGAGCAAAGTGCCGTAGTAAATTATTTAATAAATCAATAAATACAAACAAATGAAAACAGTAAAAAGAACTTTAGGAAAAATAGCTCTTGCAGGGATAGTAGTAATTTCAATTTCGTGTAAAGACGGTAACAAAAATAACGTTGCAGAAACCACAATAACTAATGAAGTTACAATAACAGAAAACCTGAACCAAGATGCGAAAGCCGAGGTATTTTTAAAGGATTATTTTAATTTAAAAAATGCACTTGTAGGCGATGATAATGCAAAAGCAAAACAGCTTGGCGGCACATTAGCATCATCCCTAAAAGCATTTGAAGCATCAGGTTATTCAAGTAGTGAACAAAGCGAACTTAAGGACATTTTAGAAGATGCAACAGAACACGCAGAGCATATACGTGAAAGTGATATCAAGCACCAGCGTGAGCATTTTAAAACACTTAGTAAAGATGTTACAGATATGGTAGCTATTACAGGAACAAAAGCTAAACTATATGAGCAATTCTGCCCAATGTATGATGGTGGCACAGCTTGGTTAAGTACAGAAAAGCAGGTTTTAAATCCGTACTACGGGAGCTCAATGTTAAAGTGTGGAAAGATTACAAAAACAATTGAATAATGACTATGCAATACACATATCACATACACGGAATGACCTGCGATGGTTGTCGTAGAAGTGTTGAACAAAAGCTTTCTGCAATTAGTGGCGTAAACAATGCCACGGTAAATCTTGAAAAGGAAGAAGCTGTTATTGAAATGGAAAATCACATAGAGGTAGCAACGCTTCAAAAATCACTTCCTGAAAAATATGTTGTTTCGGAAAAGAAGGTGAAAAGGAATGTTTTTGAAAATTCAGAATTAAGCAGTTTTTCGTCAGGCGAAACATCTGAAAAGTCTAAAATTCAGCAATTGAAACCTTTACTAATTATTTTGGGATATATCGCGATTGCAACGGCATTACTTAATTATGATCGCGAGAGCTGGAATGGTGCAATGCTTGATTTTATGGGTTTGTTTTTTATTGTTTTTAGCTTTTTTAAAATCTTAGACCTAAAAGGTTTTTCTGATAGTTTTAGAATGTATGATCCGCTGGCTAAACTTATTCCAGTTTACGGATGGATTTACCCATTTGTTGAGACTATTTTAGGCCTGATGTTTCTTATGCGTTTTAAAATCCCAATAGCACTTATTTTAACGCTTATAATATTAGGAATAACTACCGTAGGAGTTACCAAAACATTGCTTGACAAAAAATCGATACAGTGTGCGTGCCTTGGTACGGCTCTTAAATTACCAATGACTGAAGCTACATTTATAGAAAATGCCATTATGATTGTAATGGCAGTACTAATGTTAATTCAGTACATATAATAAAATCGTAGCGAAAGAAAAATGCAGAAATGAAAGCGATGATTGAGCGATTACAAAAGAAAAATTAAATAACTATGAATAAAAACACCCTTTACATCGTAATAGCACTATTTGTTGGACTGTTAGGCGGTTGGTTACTTTTTGGAACCAAAAGTGCTGGAGATACTTCTGGTAAAGTAGTGGCAGAAACTCACGACCATTCATCCGAAGGTAAAGACCAAATGTGGACGTGCTCTATGCACCCACAAATTATGCAACCTGAACCTGGCGATTGTCCAATATGTGGTATGGACTTGATTCCAGCGGAATCTAGCGCAGTCGGTCTTGCAATGAACGAAATAAAGATGACGAAAAATGCAATGGCATTGGCAAATATCCAAACCACCATAATAGGGAAAGGTACTATTGAAGCCAATGCGATTAAACTGTCTGGAAAAATTGTTGTAAATGAAGATAAAACAGCAACACAACCAGCTCATTTCAATGGTCGTATTGAAAAATTATATGTCAATTCGTTAGGGCAACGTGTAAAAATGGGAGAACCCATTGCCCAAATCTATTCACCTGAACTTATAGCGGCACAGCAAGAATTAATCACGGCATATCGACTCAGAAAATCACAGCCCAAATTGTACAAAGCGGTTCGTAATAAATTCAAGAATTGGAAAATTCACGGTTCTCAATTATCAGAAATTGAAACAACCGGTGAAATAAAAACACGATTTACCATCTACTCACACGTTTCTGGGGTTGTTTCTGAGATTATAGTGGATGAAGGTGCTCATATAATGGATGGTCATCCAATATTTAAAGTAACTAATCTTGCTACGGTCTGGGCGGAATTTGATGCCTATGAACATCAGATTTCCGAATTCAAAAAAGGGCAGAAAATCAAGGTTACGACCAATGCCTATCCTAATAAAGAATTTGATGCAACGGTTTCCTTTATAGACCCTGTTTTAAATACACAAACCCGAACGGTTACGGTACGTGCTAATTTAAATAACAAAGATGGCCTATTCAAGCCAGGAATGTTTGTAGCAGGAAAGGTTGAGGGCAAAACCAATGGTTCTGAAATGCAGTTGCGCATTCCCGCAAGTGCCGTGATGTGGACGGGCGAACGCTCATTAGTGTATATAAAGACGAACCCTAACGAACCAGTTTTTGAAATGCGACAGGTTACACTCGGTAATCGCAATGGCAAAAATTACAGCGTTATGGATGGTCTTGAAAATGGCGATGAAATTGTAACCAATGGCACATTTACAGTAGATGCTGCCGCACAATTACAGGGTAAGAAATCGATGATGAACCAAACTGAGAAAGACAATCAAACCCAAATGATGAATATGGAAATGGAACTTTCAGAAAAATTCCAAAAGGCTTTCAGTAAAAGTTTACCATCATATCTTAAAATGAAAGATGCTTTTGTAGATAGTGATGCCTCTCAAGTTTCCGCTTTCGCGAAAGCGACATCAAAATCTCTAAAAGAAATTAAAAACACTGACTTACAAAAAATGACACAGTCGCACCTCACTAAAACTATTGAAATGCTGGATGCAATTGCAGCAAAAAAGGATCTTGAAAACCAACGCGCTCATTTTGTAATCCTCAATGAAAATATGGTAGCGATTGCGATGAACTTAGAGAACGTCACGGATAAACTTTACGTTCAAAAATGCCCAATGGC
>CAZYRG010000274.1:0-4282 GCA_964650425.1 uncultured Flavobacteriaceae bacterium
GTACAGAAAAAATTTGAAGTTACATCTCCACTTCAGGTTATTGATTATTTGGGGATGATGGGAGATGCTTCCGATAATATTCCTGGATTGCCTGGTGTTGGGGACAAAACAGCAAAAAAGTTTTTAGCTCAATTTGGTAGTATGGAAGGCCTACTTGCAAATACACATGAGCTTAAAGGTAAAATGAAAGAGAAAGTTGAAGCTAATGGCGAACTTGGCTTGCTTTCTAAAAAATTGGCCACAATTATGCTTGATGTTCCTGTAGAATTTGATGCTAAAGACTTTGAACTAGACCATCCAGATGTTGAAAAAGTAAAGGAGATATTTCAGAATTTAGAGTTCAGACGATTGACTGATAATTTTATAAAAACGTTCTCTACAGAAGTTCCTACTGCAAATAACGAAACGACTTTAACAGAAGAAAAAACTGAAGTTAAAGCTACACCTAAAGAGCAGAAATCTGCGGGTGCTGGTCAATTTTCACTTTTTGGTGGAGATTCATCTTCTAATGAAGAAATAACCTCAGAATATACTCGGAAAACTGCAGAAACATCTTCACATTTTTATCAGAGTATAGCTTCTGGAATGGCCACAAAACTATTTGTCAAAAACCTAATGAATCAAACCTCTGTTTGTTTTGACACAGAAACTACTGGGCTTAATCCATTAACAGCAGAGCTCGTCGGCATTGCATTTTCCTGGGAAGTTGGCAAAGGGTTTTACATACCATTCCCTGAAAACAAAAATGAAGCCCAAGAATTAATTGAGATGCTTAGACCATTTTTTGAAAATGAAAACATTGAAAAAATTGGTCAGAATTTAAAGTACGACATAAAGGTATTAGCCAAGTATAATATCAATGTGAAAGGCAAACTCTTTGACACCATGTTAGCGCATTATTTGATAAATCCAGATATGCGTCATAATATGGAGGTTTTGGCAGAAACCTATTTGAACTATACGCCAATTTCAATTACTGAACTCATTGGTAAAAAAGGAAAAAACCAACTTTCTATGAGAGATGTGTCCCTTGAAAAGCAAACGGAATACGCCGTTGAAGATGCAGATATCACACTTCAATTAAAAGAACATTTTGAAAAAGAATTAGGTGAAGCTAACACACAAAAACTTTTTGATGAAATAGAAGTGCCTCTCTTACGTGTTTTAGCCGCAATGGAATTAGAAGGGATTAATCTAGACAAGGATTTTCTGAATTCGCTATCAGAAGATCTAAATAATGATATCCTTACACTTGAAAAACGTATTTATGATGCTGCCGGTGAAGAATTCAACATAGGCTCACCAAAGCAGTTAGGAATTATATTATTTGAAAAGTTGAAATTAGTCGATAAACCAAAAAAGACCAAAACAGGGCAATATTCTACCGCAGAAGATGTGTTGAGTTATTTAGCGAAAGACCATCAAATAATTCGAGATGTTTTAGATTATCGTGGTTTGGCGAAACTAAAAAGTACTTACGTTGATGCATTACCACTACAGGTTGAAGAACGTACGAGCCGCGTACATACCGATTACATGCAAACCGTTGCAGCTACAGGACGATTAAGTAGTAATAATCCAAACCTTCAGAATATTCCTATTCGCACAGAACGTGGCCGTCAAGTTCGTAAGGCTTTTGTCCCAAGAAATGAAGATTACACCTTATTAGCAGCAGATTATTCTCAAATAGAATTACGAATTATCGCCGCTTTAAGTAAAGAAGAAACTATGATTGAAGCTTTTAAAGATGGTGAGGATATTCACGCCTCAACAGCTTCAAAAGTGTTTAATGTTCCCATTTCTGAAGTCACTCGTGAACAACGAAGTAATGCAAAAACGGTAAACTTCGGAATTATTTATGGTGTTTCTGCTTTTGGTTTAAGTAACCAAACCAATTTATCTCGAGGTGAAGCCAAAGAATTGATTGACACCTATTATGAAACCTACCCCAAACTAAAAGCTTACATGAGTAAACAGGTTGATTTTGCTAGAGATAATGGTTATGTGCAAACAGTTTTGGGGCGTCGTCGCTACTTAAAAGATATCAATTCTCGTAATGCTGTGGTTCGTGGTGCTGCAGAACGAAATGCAGTAAACGCACCAATACAGGGTAGTGCGGCAGACATAATTAAAATTGCCATGATTAATATTTACAAGAAACTTCAAGAAGGAAATTACAAATCTAGAATGCTTCTTCAAGTGCACGATGAATTGGTTTTTGATGTGTATAAAACAGAATTAGAGGTTATGAAATCACTAATTAAAACCGAAATGGAAAGTGCTTACAAACTAGAAGTGCCTTTAGATGTTGAAATGGATATTGGTGATAATTGGTTGGAAGCGCATTAGAATTTACTATTATATCAAATAAAAACCAACACTATGAACATAAACCTATTATCCTGTGATGCTTCAAGACCAGACAAAAGAGCCATCTCCAAGTGTATTAATGAGATATCTATTGGAATGAGTGACTCACTAGCCAATGAACTTACGAGTATTCTTTTAGAAGGTGACGCTGTAGATATAACGCTCAAGGATAAAAACTCTGGTTCCGCATTAAGAGCTTTGAGAAAGTTATATATCGATTACGAAATTATGGAATAACAACTCACTAATTTAAGTAAATTTGCTATTAGATTTATGAGTATAATTTCAAAAGACATATCAAAAGCTGTTGCATTACTAAGTGCCGATGAATTAGTTGCCGTCCCAACCGAGACAGTTTATGGTTTGGCAGGAAACATTTATTCTCCAAACGCTATTAATGCCATTTTTGAAACTAAAAAACGACCACATTTTAATCCTTTAATTGTTCATATTCCATCTATTGAATATCTTAATGACATTGCAGATTATATTCCAGAGAAGGCAAAACGTTTAGCAGATGCATTTTGGCCAGGACCAATTACCTTGGTTCTAAAAAAGAAATCCATTATTCCTGACGTGATAACTGCCGGAAAGGATACCGTTGCAGTACGAATTCCAAATCATCCGTTGACATTAGAGTTGTTGAAACAATTAGATTTCCCTATCGCCGCTCCAAGTGCAAACCCATTTAATCGTATAAGTCCAACCACAGCGCAACACGTTGAAAGTTATTTTAAAAACAAGATTAAAATGGTTTTAGACGGAGGGCCATGCAAAAGTGGTATAGAATCCACTATTATTGGTTTTGAGAATGATAATCCCATTATATATAGATTAGGTTCTACCTCTATTGAAGCAATTGAGAAAGTTGTGGGTAAGGTTACAATAAAAAATTCTGTTTCAAAATCTTCTAATGACCCTACTGAAAATCCTCAGGCTCCTGGAATGTTGGAGCGCCATTATGCACCAAAAACAAAAACAATATTAGTTGAAAATTTAGAAGCTTCAATTCTTCAATTTAAAAGCGATAAAATTGGAGTACTTGCCTTTAAGAATGAATTAAATTCTCAATACATTTCATTTCAAATTACATTATCCAAAAGTGGTAATCTCGAAGAAGCTGCATCAAAACTTTATGATGCATTGCATACCCTAGATAAACAAGATTTGGATATCATAATTGCCGAACGTCTTCCAGATTTAGGTTTAGGAAAATCAATAAACGATAGATTAAATAGAGCAACAAAAAAATAGCTTCATTTGTTTTATTCTGAACCCTTTGATAATCAAGAGAAAAAAAGACCTGTTTAAGGTTTGTCAATCCAATAAGTTGTCTTAAATTTGCAAACTCTTTTTCGGAAGAGGAATGTTTAATCAATTGCACCAAAGTGGTGCATAATAAATCAAATTAGTGTGGATACATTAAGCTACAAAACAGTTTCTGCTAACAAAGCTACCGTTAATAAGGAGTGGGTTTTAGTTGATGCTGAAGGACAAACTTTAGGTCGCTTAGCTTCAAAAGTAGCAATACTTTTAAGAGGTAAGCACAAACCTAACTTTACGCCACACGTTGATTGCGGTGATAACGTAATTGTTATTAATGCAGAAAAAATCAACTTAACTGGTAACAAGTGGACAGATAAAAGTTATATCCGTCACACAGGTTATCCAGGTGGACAAAGAAGCCTGACAGCTACTGAAATGTTTGAAAAAGACCCAACCAGATTGGTAGAAAAGTCAGTAAAAGGAATGTTACCAAAAAACAAATTGGGAGCAGTTCTTTTTAGAAACTTAACTGTTGTCGCTGGTACTGAGCACGCTCATGAAGCGCAGAAGCCAAAGGCAATTAATTTAAAAGAATTTAACTAATGGAAGTAATTCACAAAATTGGCCGTAGAAAGACGGCTGTTGC
>CAZYRG010000275.1:0-1787 GCA_964650425.1 uncultured Flavobacteriaceae bacterium
ACTAAAGAAAAATGCGCTGAAGAAACTGCTTTTTTCAACACCTTCAATTGCAACACTGTTGATTGTATCAAAAATGCCATGGCTAATGCGGAACCGGGAGATGAAATTATAATCGCGCCTGGAACATATAATACGACAAAAAAAGTTCAAGATCCAGACTCTGAGAAATTTGTGTTTTTTAGTGCCGCCGCAAATGGAACGGCCGCCAGACCAATAACAATGAGAGGATCTAACAGCTCAAACAAACCTGTCTTAACTACTTCAGGAGGTGGAGACATTATGATGATTAGTGGTAATTATTGGATTATAAAAGATTTAGAAGTAAGCGGTGGAGATCGTGGAATTTTAACCCACACTGCCAACAACCTTCAATTAATCAATTTAACTGTTGGAAATTGCGGAAAAGAAGCGATTCATTTCAGAGCGAATTCTAGCAATAACCTTGTCAAAAACTGTACGATAAGAAATACTGGCTTAGATCAAGCAAACCGAGGAGAAGGTGTTTATGTTGGATCCGACAGAAGTTCACACGGAACTTACGATCCATTTTGTAATGACAATATTATTGAAGGATGTACTTTTGGCCCAAACATTACAGCTGAAGCGATTGATGTAAAAGAACAAACGAACGGAACTATAATAAGAAATAACACATTTGATGCTAGGGGAATGGCTGGCGCAGTAAACGATGCTTTCATAGATTTGAAAGGTTCTAGATCCTTTGTTTACAACAATACCTTTAATCAGAATAATGAAAATAAATTAAATTCAATCGTAGATCTTCAAGAGCGAACATCAGGTGATGGATTTAGAAATGCAATTTTTGACAACACTATAAATCTTACTGACACTAATGTTGCTACAGCCAGAAAAAAACAAGCTGATGCAAATCTTGTAGAACTGCACATTTGGGACAACAAAAGGAATCCTGCTTCACCAGATTATCCAGATGTTGTAAGTGACTCTGATGACCTTACGAACATCGCTATTAATTCATGTCCAAGCTGGAATATCATCTCTTGTGGAAGCACGGGAGGAGGTGGACCTACCCCTCCAGCCAATCAAGCCCCATCTGTAAGTATTACTTCACCAGCTAATGGCGCTAGTTTTACTACAGGCGCCAACATTACGATCCAAGCTAATGCAAGTGATAGTGATGGTAATATCACACAAGTTGCATTTTACAATAACGGAAACTTATTAGGAACTGACACTACTGGAAGTTCTTATAACTTTACTATCAATAATGCAAGTGCTGGATCTTACAGTCTTACTGCTATAGCTAGGGACAATGATGGAGCTACTACTACTTCTTCAGCCAGAAATATTACAGTAGCCAATGCAACTCCGCCTGCACCAACCTGCTCTGGCGGCGGTGTAAGCATTACCAATAGAATCCAAGCAGAGGACTTTTGTGCTATGAATGGGATCCAAACAGAAAACACTGCTGACACCGGTGGAGGAACTAATGTAGGATATATTGACACAGGTGATTATATAGAATATAGAGTAAACATACCTAGCAATGGACAATACACAATAGACTATCGCGTTGCTAGTAGATTTAGTTCTGGAGAGGTTGATTTTGTCGTCAATGGAAGCTCCAAAGGGCGAATAGCAATACCAAATACAGGCAACTGGCAATCCTGGACTACAATCACGAGAGATGTATCTCTGTCTAGTGGCTCACAAACTATCCGTTTATTAGCCACAGGACCAAGATGGAATATCAATTGGTTCAAATTGACAGAAAAGAACACTGATCCAGATCCAGACCCGGATCCAGA
>CAZYRG010000275.1:1887-4279 GCA_964650425.1 uncultured Flavobacteriaceae bacterium
TAGGAAATGGCGGTCCTGACGCAAGTAATCTGAAAAGGTTTTCTATCAACTGGAATCAGGGAAACAGCAAATTAGTTCAATTTGCTATCAATACTAGAAATGGCCAACCAGACTACTATGTAGATTTGAGAGGTAATATCGATCAAAGCTTCGGCTCAAGCAACCCTAGTGTAGCTATTTCTAATTCTGGAATCGCTGGATTGGATGGAGATTATTATGTAACCAAAGACGGAACAAATTTTGTAATGGTGTCCAAAAATCAAGGATTCACTATTTATTGTAGTAATTCTAGTAGCGCACCAAATTGTACTGGAGCTAAAGCGTCTTCTCAGAACGATAGCCTAGCAACCTTTACAGTTACACCTAATCCATCAAATGGTTTGATTACCATAAATGGATTACCTGAAGCACAAACTTCAGTGATGATTTATGATATACAAGGAAAAGTACTTTTACAAGAATCATTAAGCAGTACTAACAATACTTTAGATATTAGATTCCTTAATGCTGGTATGTACTTAGTACGTACTAATAGTATTGAAGCTTCAAGTGTATTTAAAATATACTTACAATAATATATCTCAAGTACATCATATTTGTATTACAGGAAAAAGTGGGATTGTCATGCTGACAATCCCACTTTTTTTATAAAATTACTGTACATTTGAATATGGTTACAACGGCACTTTTAGCCAGCTTAGGACAGCAATTAGACGGCGAACTACACTATGACAAACTTACCAAAGCACTATATGCCACCGATGCTTCGGTATACCGTAGAATTCCTACTGCAGTAGCGCTTCCTAAAACTGCTGAGGATCTCCAAAAAATTATTGCCTTTGCGAACACACACCAATGTGGCATCATTCCGCGAACAGCTGGCACTTCTCTAGCTGGACAATGTGTTGGGGACGGAATTGTCGTTGATGTCTCAAAATATTTCACAAACATCAAATCTTTTGATTCAAAAAGCAACACGGTAACTGTAGCACCAGGGGTAATACGCGATGAACTCAATAAGTTCTTAGAGCCTCATGGTGTGTTTTTTGGCCCCAATACCTCAACTAGTAATCGTTGTATGATTGGCGGTATGGTCGGCAATAATAGCACTGGATCCACTTCTATTCGATATGGCAATACTCGAGATAAAGTCGTGGCTATGAAAACTATTCTTTCTGACGGAAGTGAAGTGACTTTTAGCGCAATTGACAAAACAGCATTTGAAGCCAAAAGCAAATTAGATTCACTAGAAGGAAAAATTTATAAAAAAATTCATGACGAGTTAACAAACAAGGAGCATCAAGAAGAAATTAAAGCTAATTTTCCTAAACCAGAAATTCATCGTCGCAACACGGGCTATGCTATTGATGCGCTTCTAGAAACCACTATTTTTTCGGACACTGATGAGCTATTTAACATGTGCGCCTTATTAGCAGGTAGTGAAGGCACCTTGGCATTTACCACCGAGATTACATTAAAAGTAGATCCACTCCCTCCTCCAAAAACCTTAATGATTGTTCCGCATTTTGATACTATTCAAAGCTGTCTTGATGCCGTTGCCCCGGTAATGGAGCACAGCTTATATACTTGCGAAATGTTAGACAAAACCATTTTGGACCTTACGAAAGATAATGCAGGTCAAATTCAAAATCGTGCATTCATCGTTGGTGATCCCAAAGCCATTCTGATGCTTGAAGTACGAGCTACTACAGACCAGGAACTCGCAAGGCAAAAAGAGGCGCTACTAACCACTTTAGAAAAAAGCAAATACTCCTACGCCAATCCAATTCTAGAAGGAGAACATATTACGCAAGCCATGGAACTTCGCAAAGCTGGTTTGGGTCTTTTGGGAAATATGATTGGGGATAAAAAAGCGGTTGCCTGTATTGAAGACACTGCTGTAGCTATTCCTGATCTCGCTTCTTATATCAAAGATTTCTCTGCACTCATGGAGCAATATGAGCAAGAGCCGGTCTATTATGCGCATGCTGGTGCTGGCGAATTACACTTACGTCCTATTTTGAATCTCAAAAAATCGGAAGATATCGTGTTATTCAAAAAGATTACAGATAGCGTGGCGGCGCTTGTCAAAAGTTATGGTGGCGCCATGAGCGGTGAACACGGAGACGGAATTGTTCGCGCTGGTTATATTCCTATGTTATTAGGACAAAAAAACTACGAGATACTCAAACGCATTAAATATACTTTTGACCCAAAAGGCATTTTTAATCCAGGAAAAATTGTGGATGCGTATCCCATGGATGAACAACTCAGGTACGAACCAGATCGGAAAGAACCAGAAATACCAACCTTGCTAAATTTCTCGGACAACGGTGGTATCTTGCGTTTAACGGAAAAATGTAATGGCACTGGAGTTTGTCGTAAGCCTGCA
>CAZYRG010000276.1:0-4269 GCA_964650425.1 uncultured Flavobacteriaceae bacterium
CTTCTTGTGGCACCTCTACGTTACCCACTTGTCGCATACGTTTTTTACCTTTCTTTTGCTTTTCTAGCAACTTACGTTTACGAGAGATATCACCACCGTAACATTTTGCGGTAACATCTTTTCTTAAGGCCTTAGTAGTTTCTCTAGAGATTATTTTTGCTCCAATTGCTGCTTGTATCGGAATATCAAACTGCTGCCTTGGTATAAGTTCTTTTAATTTTGCACACATTTTTTTACCAATAGTAACGGCACTATCTGCGTGAATTAAAGCAGATAAAGCATCAACTGGCTGTGCGTTCAATAAAATATCTACACGAACTAATTTAGAAACACGCATGCCTATAGGAGCATAATCAAAAGAGGCATAGCCTTTAGAGACGGTTTTTAATCTATCATAAAAATCAAAAACAATTTCTGCCAAAGGCATATCAAAAGAAAGCTCTACACGTTGTGTAGTTAAATAGGTTTGGTTTGTAATTTGTCCTCTTTTCTCAATACACAAAGACATTACATTACCTACAAAATCAGACTTGGTAATAATAGTAGCTTTTATATAAGGCTCTTCTACGCGATCAATACCAGAGGGGTCAGGTAAATCAGTAGGATTATTTACAATAATTATTTCATTAGGGTTTTTACGCGTAAAAGCGTGGTAGCTAACATTGGGTACCGTTGTAATAACCGTCATATTAAACTCACGCTCTAAACGTTCTTGAATAATTTCCATATGTAGCATTCCCAAGAATCCACAGCGAAAACCAAAACCAAGTGCCGCACTACTCTCAGGCGCAAAAACGAGAGAGGCATCATTCAATTGCAGTTTTTCCATTGATGCACGCAGCTCTTCAAACTCATCCGTATCTACAGGATATATACCAGCAAATACCATAGGTTTTACATCTTCAAAACCAGCAATAGCATTTACGGTGGGTTTAGCAGCATCAGTAATGGTGTCACCAACTTTAACCTCGCGAGCATCTTTAATACCTGTAATTAAATAGCCAACATCACCTGCTTTAATACTTTTTTGAGGATGTTGTACTAATTTTAAAGTACCCACTTCATCAGCAAAATAATCTTTGCCAGTAGCTACAAATTTTATTT
Organism: uncultured Flavobacteriaceae bacterium; assembly: GCA_964650425.1. Classification (GTDB taxonomy): domain Bacteria; phylum Bacteroidota; class Bacteroidia; order Flavobacteriales; family Flavobacteriaceae; genus Aquimarina. Next base: position 1,105 of record CAZYRG010000276.1, read on the forward strand.
TTTGCCCTTTAGTTATTTCACCATTAATAACCCTAAAATAAGTTTCTACACCACGAAAAGGGTTGTAAACAGAATCAAAAACCAAAGCCTGTAAAGACTCATCAGGGTTTCCCTCGGGAGCTGGAATACGGTCTATAATGGCAGTTAAAATTTCTTCAATACCAATACCTGTTTTTGCACTTGCAGGAATAACTTCTTCGGCATCGCAGCCAAGTAAATCAACAATATCATCGGTAACTTCTTCGGGGCTTGCGCTAGGCAAATCTACTTTATTAAGAACAGGAATAATTTCTAAATCGTTCTCTAAGGCTAGGTATAAATTGCTAATAGTTTGTGCTTGTATGCTTTGTGCAGCATCAACAACCAAAAGCGCCCCTTCACAAGCGGCTATTGATCTAGAAACTTCGTATGAAAAATCGACATGACCTGGAGTATCAATAAGGTTAAGAATATAGTCCTCACCTTCATGTGTATATTCCATTTGTATGGCATGACTCTTAATGGTAATACCTCTTTCGCGCTCTAAATCCATACTATCTAATAACTGGTCTTGTTTTTCGCGTTCTGTAACAGAACCAGTAAAATCTAGCAAACGGTCGGCAAGGGTGCTTTTTCCGTGGTCAATATGGGCTATTATGCAGAAGTTTCTAATTTTTTTCATAAGAAATGCAAATATAGTTCTTTTGTAAAGCAGGCTAAGGCATAATAAAAAAGTTCTAGAAATATTTTCTTAGTTTTGATACTAGACCCAAACCTAAAGATGAATAACTCACAATGTTATTTTATATTGGCATTTTTAGCTGTAGGAAGTTGTTTTTCTCAAACTTTTAAAATTACAGGTAAGGTTATTAATACGAATGAGGAGCTAATTCCTTTTGCGAATATCCTTTTATTAAATGCTACAGACTCTACTTTTGTAAAAGGCACATCGGCTTCTGAAAACGGCCAATTTGAACTTTTAGAAATTGAACCCGCTTTATATCTTTTACAAGCAACATATATAGGCAACGGATCAAAACCATTAGCACTAGATGTAAAAAAAGACGTTGCATTGGGTGCATTAGTAATACCTGAGGTAGCCCAAAGTTTAGATGAGGTTGTTGTTACGGCTCGTAGGCCAACAGTACAAAGATTAACAGATAGAATTGTTTTTAATGTTGAAAATACAGTCGTTTCTCAAGGCAGTTCTTGGGATATTTTAAAGAGCACTCCAGGCGTAATTATTAACCAAAACGATCTTGAAATAAGGGGGCAAAGTGCTACGGTTTACCTTAACGATAGAAAGATGCAACTTTCGGGAGAAGAGGTTCAAGATTTATTACAAGGCCTAACAGGCACGGCAATTAAATCTATTGAAGTAATAGCGAATCCGCCAGCTAGTTATGATGCCGAAGGAGGCCCAATTTTAAATATAATAACCAATAAAAGTGTTGTGCCGGGCTATAAAGGCAGTATAAATGGTTCTTATACACAAGCCGTTTTTCCTAAGTTTAGTTTTGGTACGAGCCATTATTATAAAACAGATAAATTAAATCTCTTTGCCAATTACAGTGTAAGTCCAAAGAGAGAACTAAGAAAAACTGCGAAAGGAATTAATTTTATTGATGATACAAATTCTATTTTTTCTATTTGGGACACCAATAATGAAGAAATAAAAAGCACAACGGCGCATACAGGCACCGTGGTTTTAGATTATGATTTTGATGATAAGAATAGTATAAACATCACCTCAAACCTATCTTTTAACCCCAACCAAGAAGTTGAGAGTTCACTAGATGCCGAGATTAGAAACGCACAAAATCAAATAGATTCAACCTTTGTTACAGACAATGGTATTGCGGCAGACAATACTAACCTTGCGTTCGATTTTGCCTATGTTAGAAAACTTAATAAAGAAGGCGCTAAACTAAAGTTAAACACCCACTTTACCTCTTATGACGAAGAATCCTTACAACGTATAGATTCTCGTTATTTTGATGAAAACCAAAGTTTTATTAGAGATTTTGGCTTTACTACAGCATCTAATCAAGACATACAAATTTTTACAGGACAGTTAGATTACGAAACGCCAATAGGGGACGCTTCTTTTGAGACGGGCATAAAATTTTCTTCTGTTGATTCTGATAATGAAATTGATTTTTTCAATTTTTCAGGGACAAGCGATGAGATTGTAGATTCTTCTTTGTCTGATGATTTTAATTATAACGAGAAAGTATATGCAGCCTATGTTAGCTATATAAAAAACTGGGACAGGTGGTCTGCAAAATTAGGTCTAAGAGGAGAGCTTACAGATGCCGCAGGCACATCGTTAAATACCAACCAAACAGCTACACAAGATTTTTTTGAAGCCTTTCCTTCACTCTATCTTTTGTATAGTTTATCTGAAAAGCACAGCTTCGCTTTTGATTATGGAAGAAAATTAGATAGACCTAGGTATAACGACTTAAACCCCTTTAGAACCTTTATAAATGAAAATGATTTTGAACAGGGAAACCAAGGTCTTTTACCAAGCTTTTCTAATAATTTTAACCTCAATTATACCCTAAACAGTGAGTTTTTTGTAGACATCTATTACAGAGACAACGGAAGAAATATTAGTGATTTAGTGTTTCAAGATAATACCAACCTTACGCTTAGAGAATTAAAGCAGAATGTACTTAGCAGTAATTCATATGGCCTTGACCTTACCTATAGCAAATCAATTTTAAACCCTTGGTATGTTTATGCCTATGTTTCTTTGTTTCATGAAGACGAGACCTTTATTGCTGAAGAGAGTAATAATGTACCGTTTAAGAATGAGGTTGATGGTGTTTATGCTTATATCGCAAATTATGTAACTCTTTCTAAAGACGGCACTTTTACGGGAGAAGTAGCTTTTACATACTTATCTCAACTATTATTTGGTTCGTATGTGTCCGATGAGCAAATTAACCTAACCCTAGGGCTTAGAAAATCATTATGGAACAATAGAGCTGTTATTTCCATAGCAGCAGAAGATATACTAGAGCAGTATGTGCCTACCTATACTTCGCAGTATTTAAACCAAGATAACTTTTATCGTAGAAGACCAGAAACGCAATTTATACGTTTTGGTTTCACCTATAATTTTGGAAACTTTAAGCTACAAGACAACCAAAGGGGCATCGATAAAAAGGAAAGAGAACG
>CAZYRG010000277.1:0-4264 GCA_964650425.1 uncultured Flavobacteriaceae bacterium
CTGCAGATGACATCACTTTTATTATAGACGAAAAAATACATAAAGGGTATTTCTCTTCTAATAGAGAAAATGGTCTTGGTCGCGATGACATATATAGCTTTTTGGAGGTTAAATCAGAGGTGGCTGCAGAATAAAATGGGTATATTTTTTCTTTGATTGAAGTTTGTTTTTGTATGATTTTTTGAAGGAAGAATTTATGTTCTAAATGAAATTAGCAAAAGTTTAAAGCGCTTCAGTAAAAAGAAAAGCAGTTAAAGATTTATCTTCGTAGTTAAGTTGTCTGGAAAGTTTGTTGTAAGTTCAACATGATTTTTCGGACAACTTTGATAAGGGACCTTAGGGGTTCATTTTAAAAAAAAGCTACTACGATTATGCAGAAACAAGCGATTGCATTTCGCGATACCAAATACTTTTCATCATTAATTTGTGATTACCTTGAAGGAAAAGAAGAGGTAACTCCACTGTATCACAGATTCCCTAATCTTATTAATTTTGAAAAACAACTTCAAGAAAAAAGCGAAAGCTACCCTGATCACCATAGAGCAACGCTAGTTGAGACCTTGGGGTCTCAATACGAGACGCTTTCGACCTCTGATACTACCCTTCGTAATATCGAATTGTTAGGTAGTTCAACAACATTTACTATTACTACAGGCCATCAATTGAATTTGTTCACAGGGCCTTTGTATTTTTTATATAAAATTATATCCACCATTAATCTTACGGAGCAACTCAAAAGAGCGTATCCCGATTATGATTTTGTGCCAATTTATTGGATGGCTACGGAGGATCATGATTTTGATGAGATCAATTATTTTAACTTTAAAGGAAAAAAAATCCAATGGAATCGTACTGATGGTGGTGCTGTAGGGGATTTGACTACAGAAGGCCTAGACACTGTTTTTGAAGTCTTAGACAAAGTATTTGGACAAGGAGTAAATGCAATGGCGCTCAAAAATTTATTTAAAGAAAGCTATGCAAAACATCAAAATTTGGCCGATGCGACCCGGTATTTGGCCAATGCCTTATTTCAAGACTATGGGTTAGTGATTGTAGATGCACATACCCGAGCGCAAAAACAACTTTTTGTTCCCTATATGGAAGAGGAATTACTGAAGCAAACTGCCTATAAGGAAGTTACAAAGCAGACCGTTGTTTTGAAAGAAAAAGGGTATCCAGTGCAGGTAAACCCGAGAGAAATTAATTTATTTTACTTGCAAAATGGCTCCCGAAAGCGGATTGTGCATGAAGACGGTCGTTTTATGGTTCATGAGACCAATCTGGAGTGGAGTAAAGAAGCGATTTTAGAACATTTACATAAAATGCCAGAGTGTTTTAGTCCCAATGTGATAATGCGGCCATTATATCAAGAAGTATTATTACCAAATCTATGCTATATAGGAGGCGGGGGAGAACTGGCGTATTGGTTAGAGTTAAAAAACTATTTTGAAACAGTCAAAGTGCCTTTCCCTATATTACTGTTGCGAAATTCGGCGCTACTACTTTCCCAAAAGCAAGCAAGTAAGATCGAAAAACTACAGGTAGAAATTGAAGAATTGTTTTTGAAATCACATGAACTCATCAATCATAAAGTACGACAGATTTCTAATATTCCAATCAATTTTGAGCAGCAAAAAAAACATTTGTCACAACAATTTGAGGCATTGTATGAAATGGCAAAAAGTACAGATCCAAGTTTTGAAGGGGCTGTAAAAGCTCAAGAAGTGAAGCAGCTGAAAGGTTTGGAAGTATTAGAAAAACGCTTGCTTCAAGCACAAAAAAGAAAACTTAGCGATCATGTAATGCGATTAACAGCAGTGCAAAACGAACTTTTTCCTAATAAAAGCCTGCAGGAACGAAAAAATAACTTTTCGGAACTCTATCTAGAATATGGTCCTACACTTATTTCTACCTTAAAAGAAACGTTGGCCCCACTTTGTGGGGAATTTGATGTACTGGTTTTGGAAGATTTTGACTAAAAAACAAGTGGTTGGTAGTTCGTAAACTCGTTTTTCAATAAATAATGTAGGTTTAATACGTATTGTGGCAATATGTTTCCATCAATATCGTTATCAAAATATCCAACTTCTACATTAACTTAACCTATTCATGTGTGGCTTGAAAAAAAGCAACACACAAATGAAAAAGATTTTATTTCCAATACTTACTGTATTGCTGATATTTCAGCAAGCGGTCTTTGCGCAGACCCCGGTAATGTTAGACAAAGTACTAGTCTACTATGAGACCAATGGTTTTGAGCATCGATCAATTGATGAAGGGATTGCTATGATCACTGATTTGGGAAAAGATAATGGATTATGGTCTACAGATGCTTCAGAGAATTCGAATGTTTTTACCACACAAAACTTATCGCAATACAAAGCAGTCATCTGGTGTAATACAAGCGGAAATGGATTGCTTAATGCAAGCGAGAGAGCTGCTTTTGAAGCGTATATTGCCAACGGAGGTGGTTTTGTTGGTATACATGCTGCTACAGATACTTATCGTGATGGTAGTTGGCCATTTTATAATGAATTAGTGGGGGCTATAATACGAACAGATCCAAATCACACGTCAAATAATTTTAATGCGGTTATGACTGTTAATGATACGAGTCATCCTACAGTTGCTTTCCTAAATAGTAATACATGGGAAAAAAAGGAAGAATATTATTATTGGCAGGGTAATGGAGGAGCATTCTATGCAAATCTAAACAATGTAGTTCTAACAGTAGAAGAGACGGGTAACCAGCCTTATGATGAAGCCAGGGCTATGTCATGGTATAAAGAGTATATGGGTGGGCGGTCTTTCTACACCGCACTTGGACATAATGAGGGGGACTATACAAATGATCCTAATTTTATAAACCATATTGAAGAAGCCATTAAATGGGCTGGGAGCTTTACTGATATCCCACCACCTCCGACAGAGCCGCAATTAATCGAAAATGGTCAATATGTGATCAAAAATCCAGCGCTAAATGAAGTAATGGCTTCGAGTATGCAATCTGGAAATAATACGGCGATGGAAGTGACTTCGGGAGATACATCACAAAACTGGGAATTTCTTCATTTAGGGGATAATGTGTACAATATAAAAAATGCTGCTAGCGATAGGTATCTAGAAGTGCCAAATGCAGAATGTAATAATGGCGCTAATGTCGCCACATGGACCAGCGCAAATTCTAATCATCAAAAATTTAAGATCGTAGAAGAAGGGGGTGTGTATTATTTACGACCGCAACATTGTTTGCAAACTGCAGCAGATAGGAGTAGGGGTGCAGCTGGGGCTAATGTGCAGCTTTGGGCGTACTCTACGACAAACAACAACCAGAAATGGGAGATTTTGCCAGCTGGTGGTACCTTGTCGACAGTTAATTTTAATAAGGAAACATCGAATATTGCAATTTTCCCGAATCCTGTGAATACGTTCTTTAGTGTTGCAGGCCTATCTCAAAAAACGACCGTCTATTTGGTAGATCTTAGTGGTAAAGTGGTTTTGAAAAAAGAAGTAAACCCTGTAGATGGCATTGTGGATGTCTCTAGCTTATCTAAAGGAGTATATTTTTTACAGTCACCATCAAGAGCGTTTAAAGCGCAACGGGTGATCAAGATGTAATTCAAAAAACAATGAATTATTATTGATCAAGGGGCTATAAAAGAACTTTTCCATTGGTTTTCTTCCAAGATGTATTTTGCTCTTATATGATTCGGGTGATCCAGACGTAGATATTCTATGGTTTCTGTGGTAATTTTGACTACAGAAAAATACGGTTGCTCATAATTATATGAAACAACTGTGGGGTCTTTAATGGTGCTTCCGGGTGCAATTGTGGTGCAGTAATCGTTGATCCCTTTATCAGATATCATGTCCCATCGTTTTTTTGTCATTTTTTCTGATAAAATTTCTGCAATTCCATTAATTTTAATCTGAATTCGACTTTTAGGTTCGTAAAAAAGAAGACTGATATGTTTATTGGAATGTAATTGTTTAATTTTTGAAGATCGCTGATCAGTGTATACAAACAGTTCTAAAGTCTCACTCAATTCACGAAACACCATTGTTCGTTGCTGCGGAATATTATTTTGATCCACTGTTGCTACCGTACAGTACCGAAAAGCATGCCCTTTTTCGGTAATTCCTTTTTGTAATAAAACTTTAATTTCGTCAAAAATGTCGTCAAGCATGCTGTTGTTTTAATGTAATTAATGAAGTGGTTTAAACTTTTTTGATTCATGCGAAAAATAGTCATTTTTTGCTCAAT
>CAZYRG010000278.1:0-4229 GCA_964650425.1 uncultured Flavobacteriaceae bacterium
AAGACATTATTGTGTAGTAGGTGATTATAATAGAAAGTTGACATTTAGCTACCAAGGGGAAGTTATTGCTTCTACCGTTAAGGCTAAGCTACTAAAAGAAGTTGGTAAAAGTGTTTATGACCAAGTATTCTATATCCCAAAGGAAGACCTTATAATGGATATAGCATCAGAACCCGAAAGAAAAAGCCACTGCCCTATTAAAGGAGATGCTTCCTATTGGATGCCTAAAGCAGGAAAAACAGCTAATTATTTTGCTTGGAGCTACGAAAATGCATTGCCGATGTCAAGAAAAATAGAAGGCTACATCGCTTTTAATCCTGAGTACATTTCTTTCACTTCGGAACCTATATAGCACATGAAATTGGATGCCATAAGTGTAGGGAAGCCAAAAGAAATGGAATGGGAAGGTCGAAAGTTTATGACTTCTATTTTTAAAACGCCCCTATCTGCTCCTGTTCAAGTTTCGTATACCAACATTGAAGGTGATCAACAATCTGACCTTAAATTGCATGGAGGGCTTACACGTCCTGTATCTGTTTATCCATCTGAGTATTATGAATTTTGGAAAAAGGAATTAGATACAAATGACCTCCCCTGGGGCTACTTTGGAGAAAATTTAAACATTAATGGAGGAGTTTTTGAACAAGACATACAAGTTGGGGATAGATTTGCCATTGGTACAGTAGAATTTGAAGCATTACAACCTCGTTTTCCTTGTCATAAACTAGCGATGAAAATGGGAGATAGCAAATGGATAAAACTATTTTTAGACTCTGGAAAAACAGGGTTTTATTTTGGAGTAGTAAAAGAAGGTATAATTGCCCCCGGAGATAAAGTCAATCAGACACATCAGGAAAAAGATAGCATTTCAATACAAGATATTACGAACCTTTATTTTACTGATAAGAATAATAAAGACCTTTTAGAACGAGCCCTTAATACACGCTGTTTAACCCCTAGTTGGAAAGAATATTTTAAAAAGCAATTAACCAAAACAAATAGGACCTAGCCTTATGTATGGCAAAAGCAATACCATTTCTTAACGCCTTTATCTTTTTAAAGTAAAATTCCCTTGTAGTATTTCTCCATCACTTAAAACAATGCGATACCAATAATCCGTTGATGGCAATCGTATACCCCGGTACGTACCATCCCAACCTAAACTATTCAAAGGATTTAATTGTATCAATAGCTTACCAAACCTATCAAAAATAAATACTTGAGCATTGACATCTTCAATACTAGAAATATCCCATATATCATTGACGGCATCACCATTTGGTGTAAAAAAATTAGGAAGGAAATCATTTGTAGTTGTAATGGTAAGTTCAAAATCTTCTTGAGATTCACACCCTCCAGAAACATCATAAATATATAAGGTTATGGGATAGGTTTCTGTTGGATCAAAAGCGATAACATCTCCTGGAAGAAAGACCGTTCCTGTACCGTTAGGCCCTGTATAATATGCTTCATTACCCGTTAGATTTTCACCTGTAATAGCTGGTAATACAAATAAATCTACTACTGTCTGATCGGCTAAGTCATCTACTGCTAAGCCACCAAAACCTGCGTCTGTAATGTCCCAAAAATCAGTAGTAATCATATTGGTTCGTGCAGATTCACCTAAACAAAATTGGCTATTGCCCCCACTAAATATAACATTGGGTTGAAGGTTTAATGCGTTCCAGCCTATTAATAACGAATCATAATTTGCTATGGATAATGTAACCCCTTCAAACATGTCTATGGCATTGATAAGGTTAATAACATTCCAAGCACCTATATCTTGGTCAAAAGAAACTGCAAGTCGAAACATTTCTTCCATTGTAGTTACATTAGTAACATCCCAAGCTCCAATATCTTGATTAAAAATAGTAGCTGAAGTAAACATTTCCTCCATTGTAATAACATTACTTACATTCCAATTTCCGATAGGTGAATTAAAACCAATAGCTCCAGTAAACATGCTTTCCATATTGGTAACCATACTAACATCCCATATATTGAGGTCTTGGTTAAAGGCCCAATCGCCAGAGAACATGTGTTCCATAGTAGTTACATTGCTTACATTCCAAAACCCAATATCTTGATTAAAGCTACGGGTAAAACTAAACATACGTTCCATATTTGTTACTGTTGCAACATTCCAGTTTCCAATATCTTGATTAAACAGTTCTTGCCCTTGAAACATACCACTCATATCCGTAACATTACTCACATTCCAAGCCCCAATATCGTTGTTGAAAACACCAGGAAAAGCTTCTAAATTAAAAAACATTCGTTGCATTGTTATGACATTACCTGTCTGCCAATTGCTAATGTCTTGATTAAATGCTCTAGCTCCATTAAACATTGAACTCATAGAAGTTACATTACTTACATCCCAATTTGAAATATCAGAATTAAATATTGTAGCATTCGCAAAGAGAGCAGCCATATTAGTTACATTGCTCACATCCCAATTATTCATGGCTGTATTATAAATAGCACAATCGCTAAACATAGCACTCATATTATCAACTAAAGATAAATCAGGTACATCCGTAAAATTGCCTTGCAGATTAGTACAGCCTTCAAAGGCTTGAGACATAGAAGTCCAGGTGTTATTACCCCATTGCTCTATGGTTAATATTTTCTCTTTATCGCCTGCATCGTCAAAGAAAATACGAGGAAAATCTCCAGTAATGCTTACAGTGTATATACCTGGAACTGTGTATGCATGTGTGGCGTCACCAATTTGATTAATAGCAGTTACTCCGTCTCCCCAATCAACAACGTAATTATACCCACCACCGGTAGTGGGTATTGTAATAGTTTCGTTAGCTACAGTAGTTCGCCATGTGGTTATGAATGGAATTGTTCCTACAGTTGTAGTATTTAAAGTTTTTATTTTGGCAGCAGAAACATGAGCTTGAACCAATGAAAATGTTGTAAAAAAGAAAATAAATAAAAGGTTCTTTTTTAAACTTAATTTCATAGGAAATAAAATTTTAGCTAATCTGTTTTATTAGCTTTATAAACAAATAAAAATGGAAGTCTATAAAGATATTACATATTTCCATAAGAAACAATGCATAGTATTAGGGTATATAGAATCAAGAATTTACCTGAGTACATAAAACCTCTTGTTTTAATCTATTCTTTTATGATGATATTTTAAAAAACCTAATACACTTTAAAATTTGTAAGTTTATCCTATAAAAAGGACTGTGTCTATAAAACACATTGCAAATGAAACATCTTCTACTAGGTATACTTATGTTTCTTACAATAAGTAAGACCTGTATAGCGCAAACAAAAATTAATACTGCAACCATTAGTTTTGAGTTTGTTTCTAAAAAAGTAAAAGGATCTTTAATGGGTTTTAAATCGAATAGCAGCATCGATTTTGATAATCCAGAAAACTCATCATTTGAGGGCTCTGTAGCTGTAAGCACTCTAGATACTAATAATAGCTTACGTAATTGGCATTTAAAAGGAAGTAAATACTTTGATGAAGACAAGTACCCTAGAATCAGTTTTAAAAGCGAATCTGTGACTGCAATAGAAAATGGCTATTTGGTTAAAGGCTCCTTACGTTTAAAAGGAATCTCAAAACCTTTTGAGATTAAACTATCTAAAAATGCCAATCAGCTTGAAGGTCGCGCTTCCTTGTACACCTCTGATTTCAATATAAACATCAAGAAAAAACGTGAAGATAATCTGGTAAGGGTTGTTTTTCGTTTTCAGCTACAATAGCTTATGGATACAAAAAAAGTCCGTCATTGCTGACAGACTTTTTGAAGTATAAATTAAGTCCAATTTATTTTTCGTTTCTAGATGCTATAAGAATAGCTTTTTCTCTAGGGTATAAGTCTAAGAATTTCTTTAATCGGGACGAAAAAGGATTATCAATAACATCTTGCTTTAGCTTTGCACGATGTCTATCTTTTATAACGCTAGAGGTATCAATAAGCATTAAGATACTTTCACGTTTTAACTGAATCTCATCCATACGTCGTTGTCGCTCTTCTTGACTAGGAATTATCTTTTTATCGAAACGTTGTAAAACGGTTCTTTTGCTTTTTATCGCTTTTTCTTGTTCCATTTTTTCTTTAGCACTGCTTTGCGCTGTTACAACGAAAAAACTAAGAAAAGCAAAAACGCATAACACGTATTTTGTTTTCATTTTATTTCATATAATGTTCTCGCTATAAATATATTACATTATGCTATATCTAGTATAAAAT
>CAZYRG010000279.1:0-4199 GCA_964650425.1 uncultured Flavobacteriaceae bacterium
TTCTTTGTAATAGGCTTGTCTGGAAAAATTTTAATCCACAACTGTCCTTGCCTCTTCATATATCTAGTTGCAGCAATACGAGCAGCTTCTATTTGACGGGATGTAATGAAATGAGAATCCAAAGATTTTATACCAAACATTCCATTTGAAAGTTGGTGACCTCTTTGCGAAAGTCCCTTCATACGTCCCTTCTGGGCTTTACGAAATTTTGTTCTTTTAGGCTGTAACATCTTAGCTTATTCTTTACCTTAATTATTTTCTACGACGTTGTTGTCTTTGATTTCTCTTACCATCATTCTTTCCTCCTTTATTACCTGTAGACAAACCTACTAATGGAGATAGCTCACGCTTACCATATACCTCACCCTTCATAATCCATACTTTAATACCTAATCTTCCATAGGTAGTATGCGCTTCTACTAATGCATAATCAATATCAGCTCTAAAAGTAGATAATGGAATTCTACCATCTTTATATGATTCTGAACGTGCCATTTCCGCACCATTCAAACGTCCTGAAATTTGAATTTTAATACCTTCAGCATTCATACGCATAGCGGCCGCAATAGCCATTTTTATAGCTCTACGATATGATATTCTACTCTCTATTTGACGTGCAACACTAGCTGCAACTAAATGAGCATCTACCTCTGGTCTTTTTATTTCATGTATGTTGATTTGAACCTCTTTACCAGTGATTTTCTTCAACTCTTCTTTTAACTTGTCAACCTCTTGTCCACCTTTACCAATAATAATACCTGGTCTAGCCGTAGTAATAGTAATGGTTATTAGCTTAAGCGTTCTTTCTATGATAACTCTAGATACACTTGCTTTTGACAAACGCGCATGAATATACTTTCTAATCTTGTCATCTTCTGCAAGCTTATCTCCGTAATCGTTTCCTCCATACCAGTTAGATTCCCATCCTCTGATGATTCCTAAGCGATTTCCTATCGGATTGGTTTTCTGTCCCATATTATGCTTTAGCTTCTGTGTTATTCTTTGAGCCCAAAATCATTGTTACATGATTTGAACGTTTTCTAATTCTATGTGCTCTTCCTTGTGGAGCAGGTCTAAGTCTTTTTAACATTGTTCCGCTATCAACTCGAATTTCTTTAATAAACAAATCCGCATTTTCAACACTGTTATCTTCATTTTTAGCTTCCCAATTTGCTATTGCAGAAAGTAAAAGTTTCTCCAATTTTCTTGATGCTTCTTTTGGGTTAAATCTTAAAACAGCTAATGCCATTTCAATATTTTTACCTCTTATTAAATCTGCAACCAAGCGCATTTTTCTTGGCGAAGTAGGACAATCATTAAGCTTGGCAAATGCCATTTGCTTTTTTTCTGCCTTTATTCTTTCAGCCATTTGTTTTTTACGAACTCCCATAGCTTACTTTTTACCTTTATTTTTAGCACCTGCATGTCCTCTAAAAGAACGTGTTGGTGAAAATTCTCCTAATTTATGACCCACCATATTTTCAGTTACATATACTGGAACAAATTGTCTACCGTTATGCACTGCTATCGTTTGACCAACAAAATCTGGTGTAATCATTGAAGCTCGTGACCAAGTTTTGATTACAGCTTTCTTACCTGATTCAACATTTTGTTGAACTTTCTTTTCTAAACTATGATGAACGTAAGGTCCTTTTTTTAATGAACGTGCCATTTACTTTTTCTTTTATTTCTTTCTACGTTCGATGATATATCTATTACTATCTTTAGTCTTAGAACGTGTTCTATATCCTTTAGCAGGAATACCATTCTTAGATCTTGGGTGTCCACCTGAAGATTTTCCTTCTCCACCACCCATTGGATGATCTACTGGATTCATCACCACTGGTCTAGTTCTAGGTCTTCTACCTAACCATCTACTTCTACCTGCTTTACCAGAAACTAACAATTGATGATCAGAATTAGAAACAGCTCCTATAGTTGCTAAACAATTTGCTAAAATTAATCTTGTTTCACCAGAAGGTAATTTTACAGTAACAAATTTTCCATCTTTTGCCATTAATTGGGCAAAAGCACCTGCACTCCTAGCCATTACAGCTCCTTGTCCAGGACGTAATTCTATACAAGAAATTATAGTTCCTAACGGAATGTCACTTAAAAACAAAGCGTTTCCAATTTCTGGAGTAGCTTTTTTACCTGAAGTTACTTTTTGACCTACTTGCAAACCATTCTGAGCTACAACATAAGTCTTTTCACCATCTTTATATTCTAAAAGAGCGATGAATGCCGTTCTGTTAGGGTCATATTGAATTGACTTAACTTCTGCAGCCACACCTTGCTTCTCTCTTTTGAAGTCAATTACACGGTATCTTCTTTTATGACCACCACCTCTATGGCTCATGGTCATTTTTCCTTGACTATTTCTACCACCAGACTTTTTTAACGGAGCAAGCAAGCTTTTCTCCGGCTTATCAGTAGTAATATCGTCAAATCCGTTTACTACTCTAAAACGCTGTCCGGGAGTTATTGGTTTTAATTTTCTAACTGACATTATTAGTCTTTATAGATTACTGTAAAAATCAATGATATCTCCTTCTGCCACGTCAACTATCGCTTTTTTACGAGAGTTAGTTTTACCGTGTTGAATTCCAGTCTTTGTGTAACGTGTACGACGTTCCGGACCGTAATTCATAGTTCTAACCTTTTCAACTGTAACGCCATAAGCAGTTTCTACAGCTTCTTTAATCTGTAATTTATTTGCCTTAGGGTTAACATAGAACCCATAACGATTAAAAAGCTCGCTATCTGCGGTCATTTTTTCCGTAATGATTGGCTTTATCAACACACTCATGTTCTACTTATTTACTTAGATTAGATTCAATTCCTTCTACCGCGCTTTCTAACAATACGAGACTTTTAGCATTTAAAATCTTGTAAGTTGTTAATTCTGAGTTATTTACAACTTCAGAACTTTTGAAATTTCGCGACGACAAATATACATTATTATTTGAGTCACCCAATACGATTAAAGACTTTTTGTTTTCAATCCCTAAGGATTTCAAAACATTTACAAAATCTTTAGTTTTTGGTGCTTCAAAATTGAAGTCTTCAACAACTAATAATGCTTTATCTTTTGACTTTAAACTTAAAGCAGATTTACGTGCTAATCGTTTAACGTTTTTATTCAATTTTTGAGTGTAATCTTTTGGTCTTGGACCAAAAATTCTACCACCACCTCTAAATACAGGAGATTTTATACTACCAGCTCTAGCTGTACCTGTACCTTTTTGCTTTTTAATCTTTCTGGTACTACCAGCGATTTCAGCTCTTTCTTTTGCCTTGTGCGTACCTTGTCTTTGGTGTGCTAAGTATCTTTTAACATCCAAATAAATGGCATGCTCATTAGGCTCTATACCGAATACATCCTTAGAAAGTTCAACCTTTCTACCTGTATCTTTTCCTTTAATATCTAAAACTGCTACTTTCATTACCTTACTTTTCTATGGTTACGTAAGCATTTTTATGACCAGGTACTGCACCTTTAACAACAATAATGTTCTTTTCTGCAACTACCTTTAAAACTCTTAGATTTAGAACACTAACACGTTCGCCACCCATTCTTCCTGCCATCTTCATTCCTTTAAATACTCTTGCAGGATATGAAGCAGCACCAATAGAACCAGGAGCCCTTAATCTGTTATGTTGACCATGTGTAGCTTGACCAACCCCAGCAAAACCATGGCGTTTAACAACACCTTGAAAGCCTTTACCTTTAGATGTACCAGCCACATCAACAAATTCTCCTTCTTTAAAAAGAGTCACATCAACAGTACCTCCTAATTTAAAATCACCTTCAAAATCACGGAACTCAACGACTTTTTTCTTTGGAGAAGCGCCTGCTTTTTTAACATGACCTAATTCAGCCTTGTTTGCACGCTTTTCTGCCTTGTCATCGAAACCGAGCTGAAGGGCACTATACCCGTCTACCTCTTCGGTTCTGACTTGGGTAATCACACATGGACCGGCTTGTATAACGGTACATGGAATATTCTTTCCATTCTCGTCGAAAATGCTAGTCATGCCGATTTTTTTTCCTATTAACCCAGACATATATTACTAATTAATTATTTACTTTTTATTCAATCTGCCAATTTAATGGCATTAAAAAAGGGTCAAGAAAACCCTCTGACCCAGATTTTTTTCTTTCACCGTTTTTCCTTCGCACGCAGCTTAGGACATGT
>CAZYRG010000280.1:0-4160 GCA_964650425.1 uncultured Flavobacteriaceae bacterium
GTTATGCAGATAAGAGAAAGGCTGAATATTAAGAGAGCTTTTTTCATAGTTTAATTTTTTACTATAACAAAAGTACGGTAAAACCATAAAAAATATGATACCTTTATGTTAATATTATATATATTTTCGATAAAAAACATATTTTATCGATTAAAAGCATTATTTCTGTAAATAAACGATTAAATGTTATGGGTTGCCTATATTGATACCTAACTCTTTTTTGGAAAATAGCATAAACCTTATAAGATTTTGTTTTAATCACGAGGAGACGTTTTTAATTAAACTAAAACCATTTTAATAGTCTTTTAAAATTAGGGGAATAAGAAAAGAGGTCACTTTTTCGGTGGCCTCTTAAAAACTACTATTGGTTAGGAGGGTAGTTATGGTAGATTAGGGGTAATCTTTAATAATCTTCTAACTGTAGGGCAGTAATCTCTTTTTCTTCTGATAGTGCTACGGTAAGTATTTTTACATCATTCTCGAATTGTACATAATATACATTATTATCAGTGTCATTCATGATAAGTTCTGTCGCAATAATTTTTCCATTTGTATGATCAAAGTCAATGATATCCGGAGCATCTTCAGAGACAAAAGCTTTGGCTTTTTGATCCGCTAATTGGTGTTGTAGCTCTTTATGAAAATGCGTTGTGATAAGTGTACTGTCATTGGTATTAATACTCGTTTTAATTACATCCACAATTTTAGTATAATCTTCTTGATTTTGTGAATATGTTGCTAATGATATAATTGTAAAACAGAATGATAGTATAACTCTTTTCATAATTTTTGGTTTTAAATGTATTGCTGTAGTAAAAGTATGGTCAAACCGTAACATAATTAAATGCATCAATCAAATAATATGTTTATTATCGTTTAAATACGTATATTATCGATTAAGTGTATTTTTGTGTTTTCATGTTTTAAATTTGAATATAAAAAATCCCACACTAGGTGGGATTTTAAATACTTAATTATAATGAAATATTCTAAGTATTATATCTTGGTTAGGGTAGTATTGCCGCCTTTCGAGAAATTCTAATTTTAATAATCTTCAAGTTGCATAGCGGTAATTTCTTTACTTTCGGATAAAGCCAACGTCAGTATTTTGGCACTCTTTTCGAATTCTACATAATATACTTTACTATCTGCATCCGTCATTATAAGATCGGTAGCGATAATTTTTCCATCATTTTCATGATTCATCGGGAATATTACGGGTTCGTCTTCTGCAACAAAAGCTTCTGCTTTTTGAGTAATTAAAGCGCTTTTTAATTCTTGATTGTAATGACTTGCAATTAGTGTACTATCGTTAGTGTTATAGCTTGTAGCTAAAACATCTACGATTTTTGAATAGTCCTCATCACTTTGAGAATGTGCATTGATAGTTAATAAGGCAAAAGCCAATAATGGTAGTATTTTTTGCATAGTTTAGTGGTTTTATGTTTAATGATTCTAGATGTTTGTGATTAAGGTACTAAAAGTAAGGTAAAACCCTATCATTTTATTCAGACTTTAATTGAATAATTTTTAACTTTTCGATAAAATGTAATTTTTGTCGATAAAAATTGTTAAATAATTTATTTTAAACTTCTTAATAATGAATTCTATAGCTGTCAGATGACAGAAGTCTCTCCAATGTTATAGGTCTAGAAAGATACATGATGGAACACTAATTTTTGGAGTACGGCTTACTTAAATAAATTTCATTCTTAAAAGTGTAACACTTTTATAAGGACCATGGTCTATAAAATAAACAAAACACAAAACAGATGATACGAACAAAAACTTTTCAGTGGTTAGCGCTCCCAGTATTAGTATGCTTTATTAACTTTAATATAGTACATGCGCAGTCAAAAACTTTTACAGTAACCGATTTTAATGAGGTTATTGTGAGTCCGCACATTAGTGCGACTTTCAAAAAAGGTGATAAGGAGTCTATTACAGTTGAGAATATAACGATAGCTATGGATAAATTTAAGACCGAAATGGAAGGAAAAACACTCCGGGTGTATCTTGAAGGAGCCAAAGTGATTACAAAATCCGAAAAATATGAGAATGAAAATTGGAAAGGAAATCGCTCTATATATAATGGTACGATAGCAAAAGTGGTAATTACCTATAAAGACTTGACAAAATTGTCGCTCAGAGGCGAAGAAACTTTTACAAGTGAAGGGTTGTTAAAGGCCGATCAATTTACACTCAATGTTTATGGTGCATCACAAATTTATTTTGATGAGGTGGATATCGATCGATTAAAATCGGCTATTTATGGAGAAAGTTATATCAAGATTAAAAAAGGAACAGTAAACGAACAGAAATTTACGGCCTATGGAGAGAGTAAGATAAATACGTTGGATGTCGCCAATAAAGCGACAAAAATTACCTGTTATGGAGAAGGAAGTTTTCAATTAAATGTGGAAGAAGATTTGAAGGTAACTGCTTATGGCGAGGCTACAGTGGCTTATAAAGGAGATCCGGATGTACGAAAAGGAATTGTACTAGGAGAAGCTACCATAGAAAAGATTCGATGAGACACGTTTGAACTTTTTTAAATCATTTCTGTAAGAACTCATCCTGTTTTTTTCATTTAAATGAAAAGATAATTTTCTATGAAATTATAAGAATCAAGATGAGTTCTAGCGCTATCCTCCTTTTTTAGTTAGATTTTTGTTAAATAACTTAAAAATGTAGTTTTATTTTGATTACATTTGCCTATTGTTAAAAACCTAGTACTACAGTTTAATCAGCTATTATGTAATACAAGGTATTGTTTTTAACAAAAATATCATTCATTCAATCAAAAATCTAAACAATGAAAAACGTATTTCTATGTATTCTTGTGCTATGGCACATGACTACAAATGCCAAAACAAACCCTGAGAGCGAACTAGCAGGTACCATTTCAGGGACAGTAATCGATCAAAAGTCTCAAACTCCCTTGCCTTATGTAACTGTTGTGATAAAAGATGTATCAGACAACGTACTCACAGGAGGTATTACCAATGAATCTGGAGTATTTGAAATTGCAGATATCCCTTTTGGGAAAAATACTATTAGCATTCAGTATATAGGATACAAATCCTATAACACGACTATTGAAGTTTCCAAAAAGAAACGTAAGGTTGACCTTGGTAGTATTCAGTTAGAAGAAGATACTACAGCGCTAGACGAGGTAACTGTTGTTGCAGAGCGATCTACAATCGAGCAAAAAGTAGATAGAAAAGTGATTACTATCGGAAAAGATCTGACCACTGCGGCCCCAACAGCTTCAGAAATTATGAATAACCTCCCTTCGGTTAGCGTCGATCAACAATCGGGTGATATTTCCTTGAGGGGAAATCAAAATGTTCGGGTTATGGTAGACGGAAAGTTGACTAATGTACCCGTGGCGCAGCTCCTTAAGCAGATTCCATCTACATCTATCAAACAAATTGAACTGATCACGAATCCCTCTGCTAAATATAATCCAGAAGGGATGAGCGGGATCATTAATATTGTATTGCATAAAAATGCGAATCAAGGTTTTAATGGAAACGTTAATTTGGGATATACTTATGAGATCAATTCCAAATACAATCTAGGTTTGGATATGAATTATCGCAAGGGAAAACTCAATTTTTATGGTAATTGGGGAGGTAATTTTTCCAAAAACCAAAACAGAGGCGTTATTTTTCGCCCAGATGATTTAGTGAATCAAGATTTTCTGTTTCTGGAAGAGCGTAATTCTAATTTAGTGAAAGCTGGAATTGATTATTACCTCAATGATAAGCATACACTCTCTATCTTTACCAATCAGAATTTTTTTAACGGAGGTACTATAGGTACCACGGATATTACCTATCCAAGAACTCCAAACCTAAATCAGATGCAAATTTTTGATAGTTCAAGTGATAATTTGTCGTCACAATATAATTTTGATTATAAAATCGATTTAGAAAAAGAAGGGCATTCCATAGAACTGGAAATCGATTACAATGAATTCGAAGATGCAGAAGTAGCATTGTTCAATTTCTCAGGGGGCGCCTTGATCAATGATTATGCAGATTTTGTGGACACAGATCGTAACAGAACCACGATTAATCTAGATTATGAAAATCCATTGTCAGAGAAAACAAAACTAGAGCTCGGACTAGAAGCGCGATTGTTTGAGAGTGTTA
>CAZYRG010000281.1:0-4155 GCA_964650425.1 uncultured Flavobacteriaceae bacterium
TTTATCGCATTTTCGATCTTCATAACGAAGTTTTAATGCATAATCCAGGTTTAATCAGTTTTTTTTTTTTTTTTTTTTGATTTCATTGGCATGAACGGTGGGTTCTTGGATCGTATTTTTAGAACCGTTAATAGTAGGTTTGGCCCAAATTCTTTTATCCATACTTGTGTACACATAGTAGCCTTCAAAGGAGAGGAGCTAAAAGTCCCTCTTTGAAGAGGGATTTAGGGAGATGTTATTGACTTCAAAAAATTGATAACCTGATTTTATTATTGTTAATTAAATCTTTTGTCCCGAACTCACGTTATTTTAGAACAAAACAAAAAGATAAAAAAAATCGTCTGAAAATAAATTTCAGACGATTTTATTATTTTTGGAAAGATACTATTTTTAGTTGCCTCCAGCTGAAGCTTTTTTCATTCCTTCTTCGATCATATTATAGAACTGATCTAATTTTGGTATTACTACAATACGCGTACGTCTGTTACGTGCACGATTTTCGGCCGTAGCATTATCCACGACTGGAATGTAATAACTACGTCCAGCTGCTGTCATACGTTTTGGATCTACACTAAATTCTGTCTGAAGCATACGAACCACTGTAGTAGCTCTTTTTACACTCAAATCCCAGTTATCTTTTAGTGATCCACTTCCTTTGTATGGTACGTTGTCCGTATGTCCTTCTACGATAAATTCGATTTCAGGTTTATCATTCACTACTTTTGCAACTTTTCCAAGAACCTCTTTAGCTCTTTTGGTTACATTAAAGCTTCCGCTTTTGAATAATAACTTATCAGAAATCGAAACGTATACAACTCCTTTTTCTACGTTTACTTCGATATCATCATCTGCTAGATTACCCAAAGCACCTTTTAGACTTGTAACCAAGGCAAGGGTTACAGAATCCTTTTTGTTGATCGCTTCGTTCATAGTACGGATCTGCAAATCTTTCTCTTTGATGCTTTCTAATGATTTTTCTAGGTTCTCTGCCTCTTTGGTAGAGAGTGTTGCTAGATTACCTACGTTGTTAAGCAACGCAGCATTGGTGTTTTTTAACGTGTTGATTTGATCTTCCAACGCTTGTACACGAGAGGTAGAACCTGCTTTTTCCTCCAAACAGTCGTTTAATTTTACTGTTGCAGTATTCAGAAGGTCTTTAGTTTGTTTTTGTTTTGCTTCCACTGCTGCAAACTTCTTCTTAGATACACAAGAAGAAAATACGATAGCTAGTGTGGCTCCAATTAACATTGCTTTTTTCATGTTCGAAAATTAATTTAAATATGATTTCTATGTATAATAACTCAAAAATTCAAGAAATGTGACGTGTGATTGATTTGTTAACATTATTTTATGTTATGATAAAGTTTAACAAAATAAATAATCGCCCCCAATTTCGTTTTGGGAAATTAGCGTATTTTTTGTGGATGACAAAAGCATAAAGCCAATCATTTTTTAAATTTTTTATTTTTTAAAATAAAATAGCTCCAGAGGATAGATTTGCGTTCGTAATAGTTGTTTTTTTTCTTGCTTTTACTCCGTTTTTTTAAGAATTTAAAAAACTTAAGGTAAAAATGTAGGTGTGCTTTGAGAATTGCAAAAAAGTGTTGAAATTTTCCTTCTACTAAAAATTTGAGTCCTGCAATTCCATCTAATAGCATTCTGAATAAAATAATAAAGGGAGCATGGAATCCCGGAACATTTTTCACTAGGTTAAAAAGACTATTCCTAAAATTCAGATATGTTTTACGTGGGTTTTGAGCATCTAAGGTAGCGCCACCAACATGAAAAACCGTACTGGTGCCAACATAGTAGATTTGATGTCCTTGATGATGGATTCGCCAGCAGAGATCTATTTCTTCTTGATGTGCAAAATAATCTTCATCAAAACCACCTAGCAAATCAAATACATTTTTCCGAATAAATAAACAGGCACCACTGGCCCAAAAAATGGGAGTAGTATCGTTATACTGTTCCGTGTCTTCTTCAATGCTTTCAAATATACGTCCGCGACAATATGGATAGCCAAATTGATCAATATAGCCGCCACCAGCTCCTGCGTACTCAAAATAGGCAAGGCGTTTATGATCTAATATTTTTGGTTGTGTCGCTGCTACATTCGGGTGTTTTTCAAAAACCGATAGCATGGGTTGTAACCAATTTTCGGTGACCTCCACATCGCTATTTAACAAGCAAAAAACATCCGCTTCGATCTGCGATAGTGCATCATTATACCCTTTGGCATAACCACCATTAGTAGCATTCTGAATAATGCGTACATCTGGATATTCAGTTTTAAGAAATGAAATGGAATCATCCGTAGAAGCATTGTCCGCGACATATACGGTCCCTTCTTTGGAATAGTTAGTGACGGATGGCAAAAATTGCTCCAATAGCGAACGACCATTCCAGTTTAATATGACAATTGCGATTTTCAACGGTTGTAAAAATACTAAGATTATTTATAAACAGGAATATCCTGTAAGAAATGATAGGTTTCTTGTTCATAATCTAGTTGACAATAATAATGCTGCAATCCATTAGTCACCATAAGATAGTTTGCATTGAGGGCTAGGTTATATTGTGCAATTTGGTCAAAACTATTTTGCGTGATTTTTATTTTGGAAGCTTTGCACTCGACGATTAAAAAAATACTGCCATCGGAATTAAAAATGATAATGTCATAGCGTTTCGTCAAACCATTGATTTTGATAGTTTTTTCTACATTAATTAGACTTATAGGATACTTTTTTTCCTGCATCAAAAACTGAAGTGTATGCTGACGTACCCATTCCTCGGGAGTGAGAATGATAAATTTTTTACGAATTGGGTCAAAAATAGCCGTTTTATTTTCGCTATTTTTGATCCGAAAAGTATAAGCAGGAAAATTGAGTTGCTTCATCTTTTCAAATTAACAAATAACAAACCACAAATTCCATATAAAGTGATAAAATTCTGTTCATATTTCTTGATGTAGCATCAGTGTAGTTGGAATTTGGATTTTAAAATATTGGAAATTGATTTTTAAATGACTGAACCTAGAAAAATTGTTACAGATATCAAACAAGGTAACATCAAGCCTATTTATTTTTTAATGGGTGAGGAGGCTTACTTTATAGATAAGATTACACAGTATATCGAGAAGAATGTCTTGCAAGAAGAGGAGAAAGGTTTTAACCAAATGGTCTTGTATGGTAGGGATGTAAGTGTGGAAGATATTGTGAGTAATGCCAAACGTTATCCCATGATGGCAGAACGACAGGTGGTCATTGTCAAAGAAGCGCAGGATCTTTCTAGAACTATAGAAAAATTGGTGAGTTATGCCGAAAACCCACAACCCACAACAGTATTGGTGGTCTGCTATAAGTACAAGAAAATTGATAAGCGTAAGAAACTCTACAAAGCTGTTCAGAAATCAGGATTGATTTATGAGAGTAAAAAACTGTATGAAAATCAGGTTTCAGGCTGGATACAGGAAGTATTGGCAAGTAAGAAATATGGTATTGAGCCCAAAGCTACGCAGTTGCTTGTTGAATTTTTGGGGACAGATTTGGGCAAAATCAATAATGAATTAGAGAAATTACAAATTATTCTTCCAGAAGGAACCCAAATCACTGCTTTACAAATTGAAGAGAATATAGGGATCAGCAAGGATTTTAATAATTTTGAGCTCCGCAAGGCGATTGGGACCCGCGATATCGTTAAAGCGCATCGTATCATTAATTATTTCGCCCAGAATCCCAAAGATAACCCTTTGGTAGTAACGATTTCACTCCTATTTGGTTACTTCTCGCAAGTATTACAATATCATGGATTAGGGGATAAATCCAAAGGAAATGTAGCTAGTAAACTAAAAATCAACCCGTATTTTGTGAGTGATTATAGTACTGCGGCCCAGAATTACCCTATGAAAAAAGTAAGCCAAATTATCGGATTATTACGAGAAGCTGATGTAAAAAGCAAAGGAGTTGGTGCCACCAATATGCCATCAGGAGATTTACTCAAAGAGTTGTTGGTGAAGATTATGAATATGTAAATGTATTTAATGTGATAGTGAACTCATTGGTTTACCTAAGATTATGAATATGTAAATGTATTTAATGTAATAGTGTACCAATTGGTTTACCTAAGATTATGAATATGTAAATGTATTTAATG
>CAZYRG010000282.1:0-4133 GCA_964650425.1 uncultured Flavobacteriaceae bacterium
AAGGAAGATTTGAAGTTTTCTTCTAAGTAGGTTTCAACAGTTTCATAGAAATCCATTGCTTTTTCCAATTGCTGTGGTGCGTCCCAAGCCATGGTAAAACGTTTCAAGATTACAGGATTATAGAGTCCTCCCGCTACTCGCGAAGCTAGTTGCGAGTCATCATTAATCACAACAAAGGATTTATTGTTTTTGCGCAGCTGCTCTGTAAAAGCCATTCCTGCCAATCCAAAACCTACTATGATATAATCTACCAATGTAAAAATGTACTAATGTTTTAATTTAATAATGTGATAATTTGCTGGCTTTTTGATACATCAATCATTTACAATATTACATAGAAGAACAATGCACTAATAAAGAGTATCAATAAAAAATAAGCCTAAGCTACCGTTCCCTGACAACTACTTCCTGCTCCAGCTGTACAGCCGTAACAATGTTGCGAGATCACGATAGTACGTCCTTGTAACAGCTCTTCATTATAATCTTTGATATGTTGTACTTTTGAAGCTACTTTGAGATTGAGCATCTGATTAAAATCACAATCATATAACCAGCCATCCCAACTTATTGAAATCGTATTAGTACACATCACATTAGCTACGGCCTCAGGATTATACGCCTCTACAAGCGCATACATATAATCTTCATAATTATCAGAAGCGATTAGATACTCCAAAAAACGACTGATTGGCAAATTGGTGATCGCAAAAAGTTGGCCAAAATCAATTCCAAAATCTTCCTTGAGCGCAATTTTAAAATCATGCTCCATGGCTTCTTGATTACTTGGCAAATACGCTCCTGATGGATTATAAACCAAATCCAATCGTAACCCTGTCCCCTCTTGTGCATAACCCACTGCATTGAGCATTTGCAATGCCTTTATAGATTTATCAAAAACACCATTCCCGCGTTGTTTATCTGTTTTCTCTCTTTTGTAATACGGCATCGAAGAGATTACATGAATATTATACTTTTTGAAAAACTCAGGGAGATCGTGATATTTTTTATTGGCCAAAATAATCGTAAGATTAGAACGCACAATAAAATCCTTAATTCCCGCCTTAGCAGCTTCTTCTACAAACCATCTAAAATTGGGGTTCATCTCTGGAGCGCCTCCAGTAAGATCTAGTGTATGTGCTCCAGTCGTTTTGATCACATCCAGACACTGCTGCATCGTTTCACGTGTCATAATCTCTTTGCGATCCGGCCCAGCATCTACATGGCAATGCGAACACACCTGATTACACATATAGCCCACATTAATTTGTAGAATTTCCAGTTTCTTGGGCTTTAGAGGAAACTGTCCTGTTTCCCCAATCTTATCTTTAAAATAAGGCAATTCTCCACCTTGAAAAATTCCATTATTTAGAATTTCTAACTGTTTATCGGTATGTGCTAAGTCATTATTCCTAGCCGTTAAGGACTTTGTAGCCATCTATTGTAGTTATGAGTTATGAGTTCAGGGTTATGAGTTTTTGGAATTAAAAGTTCCACTAAGTTCTGATACTCTGCTTTCGTAAATCGTAATTCGTACTTCAAACTTTAAATTACATTGATAATTTATCGTATTTATTCATCATTTGTACGCCATGTACAAGTGTTGCACCACTTTTGATTGCTGCTCCCACATGTACTGCTTCCATCATTTCAGCTTTATCGATACCACGTTGCAGACCATCTTTGGTATACGCATCGATACAGTACGGACATTGTACTACATGAGATACTGCCAAAGCGATTAACGATTTTTCGCGTTCGGACAAAGCCCCTTCTTCAAACACTTTTCCATAGTATTCAAAAAACTTGTTCCCAAGCTCCTCACTCCATTCTGTGATTTTTCCAAACTTGCGTAAATCCGCCGGATCATAATAGGTTTTTGACATAAAAAAGTATTTAAAATGAATTAGTCTCAAAAATACACAAAACCCTACACTTTACACTTCAAAAAAGCTTATGAATGAAAAAGCAAAAACCATTTTATATGTACTACCACTGTATCCGCGTATTGTTAAAAAAAGACACCAAAAAAAAATACCCCTAGCAAACACCTCAATACAAGCACCCTAAAAGTTAAACAGTTGTTAAAATAAAAAATACAAGGAGGAATATCTAAATATAGATTGTTTAAGTCATGCAAAGCAATCTTAAACAAAATAAATAATTCACAATAAAATAAATCATTAATTAAAATCAAACAAACCATGAAAAAATCAATGAAACAATTAGCATTACAAACACTAGTTCTACTCTTTGTCGGAGTTGGATTTGTAGCCTGTGACAAAGACAATGATGTTACAACACCTGAAGAAGAAACCATTTCAGAATTGCCTAGCGATGAGGAATTAGCATTACTAGAAGCTGAGGACATGATGGCCGATCAGTTTGTAGAGGGAGAAGAATTTAGCTATGAAGATTTTGAAAAAGAGGTTTTTGGAAAGAAAGCCTCAAAAGGCGCTACAGCAAAGAAAAATGACATTTTAGAATACACTTTTGAAGCAGAAGTAACTCAAGGACCTGCCGCTGGAGCACAACTAGCAGCCGACCTAAAATTTAAATTTACATTTGATTTTGGACGCTTCAAAATTTTTAGAGGAATACTAGATCTTGGTGATGATGCTAGAGCGCGAGTTTCTGGTGTGGTTATCAGAGACGAAATTGTATACCTCTTTACACGAATTCCGGGTGTTGGTTATGTAAAAGGCTTTGGTCGTATTGATGCCGATGGTGTTATTGCGGGACCTTTCCACTTATTCAATAATGACGGTCGTAGTGCTGGAGATTGGACAGCTACTCCTGGAGGAATGCAATTACCATCTATCGTAGAGATTGCGGTATCAAACCCTGATTTCTCAACACTCGTAGGAGCATTACAAGCTGCAGAACTCGTAGAAGCATTGCAAGGTGACGGACCATTTACGGTGTTTGCACCAGTAAACAGTGCATTCGATGCTTTAGATGAAATCCCATCGGGAGATGCGTTAAAAGAAGTATTACTATACCACGTAGCTGCCGGAGCATTTGATGCAGCCTCTTTATTAGAAAAGAAAACAGTTACTACCCTACAAGGCGAAGAAGTAACTATTGAAGTCGTAGATGGAAAAGTATTATTAAACGGAAGCGTGGAAGTTGTTACTGCTGATGTAAAAGCGTCTAACGGTATCATTCATGTGATCACTGGTGTATTAATTCCACCTGCGGAGCCAACATTGCCTTCTATTGTAGAAATCGCAACTTCCAATCCTGATTTTTCAACACTAGTTGGAGCATTGCAAGCTGCGGAGCTCGTAGAAGCGTTACAAGGTGATGGACCATTTACCGTATTTGCACCGGTAAATAGTGCCTTCGATGCTTTAGACGAAATCCCATCAGGAGAGGCGTTGAAAGAAGTTTTATTGTACCACGTAGCTGCCGGAGCACTTGATGCGGCTTCCTTATTAGAAACACAAACTTTTACTACATTACAAGGCGAAACAGTAGCTATAGAAGCTGTAGGAAATAAAGTATTTTTAAACGGTATCGTTGAAGTTGTTACAACCGACATCGAAGCATCTAATGGTATCATCCATGTAATTACAGATGTATTAATTCCACCTTCAACATTACCGTCTATCGTTGATATCGCAACTTCTAACCCTGATTTTTCCACCTTGGTAGGGGCTTTAGATGCTGCAAACTTAGTAGGTGCATTGCAAGGAGAAGGAGGTTTTACGGTCTTCGCTCCAACAAATGCTGCTTTTGAAGCATTAGATGCTATTCCTGATGGAGACCTGCTAAGAGAAGTGTTATTATACCATGTAGCACCAGGAGGTTTTGGAAGAGCTGGCACATATGGTGCAGCTGCTCTATTAGAAAAGGGATCAATTACAACGGCTCAAACAAGTGATATTACTATTGAAATGAAAGATGGAAAAGTATTGCTAAACGGCACTATCGAAGTTCTAATTGCAGACATTCAAGCTTCTAATGGAATTGTTCATGTAATTAAAGATGTTTTGATCCCATAATTTCAAAATATAAACTTTGCCTCAAAATACTAAAAGCTGTCACAAAATTGTGACAGCTTTTTTATTATGTATTCATTAAACCCGCTTTATGCATTGGAAAATCTATTACATCTGTGATCTATTGCAAAT
>CAZYRG010000283.1:0-4122 GCA_964650425.1 uncultured Flavobacteriaceae bacterium
GTTTTGGGTTTTGGGTTTTGGGTTTTGGGTTTTTTCGGCTCTGCCGAAAGAAATATAATGCTGACGGCCGACACCCAATACCTGAAACCTGAAAATTATCTTACAAACACAGGTTCATTTTCATTCGTGGTAAACTCTTCACTAAAACCATACCCATCATAATTAAATCCTTTGATGTCGTCCAAAGTTTTAGCATCTGTATCCAAAATATAACGCACCATCATACCACGTGCTTTTTTGGCAAAAAAACTGATGATTTTTAACTTATCATTCTTCCAATCTTTAAAAATCGGCGCAATTACAGGAACTTTTAACTCTTTTGCTGCTACCGCTTTGAAATATTCTGTACTCGCCAAATTCACAAAAAGCTCATCATCTTTCAACTCTTCATTGAGTTTTGCTGTAAGTTTTGTCTGCCAAAACTCATAAAGGTTTTTGGCTTTTTTTACTGGTAATTTGGTTCCCATTTCTAAACGATACGGCTGCATCAAATCCAAGGGTTTTAAAACTCCATACAGCCCAGACAAAATACGCAATGTGTCTTGTAATTGTGGTAGTTTTTCTTGCGGAATTGTATAGGCATCTAACCCATTATAGACATCTCCATTAAACGCATAAACGGCAGGTCGTGCATTATCGGTAGTAAAAGGCAATTCCCAAGCTTGATTACGTTGCCAATTAAGTTCTCCGAGCTTATCACTAATGTGCATTAGCTCCGAAAGTGCTTTGGGTGATTTTTTCTGTAAAATCGTATTCAGCACCTTTGATTCCTCCAAAAAGTCAGGATTTGTGTATTGATCTGTGGGTAATGATGATTCAAAATTCAATGATTTTGCTGGCGATATAACAATTTTCATAAACAACGTATTTGATCTCAAAACTACGGAAAAATCTCGTTTTGAAAGCAGGTCTTGCTAATAGATTTCCTTATGGCACTAACAGTTTTTTCTATTTTGCAATTTCCAAAAATAGTTGCACTAAGGCTTTTGGTGCTGACCATTGCGGATTGTGATCTGCTTGCAACTGTCGTACCGTCCAGTTCTTCTCTTTTGCTCTCTTGGCTTGTGATGCAAAACGATCTTGTTCTGGAGATGTACCTTCTTCTACAGTCAGTATATAGTAGCTAGGAATTTTTAATCGTGATGTGTTCTTAAGTTCAAGTGTATCACTCCAAGTTTTCGCGGGATGCGGTACATCTTTAGGAGGCAAAGTACCTTCTTTGACCCAAGGTGGAATAATGTGTCCGTCGATTACCTGAAGGTGTCCACCACCTAAAGTTCCCATAATCATTTCGGCACTTTCGCCATGTTCTGGAACAAGCGCATCCATATATACGAGTTTATTTATTCGATCTGGTAGACGATCAGCGACACCAGTAATAACCATCCCTGCATAACT
This sequence comes from uncultured Flavobacteriaceae bacterium, assembly GCA_964650425.1. Lineage (GTDB taxonomy): Bacteria > Bacteroidota > Bacteroidia > Flavobacteriales > Flavobacteriaceae > Aquimarina. The sequence continues at coordinate 1,399 of CAZYRG010000283.1, forward strand.
ATGACCAATAAGAATCACCTGATCCAATTCTTCAAAAAGAATCGTATTGACGATGTCATTTATATGCGTCTCTAAACCAACAGCTGTAGATGCTAAATGCACACGTTCTCCTTGTCCTGTTAACGTAGGTCTGTAAACTTTAGCTCCAGTACTAGTAAGCATTGAATCTACCGCTTTAAAAGCCCATCCACCTCCCCATGCGCCATGGACAATGACATAGGTATTTTGTTTATTAGATTGTGCATAAACATGATTAGCTATTAAAAGTACAAAAAGTACTATGTTGTATTTTCTAAAATAATTCATCTTATGTAAAAGCGGAATCAAAATCTAATGAATTAATTAACGTTTATATTTCTGATTTTAAAACGTGCACTAGATAACAAGAATATTTTATATTATCCCATACTATCTTTACCCATAGCTAAGTTGACTAATCCTCCTTGTCCAACCCTTGTTTTAACAGTTACATCTCCACCTACGTCCGAATTACCACCTACTATTTTATTTGATTTCTGAATTTCGAATTTTCTGAATTGTTCTAGCATTTTTAATATGTTTTTAAATTTTAAAGTAAGATATAAAAATATTCTCGAAAGCCTTCAAATTTAAAACCGTATTTGAATAACAACCATAGGATCACTAAATTTGATAAAAACACCAAACTATGATCGAAAAACAACATCTTATTGACCGTTTTATCAGCTATGTTACTGTAGATACTGAGAGTGATCCAGAAAGCAACACCACCCCCAGTACTGCAAAACAATGGGATTTGGCTAATGCTTTGGTAGAAGAACTAAAGCGTATCGGTTTACAAGATGTCACTATCGATGCGCATGCCTACATTATGGCTACACTCCCATCTAATGTACCTCATGAGGTCCCTGTCATAGGGTTTATTTCGCACTTTGATACCACTCCCGATTTTACAGGAGCTAATGTGAATCCGCAGATCATAGAAAATTATGATGGTGCTGATATTATCCTAAATGCCGCTCAAGAAATCATATTATCGCCAAAGGATTTTAACGACCTACTACAATACAAGGGACAAACGCTCATCACTACCGATGGCACTACCTTGTTAGGAGCTGATGACAAAGCGGGAATCACCGAGATTATCTCTGCGATGGAATACCTTGTACAACACCCAGAAATCAAACATGGTACGATTAGAATTGGCTTTACTCCCGATGAAGAAATTGGTCGAGGCGCACATTTGTTTGACGTGGAAAAATTTGGTGCAGTATGGGCCTATACTATGGACGGTAGTCAGATTGGCGAATTAGAGTATGAGAACTTTAACGCAGCAGGGGCTGTGGTTACAGTAAAAGGAAAAATTGTGCACCCTGGTTATGCCAAAGGCAAGATGATTAATAGTATGTACATCGCCCAAGATTTCATCAATTCATTACCCAGATTAGAAACGCCTGAGCATACCGAAGATCGACAAGGTTTCTTCCATTTACATGATATAGAAGGAAATGTAGAACAAACCAAACTTCATTACATCATTCGAGATCATGATTTGGATCATTTTGAAGCTCGGAAGGAAATGATGAGAAAACTTACTGCAGAAATCAATGCACAACATGGAAAAGAAGCAGTTAGCATCGAAATCAAAGACCAATATTTTAATATGCGCGAAAAGGTAGAACCCGTAATGCATATTGTAGATATTGCAGAAGAAGCAATGAAAGCTGTAGACATTACTCCAATTATAAAACCCATACGTGGTGGCACTGACGGCTCTCAGCTCAGTTATAAAGGCTTACCATGCCCAAACATTTTTGCTGGCGGACATAATTTCCATGGTCGTTATGAATATGTTCCTGTAGAAAGCATGCAAAAAGCCGTAGAAGTTATTGTGAAAATCGCCCAAATAGCTGCCGAAAAAGCAGTATAGTCCATATTTAGCACGCATTACTACAAAAAACACCCGTACACACACTCTTTTCAAAAAAACGTCATTAAGCGACATTCGTTGCTTTTTGTCGTTTTAATATGACTGAATTTGCTCATCGATTTTATAAAGGATTCTAAATATTTTTTCTTGAAGGTACGTAAAGATGTGGTCGAGCTATTTCACATCTTTCAACAATTTTATCTAACTAAAAACAAAAAAATGCAAACAACAGAAAAAGTAGTGGATGGTGCCGTAAATGTAGGATCAGAAGCTGGGGGAACAATTCTAGATTCATTAGGGGGATTTTTTGGAGCCATCCAAGAAGGGGTTGGTCAATATGGATTAAAAATACTTGGGGGTATTCTAGCACTTATTGTCGGCTTATGGATTATCAAAATGATCATGAAAGCCATTAAAAAAGGGTTTGACAGAAGTAATGTTGACAGTACCTTAAAGCCTTTCTTGGTTACTTTAGTAAACTTTTTATTGAAGTTTTTACTATTTATTTCTATCGCAGGAATTGTAGGGATACCGACAGCAACTTTTGCGGCATTGCTCGCAGCTGTTGGACTTGCCATTGGAGGGGCTTTTAATGGATCATTAGGTCATATGGCTGCCGGAGTGATGTTACTCATATTCCGTCCATTCAAGGTGGGAGATTTAATAGAAACCGAAGGAAAACTAGGCTTCGTAAAAGAAATCTCTGTCTTTGTAACTGTGCTAGAAACTTTTCAGAACAAAACAGAAATTATTCCTAACGGTGCGATTACCGCTGGAACTATTACAAATCTAACAACGATCGGTAACCTAAGAGT
>CAZYRG010000284.1:0-4113 GCA_964650425.1 uncultured Flavobacteriaceae bacterium
ACCATTTTGATATGCTTCCCATACTCTAAATATCGAATACATTCGATTTTTTCTAAAGCTTCTAACTCTCGCATTGGCAATCGATAAAAATCCATGATTGCTTGTTTTCTAAAAGCGTAGACGCCTTTGTGCTTATAATACGTATATGCTATTGAAGTATCACGAAGGTATGGTAATGGCGAACGAGAGAAATACAAGGCATAATTATCCTTATCTACGATAACTTTTACGCTATTGGGATTATTGATATCCTCCGCATCTTTCATAGGCGTCATGAGAGAAGCTAAATCGATCCGATCCGCATCCTCTTCATAAAAAACTTGTAGAACCTTTTCTAAGCTTTCCCTTTCTGTAAAGGGTTCATCACCTTGTACATTGACAACAATATCCACATCCATATCTGCAACAGCTTCGGCTATACGATCGCTACCGCAATCGTGTTCTTTTTTGCTCATAATGGCAGCACCGCCATTGGATGTAATTTCATTATAGATAATATCACTATCAGTAACTACATAGACTGCATCAAATAATTCTGTTTTGAGGGCTGCATCATAAGTTCTCTGTATCACTGTTTTACCACCTAGATCCTGCATCAATTTCCCCGGAAATCGGGATGCTCCATAGCGCGCAGGTATCATAGCGATGATTTTTAGTTTTTCTTTTTTAGACATAAGTAGATTTTGCTAGCCCAAAAATAGCGTATTTACTAATAAATCCAAGAGGTATTTAACAATTGTTTTAGGGAATTAACTACAATTAAAAATCAAACAGTTACAGTAAAAAAACCAATAAAAAAGATCCTTAAGACGGTACAAGTATTAGTATCAAACAAAAAAATCATCCTTGAATCCAATGAGGTATAATTGTGCCTGTGCCCTAGTAGTAGCAGTATACAACCAGCGCAGATAGTCGCTATCTGGTCCATTGGGCAAGTACGGTTGCTCAACAAAAACATTTTGCCATTGGCCACCTTGTGATTTATGACAGGTTATAGCGTAAGAAAACTTTATCTGTAAGGCATTAAAATACTTATTATTCTTCACACTCAAAAAGCGTTTATATTTTGATTTTTCATTCGCATAATCTTTCATTACCTCTTGATACAACCTATTCGATTCTTCATAGGGTAATGATGGTGTTTCCGCCGTAATAGTATCCAACAACACGACGGTTTCAAAAGGTTTTTGATTGGGATAATCTACCATTCGTACTTTTACTTCAGCAAAACGAAAACCATACAATTCTTTGAAGGCAAAAATCTCAAGTATTTCTACAATATCACCATTAGCAATAAACCCTGCTTCGCTGGTATTATCTAACCAAAAATAGTTGTTTTTGACCACCATCAAGAAATCTCCAGACGCCAATTCTTCTTCTTTGAATAAAATCCTAGAACGTATCTGTTGGTTGTATAAATTTGCACGCTTGTTTGATCGTACAACAATCACTGTTTCTTCCTGCCCCAAATTGCTATAAGCATCATTAATAGCATCCATAATTTCATGCCCATCAATCAACCGGGTAATATCAGAAAACCCTTCAATATCAAATTTAAAATCATCGTAATATCCGGAATGAAGCTGTTCTCGGATCGTTGTTGCATTCATTAAAATTCCACTATCCGCAGCTTGACGCACTACTTCATCCAATTCAATTTCTATGACCTCCTTATTAAAATTAAGTTCTAAAGTCCCTGCATTCAATGCCGGGCTGACCTCTAATTTCACAGGGGGTAACTGGGCTGTATCACCAATAAAAAGCACTTTGCAACCATGTCCAGAATAGACATATAGTAATAAATCATCTAATAATGATCCATTTTCAAACAACTTACTATCACTCGGCGTATCAGGAATCATGGAGGCCTCATCTATAATAAATAAGGTATTTCGACATTTATTTTGCTTTAGCTGAAAAGCAACTCCTCCATTATTTGTTTTTTTGGGATAATAAATATTTCGATGAATGGTTTGTGCTTGTTTCCCAGAATAATTACTAATGACTTTGGCAGCGCGTCCTGTTGGTGCTAATAATATAGCATGTCGTTTTATCAATCCCAAATTCTTGACCAAAGTTCCCATAAGTGTTGTCTTTCCTGTACCGGCATATCCTTTTAATAAAAAGAGTGATTCTCTTTTATCTTCCAAAATAAATTTGGCCAACTGTTGCAAAACTACATCTTGTTTGATGGTCGTTTGATGCGGAAAATCATTTTTGAGTAATGTATAAAACGTGCTTTCTGTCATAATATATGTTCTATACCGCAAAAAAAGTCTAAGTTATTACGGTGAACATGAAGCAATCTTGCTTCAAATCTCAAAGATACCCTAAATTTTAGCCGATATACTTTTACGATTCAAAAAAAATTGTAGTTTTGTTGATATCGAAACAACAAATAAAATCTAACGTAAAAATGAGAATAGTTCTTCAATTAGTACTTTGGGTAGTCATAGGGTTTTTGGCTTATCTTGTATACCAATCTGTTATTGGTCCTGTAGAATTCAACAAAGTCAAAAAACAACGTTACAAAGTGGCTGTAGAACACCTCAAAGATATCCGAAATGCAGAACTTGCACACCAGACAGTTACTGGAAAATTCCAAAAAGACTTTGACAAACTTGTTGCATTTATTGATACGGCACAATTTACGTTGACACAACGTAGAGACTCAAGTTTTACGCGTTTTAATAAGATTCTTAAGATTGACGAACCTAAAGATACTATCGTTATCGATACTTTAGGCTATGCTTCTGTTAAAGATTCTTTGTTTAAAAGTAGTACTCGCTACAAAACTATGAATACTGTGAATGTTGATGGTATGACTGCAAAAGTTGCGATCAATGCTGGACATGTTTTGAAAAACGAACTTAGAATTCAGGTTTTTGAAGCAAAAATTGCGAAAGATGATCTATTAAGTGATCAGGATAAAGACCTATTGTTTCAGGAAAAAGAAACGATTTCTGTAGATGGCGTAAATGGCGCACATATTGTAGTCGGATCTATGGGAGAAGTAAAAAATACGGTCGGAAACTGGCCGGTATCTTATGACACTGAAGAAGCTGCACAATAACGATACTAACATTATAAAAAGACTATCCATTCAGATAAGCCTGAATGGATTTTCTTTTTGTATCATAAATTGTGACACCAATTTTATTGAAAAAATAGAAGTATCCTCTTTTAAAGCAAAGTTTTCACCCGAGCAAACGCTGCAAGCACTTACACGAGAATTTGATAACAATCCATTATTACAAAGTGACTTCAAAAAAATAGAGGTCATCTACGATAATGATCTGTATGGCTTTGTCCCAAAAGCGTTGTTTGATCCTAGCAATCAAAAAGAATATCTTCGCTATGCTATCAAAACATTGGCCACAGATTTTATTACACACGATAGCATAAAACAATATGACTTGATCAATGTATATGTTCCGTATGCTAATATCAATAATTACATTTTTGAGCGTTTTGGCAGTTTTGAATATTATCATGCCACTACATTGCTTGTAGAGCAACTACTTCAAAAAGAAAAAAACAACGATAAGCCAACTGTTTTTGTTTATGTTAATACGACCAATTTTCATCTAATTGCTGTGCAAAATGGGACTTTAAAAATCTGCAACACCTTTGTTCATGAAACTGCAGAAGATTTTTTATACTACCTCATGTTTACTGCAGAGCAATTGCAACTAAATCCTGAAGATTTCTCACTATACGTATTAGGAACTATTGACACCGAACACCCCTATTACAAAATAGCCTATAAGTACATCAGGAATATTCAATTACTCAATGACGTAAACAATAGTAACCATGGTCCCGATTTAAGCTATCACAAAGATTTTATTTTTATAAACAGACTATAAATGCGGATCATATCAGGAACCTATAAAGGCAGAAGAATACAAGCTCCGAAAAAGCTACCCGTACGACCAACGACGGATTTAGCCAAAGAATCATTATTCAATATATTGAATAATAATTATCATTTTTCGCAACTAACTGTCTTGGATTTATTCACAGGCATTGGTAGTATCGCTTTTGAATTTGGTTCTAGAGGTTTCACGGATATTACAGTAGTTGATGCCCATTATGGTTGTGTGGTTTTTG
>CAZYRG010000285.1:0-4091 GCA_964650425.1 uncultured Flavobacteriaceae bacterium
AGACCAATGAGAATTTTTCCTTTAGTTTGGTTGTAACCATCATCACTTAAGGTGTCTTTGCTTACCAAAAAGGCATTATTGAAGACTTTTAAAGAATCTAATTGTTCTGTTTTTACGTTAGAAATCAGGTGAATGGTATCGCCAGACATCTGGTTACCTAAATTCCAGAGGACAGGCTTACGTTTGGTCGCAAAAGGATCTTTTGAGTTATAACGTGCCAGGTTTATCATCTGAGTTAATCCTTTTTTATGATCTACATGTATAGAATCTGCTTTACCAGCCAAATCACTTTTGTATAACTTTACATTATAGAAGGCTCTTGTAATGCGATGATCTTCAGGACCTGTGAGCATAAGTGTATCACTATGCATGTAGATAGAATCATTTTCTTGCTGGGTTATAGCTAAGGCCCTACCAGTTATAAAGACGGAATCTTTGGCTTTCCATACTTCGGCATAATCACCTTTAACAATGCTATTATTTATGGTATCGGTGACTTTTATATTATTTGTTGCAGAAGCGAAATTTAGTTTGCGATCAAAAAACATGCTATCGCCTTTTATTTCTCGGTCGTCATAGTTGATTTTTGCATTACGCTGAAAGTGACCAAAATTTTCTTTGGTATCATAAAATCCACGTTCGCAATAAATATCGTTGTCTTCTCCTGTAATGGTTGAAGGGCCAAAAATATATGCATGGCCAGAATCATTAAAAAAGTCTAGACGTTTTGTTTTTAAGGTATAATCTGGGTTTACTAATACAACACTATCTACAAACTGATATTTCTTGGTTGGCATGTAATAGCGACCAATTCTGCTTGTAATAGTACCTGAGGTATCTCTAACAACTTTACCTGAGGTATTGTAATAGGCTATTTGTTTAGTTCTATCAAAATGAAGTTTCTCAGTTGTAAGTGTAGATTTTGGTTCTTGTAGAACTACATCACCACGCGCATATGCTAATTCTGTTTGTCCACTATACTCAATATATTTTGCAGTCATGGTGATGGTATCACCCTGAATCATTTTTACATTACTAAAGGCTTCAATGAAATCTTGATTTTTGTATAAAATGGCTTTATCACAGTATAAGTTAACACCATTATGCACAAAATGTACTTGCTGCTGATTATCTCTCAAAAATGTAGTTACTGGGCCATCAAGATCATTGACTAGTGTTTTAGCCCGCCCAGTGTATATGATTTTTAATTTCTCTTTATTTTGAGAAAAACAAACTACAGAGGATATGCTTAAAAAAAATATTAAAATGTACGTAAGAGGTTTCAAAAAATCTTTGTTTTATTGACTACTAACCGCTTTACTTATGCTTTAGTATCAGTTAACAGTTTTTTTAACAACAATAAAGCAAAGTAAGTTAACTATTTTCTATGTATAGTTTGCTTTCTATCCGGACCTACAGATACTACAGTAATTGGTATGTTTAAATGGTTTTCTAAAAATTTCACATAATTATTTAGCTCTTCAGGTAATTGAGAAGCTTCTGTCATACCAGTTAAATCTGCAGCCCAGCCATCTAACTCTGTGTAAATAGGCGATACGTTTTCGTCTTCAATATTATAAGGTAAATGTGTAATTTCTTCGCCTTTATAATTATAAGCTGTACATACCTTTAGCGTTTTAAAACCAGAAAGGACATCACCTTTCATCATTATCAACTCAGTAACACCGTTTACTTGGCATGCGTATCGTAAAGCAACTAAATCTAACCAGCCACATCGTCTTGGGCGTCCTGTGGTGGCTCCAAACTCATGACCAACACGCGCCATAGTGGCACCATCGTCATCAAATAATTCTGTAGGGAATGGGCCAGAACCCACACGAGTCGTGTACGCTTTAAAAATACCATAGACTTTTCCTATACTGTTAGGTGCGACACCTAATCCTGTACAAGCACCAGCAGCTGTGGTATTTGAAGACGTTACGAAAGGGTATGTTCCAAAATCTATATCTAGTAAAGACCCTTGAGCACCTTCGGCTAAAATAGATTTGTCAGCAGCCTGTGCTTGATGAACGTATTCTTCAGAATCTATAAACTTCAAAGATTTTAAAGTATCTATGGCGTCGAAAAATTCTGCTTCTAACTCATCTAAATCATACTGAATATCTACATTGTAGAAGTCAATCATCGCTTGATGCTTATTAGCTAAAGCTCTGTATTTGTCTTTCCAGTTTGCCAATTCAATATCTCCAACACGAATACCGTTTCTACCAGTCTTATCCATGTATGTTGGTCCAATGCCTTTAAGTGTAGAGCCAATCTTTGCCTTTCCTTTTGCAGTTTCACTTGCAGCATCTAATAAACGATGTGTTGGTAAAATGATATGTGCTTTTCTAGAAATAAGCATAGATTTTCTGTAATCTACATCTTGTTCGTCTAATTTATCAAGTTCTTTTTTAAAGATTACAGGATCAATTACAACACCGTTTCCTACTAAGTTTACGGTATCATCATGAAAAATCCCTGAAGGGATTGTATGTAAAACATGTTTTCGTCCATTAAAAACTAGAGTATGACCAGCATTTGGTCCACCTTGAAAACGTGCAATAATATCGTATTTGGAGGTAAGTACATCGACAATTTTTCCTTTGCCTTCATCACCCCATTGTAATCCTAGTAGTAAGTCTACTGCCATTGTAAAAAGTTAGTTAGTGTTGTTTTTTCTGTTACCGTAAAAGTAAAGCGAATGGTTATTGATTTCAATATCAAAAACCTCTTCTATTGTTTTTTTTATGGATTGAATGCGAGGGTCGCAAAACTCTATAACCTCACCTGTATCAGTCAAAATTACATGATCATGCTGTTTATCAAAATACGACTTTTCATAGTGCGCTTGATTTTGCCCAAACTGGTGTTTACGCACAAGTGCACAGTCTAATAATAGTTCGATGGTATTGTAAAGCGTAGCACGACTCACACGATAGTTTTTGTTTTTCATTTTGATATATAAAGACTCTATATCAAAATGTTCTTCGCTATCGTAAATCTCTTGAAGAATAGCATAACGCTCAGGCGTTTTTCTGTGGCCATTTTCTTCTAAAAAATTAGTAAAAACACGTTTTACTATTTCTTGATTACTTTCTTCGGTATTTACATTCATAATAAGGTGCAAATTTAAACAAAAATTATACTCTAGTTACCTTATCAATACCATTAATTTTTTTGAGGTTATCGATGAGTTTTTTTAGCATGGATTTATTCTTAACAACTACAGTAATTTTTCCAGTAAAAATACCATCATCACTTGAAAAATTAAGACTTTTCATATTTACATGCATATTTGCAGAAATCACTTTAGTCACATCATTGACTAGACCTAAATCATCTAGGCCAGAGAGTAAAATCTGCGATGTGTATTCTTGCTGTGAAGAATCTATCCATTTGGCTTGCATAATTCTATATGCATAATTAGACTGTAGGCTTAACGCATTAGGACAGTTTTTTTTATGCACTTTTATACCATCATTGATAGTTAAAAAACCAAAAACGTTATCTCCAGGAATCGGGTTGCAACATTTGGCTAGGGAGTAATCTAGTTTCTCTTCTTCCTTACCAAAGACCAACATATCATATTTAGAAGTGATTTCTTCTTTGTTAATATCCTTAGGCGTTTCTGGTCGGCGTGTTATTTTGTTTTTGATATAACTTACAAAAACATTACTTCTAGAGGCAGCAAATGCTTTAAGCATTGTGTTATCTATAGTTCCAATGCCTACACGATAAAATAAGTCTAAAGACGTATTGAGCTTAAAATAGTTTACAAGTTCATTTACAGATTTTTCATCTAGAGTTATTTTGAGTTGCTTTAACTTTCTTCGTAGAATTTCTTTGCCTTCCTCAGCCATTTCTTTCTTATCGGCGTTGAGGTGGGATTTAATTTTACTTCGTGCTTTAGCTGTTGTAGAATAATCGAGCCAGTTGCTGTTTGGTTTTGCGTTTTCTGAGGTTAGTATCTCAATACGATCACCACTCTTTAACTCATAACTTAGAGGTACTAGTTTTCCATTAACTTTTGCACCGCGAGTTTTCATACCAACTTCTGTGTGTATGCTAAATGCAAAATCTAATGGTGT
>CAZYRG010000286.1:0-4085 GCA_964650425.1 uncultured Flavobacteriaceae bacterium
CTCAAAGCAGAAGTGTCAGGAAATTATAAGGCACCGGCAAGTACCGTGTATTTGTATTATGGTGACGAAGAAAAATATTGGTTAGAAGGCGAAGAAGTGGTTATTCTACCATAACATTTTCACGAAATAACAAAGGCTGAATTTCCTAGTAATGCACTAAGCAATTCAGCCTTTGATATTATAAAGATTGACAAATACTATTTTAACATAATCGGAAACTCCGCAATGGTCGTATCCCATCCAATTTTTAAGTGAATTAGATTCGGGCTTTTTTCGTACAAAGCGATAGAAAGCGCCTCGATTTCTTTAGCACTTTTTTCTACAGGAGCTGTGATACTAGCAATATCTTTTTCTGGTTCGTAGCCATAATTTCCCCAACCGTCATTTTCGGTATTGAGTTTTAGAGTCCATTCGGTTGCAGTTGGAATGATAATTAAGGAATATCTACCTGCTTTAACGTCAGTATCTCCAAATTTTACATCCGTCATGAATAATACTTCTGTAGATTCATTAGCGCCAATTCTCCAAGGCTTATCAAACTTGAGTAAGTCTCCAAAAATAGTACGTCCTTTTTTTAGTGGTCTGGAGTAGAGCACTCGTATTTTAGGCGCAAGAGCCGCTTTCTTTTCATCGCTTTTTGCAAAGGTGCGTTTTGCAGCTTTTGCAGGATAAAAAGCAGCATCCATGACACTTTTGTCTATTTTGTCAAATTCTTGCGCATTGGTCGTAAAAGATGCAATTGCGATTGCAATAATCAGTGAGATGTTTTTCATTTTTTTGTTTTTAAATTAATGATGTTTTCGGTTTCTATTCGTGATAATTCTTTGAGTTTTCCGTTTTCATACAATGCGGGCAGTTCTATAAGTGGTGTGCCAATAGCTGCTTTGTAATTAATGTAGTCTTGAAAAGTGACACCATCAACAACACGTGTGTTGTAGGCACTTCTAAAACGAACACCACCGCCATTAACATGATACATATAGGCCAGGTAATCCACTTTTTTAGTTTCATCATTGATCCAGTACAGGAAGGCGTCATCATAATCTTTGCCACCTCCTTCTTTTTGAAAAGTGATGTCAATGACATGATATTTTTTTGATTTAATCATTGTTGTTTCAGTGTATTTTTTGATCACTGCCTTGTCCTGTAGTTTGTGTGGTAAAGTGGCGAAATAGATCACGGAGTTTAGTCCTTGACTATATTTATCTTGCTCCTTTTGTGATAAAACTACTTCTTTTTGATTGATGAATCGTTGGAGCGAACCATTTTCTAAACTATCAATAATTTTTTTGCCTTTTTTTGTTGAAGACATGGTATATTGATACCCATTTGTTGTATTAGTAAAACTATAGGTATTTCCTCTAAAGACAAAAGAATAGGATGCTGTATCATATAATACGCCTCCATGGGCAGCAATAGTTTCTCCGACTAGTTTTTCTGCTTGATCCTCTTGAGATAGCTCAATAGACTTTTCTTCTTGAGCTATAGCAGTTGATGTCAGAGCAAAAATCAGTACTATTTTTAGAATATTTAGATATTTTGTCATAGGATGTGCACTAATTGGTGTTGCTTCAGTAGTAGTCTATGCCCAAAACTTACATTTTGATATCGTTAAATTTTTGCAAAAAAATGAAAAGGAGCAGTATTGATGGGGTTAAATTTTAGTATCAATTCACTAATGTTTTTTGAGATTGTTTTTTACCTCTAATTTTTTCATACATAAATAGCAGCAGTAAACTCGCTCCAAAAAGTGGAAAAACAATACCAAGAAATATCAGCAACCCTATTAAACCATAACTTACTACAAAGGAATCCGGTACTTTTGGAACACCCCATGTGCCTTTTTGTTTTCGTAATACATAAGAGACCAATGCAGAAATACTCATCAAGGCTAATATGATCGCAATAAATAACATCAACCACCAGTTCCATGGACCAAATTCCCCTTGATGAAAAGCCATAACCCACATCCTGCCGCGCATCAAGAAACCGACATCACTCCATTGCTGTTGCAGCACAGACTTGCCAGAATATTGATCCAAATGGATCATCACTTGTCGTCCTAAGTCTGGAGTGCTGTTGGAGATACTATACACCCCTTTTTTTCCTTTAGGGAGTTTGATGGTGACCTCCCCTGGCAATGCCATTTTTTGCGCAATCGGAACTATGGCATCCAATGTCAATGGCTTTTGTTTTTCTTGTGCGGTTGAGTGTACACCACGTCCTTGCCATGTAGCTGGGAAACCTGTGTTGGTTACTTTTTGAACCCATTTAAAGTTGTTGCCAAACGTATCCGTCCAGGGGAAACCGCCAGCAAGAACCAACAACAATAAACCAGAAATCCAAAAGCCAGAAATGGCATGAACATCACGAAAAAACAAACGTTTGCCTAGTCCGGTTCTAGGGATAAAAAAGCCTTTGAGACTCCAGCCATTTGCGGGCCACCAGATATACAATCCTGTGAGGAGCAATACGACCATCCAACTCGCAATAAGTTCTACGATGGTCGTTCCAAATTTGCCTAACAAGAGTTCTCCATGCAGTTTTCTCACGGTATGCATTAAGGAGTGCTTGGGGATAATGTGCCCGCTTACTATTTTTTTGTAAGGATCCACATAGGTACTAGTTTTATGGCTAAAACGCCCCGCGACAAACACTGTGGCTTCTGTTACTTTTTGTGGAAGAATCATCGCATCCAACTTTTTCGGTGCCTGTTGTTGCGCCAATTGCAATTGTTCATGATAGGATAATGGTGTCCCTTGAGCAACAACTTTTGTGATAGGTGCATTTATCGGTGCTTCATAATTTGTTTTGAACAAATAAATGCCTCCAGTTATAGATAATAATAGAATAAAAGGTAGGGAAATCAGTCCAGCAATAAAATGCCATTTCCAAAACCAGAGATTCAATCGATGATTCTTTTTCATAACTTAAAAATTATAACGAACTCCTAGGTGAAAAGCTCTTGGATTACCAATGGTATAACTATTTTCTCCTCTGAAAGTGTTATAAGAAGCTCGCGCTGCATATAATTCATCAAAGAGATTCAATGCATGTGCCCAGATTTCAATGCCTTTATACCCAAACGTAGCTCTGAAATTAAAGATCGAATGGCCATCATAGATTGTAGTACTTGGATTACCAGCATCGTCTGTGGCTTGTCCTTCAAAACTCGTATTGTATTTGCCAACCAATTCATGAGAGGCTGTAAAGGCATATTTGAATCCACTTTGTAAGCTGTTTTGATAGCTTATGGAAGAGTTGCCCAAAATATTTGGAGCCGTTTCTCGATCAGTATCTGAGTAATCTACCCCTTGTTCAAAGAATTCAACATATCGATGTTTTGCATAGCTGCCATTATGAGAGATTGATAGCCCTTCAATAGGGGTATAGGTAATCCCATATTCAACTCCATAGGATTGTGTTTTTCCAGCATTGGTGTTGAAAAAATTATCTTCTTCATCTCTAAGGGTTATTAAGGTGTTTTTTCCTTCCAGTAGATAAACTGCAAGATCAAATTTTAATGCTGGGATGGTGGAAAAATAACCGCCAATTTCATAATTATCATACCTGCTTGGTTTGATTCCTTCCAAGGCGTTACTATTGCGGTAGAGTGTAGAAACCTGCGGAGGTGTAAAACCGTTTGAATAATTCGCATAGACCCCAGTGCGTTTGTCAAAATTGAAATTTATACCAAGTTTAGGAGAAAAATTCTCGAAATCATCTACTGAATCTGGTGTTTCAACAGTGTTTTCGGCTAGGTTGTCATAATCGTATTCAAAGCCATCGTAGCGTAATGCTGCAGTAATTTTTAACTGTTCCAAAGGTGATATTTCATATTGAAAAAAGCCCGCATAATTAAAAATGTCTGCTTGATAGTTCAGGATAAAATCCCCTTCATTTAGCGTGAAGTCTATATTTCTCCCTGTTATTGGATCTACAATAATGTCAAGCGTTTCAGCTACATATTTTTGTGGTGAAAAATCCAAAGTAGCTCCTACAATTAACGAGGACTGTGCAAAATCAAAATTCACTTTATGTTGCACTAAACCAACATAACTACGAAATTGATTCGAATTCAATTC
>CAZYRG010000287.1:0-4074 GCA_964650425.1 uncultured Flavobacteriaceae bacterium
GAATAACTTTTGCTTCTACAGTAATTAAAACAGTATCCTTTATCGTTTCATCAACTGTAGATGTTATCGTGATAGTAGCTTGTCCTGCAGCAATAGGTGTGACTTCGCCTGTATTACTTACAGTTGCCACTTCAGGATTACTTGATTTCCAAGTTACTTCTTGTTCTGTGGTATTTAGAGGAATATACGCTACTGTTAATACTTCTACTGGAGCTCCCTCGGTAATAGTTAGGCTTTCTGGTGTGACACTAATTCCCGTAATAGGAATTACCGCTTCAACTACCGTTACGGTAATTTCGTCATTAATAGACGCATCTTTATCCCAAGTCGCGCTAATAGTGGTACTTCCTATACCTACGGCAGTTACCGTCCCGTCATTTGCTACAGTGGCTACAGTCGTATCATTAGAAAACCAAACAATTGTTTGATTCGTAGCATCTGCAGGCGTAATAGATGCAGTAAGTTGTTGTGCAGGACTACTTTCTACAAAATTCAGGGATTCTTGAGCGATAGTAACTGCTGTTACAGGAATAACTTTTGCTTCTACAGTAATTAAAACAGTATCCTTTATCGTTTCATCAACCGCAGATATTATCGTGATTGTAGCTTTTCCTGCAGCAATAGGTGTGACTTCGCCTGTATTACTTACAGTTGCAACTTCAGGGTTATTGGACTCCCATGTTACTTCTTGCTCTGTAGTATTCGCCGGAGTATACGCTACTATTAATAATTCTGCGGGATCTCCCTCGGTAATAGTTAGGCTTTCTGGTGTAACATTAATTTCCGTAATAGGAATTACCGCTTCAACTACCGTTACGGTAATTTCGTCAAAAATAGCTGCATCATCACTCCAAGTTGCTTTAATGATTGTACTTCCAATAGCACCTGGTGTCACCGTACCATCAGCCCCTACTATTGCTATATTAGGATCTTCAGAAGTCCAAACAATATTTTGATTGGTTGCATTTACCGGGGTAATTGTCGCTTCAAGTTGTTTTGCCGGGTCATTTTCTACAAAATTTAGGGATTCTTGAGTTATGGTTATAGCAGTAGCTGGAACTGTATGATCTTCCAATACTACGGTTACGTTATATTCTTGTGTCGTAACACTATCTTCTGCCGTAACCGTGTAGCTTACGACTTGCGAAAAATCTTGTGGGGTCGTTATAGCTGGGTTTATTGTTGCATTTTCCGAAATAGTAATTTCGGGTATTAGGTTGGTAACATCTGTACCTTCTGGCAGGGTTACCGTAATAGAATTTTCATTAATCACTCCATCATTCTCATTGATAGATAAGGCCAAAATCTCTGCCTCACTACTCAGTACTTCCTGCGTTACATCAAAAGTAACGGTAGAACTAAGTTCTTGCCCATTACTATCACGAATCACAAAATCAATCACAGTAGTCCCCACTTGAGTAGCTATCGCATTTATTTGATAGGTACCTGGTGTAATGGTCACAAAATCATTCATCAAAATAGCTTCTTCTTCGACATCCTGCAAGCTACCCGCTCCCTCTCTAAAACGATAACTTCTTTGAAAAAGAACCTCGGGATCTTCAGACTTATTTTCTAGAATAAGTGTTATGGGTACAACTGCACCTAATTCTGTGGTAGTTACGTCGGTGGTTGCCGCCCATAGAATATCCAAATCCTCTATGGTATAAGTAAGCGTTTCTGAAAATGATTTTTCAAAATTATCGCTGGCGGTAACTTTCACACGATGATTTCCTGGGGTGAACGGTTTATAATCGAGATTGAGCACAAAACTATCCATATTTTCTTCCCGAATTAGAGTAATAGCCTCACCGCTTGGAAGCGCTTCTTGCGCTTCATTCATAAAAACACCTTCTCCTTCGACAACTTCATATTGAAAATAATACACAAATTCTGGCAAAAAAACCTCTGGAGTAATAACAAATGTGGATGGAATCAGCTCATTGACCACACCATTATCTAGGACGTTTTGCTTAAATTCTAACTCAACATTTGTAATAAGATTGATTTCTTTATTTGTACAGGCAAAAACAATAAGAATACAAGTAATAATGGCTAAAAGGAAGGGAGTTTGCTTTTTCATCAATTTCATTAAATCATATTTAACATCTAAAAAGGATGCATGCAATAAAAACCTACATACATAAGGTTTGCAAATTAGCTCGTAATTTGACAGATTTTATACGTGTTAACACGTATATTTCCATCTAAATGGTTGATTTTTGTGGAAATATTAGCCATTTAAAAGCAAAAACACCTTCAACATATAGTATTGAAAGTGTTTTTGAAACAATTTTGAAGACTCAGAATATCTAGAACACCCCTCCGCCAGATTTTTCGTCGTTATCTCTACGCTTACGGGATTTTGCGCGATATTTAGTCCCACCAAAACGATATGAAAGTCCAACAAAGATCGTATTACTCTCCCAGTTAAATTCCCCTACTTGGGTATACGGACGTACCCCTTCAAAAGCAAAACGCATGGTATCAAAAATATCATTGTAGTTCACACTCAATGTAGCCTTATCTTTGGCAAAATTGTAACGAGCTCCAATATGGACAAAATACATTGGGTCTACTTCAAATTGTAAGCCTTTGTTTTTTCCTCTGTAGAAAGCAAAGAGGTTAAAGGTTAAATTCTTAGTCGCTTTAAAATTATTATTCATTCTAAAATTCCATGCAGTATTTTGCACCGCTATATCCGTCCTAATAATATCTGCAACTGTTGGCATATTCCCGGGATTATTCAAACTTTCTGAAATCCCCTTTTGTTGTTGTGAAAATATATCAAAACTTGCATTAAAATTCCACCAATTCGTCGGTTTATAACTTCCTGAGAGTTCAAAGCCATAAGCACTTGTATCTTCAAAATTATCATGGGTCAAAATTACTTTAGATAAATCAATACGATCTACAAACAAAGCACGATTAATCTCATTACTAATAGCACGATAAAACACCCCTGTAGTGATACTTCCCTTTTTTAATTTTCGTGTATAATTAGCCTCCAATGAATTGGTGAATTGCGGTTCTAATTGCGTATTTCCAAAAGAAGAAATCAAGGGCGTACTCCATTCTCTAATTGGGTTAACCTGTCCAATACCAGGACGATCTACACGTCGACTATAACTCAGTTGGTATTGGTTTTTTTCTGATGGATTATACGTGATAAAAGCAGATGGGTATAACTGTACATAATCATTGGTAAAAGCGCGTACGGTATTTGTATCCGCCTTAACTTCTACAACTTCTCCACGAACGCCTGCTTGTACGGTTAGTTTTTCAAATTTTTTGGAAAAAGTCGCATAAGCGGAATAAATATCTCTAGAATAATCAAACTCGGTACTTGGCGTAGGGATCACACTACCAGAGGCAGTAAAGGTCGTACCTGTAGAAGCATAATCAATAACACTCTCAAACAATCGCGCTTCTAGTCCGAGCTCTAGTTTTGTTTTCTCTGATAGCGGGTTTTCATAATCTAAATTAATTGTAGTTCTGTTACGATCCGTGTCTACAAAATCTGTATAATCATTGATCAGAGCACCTCCGGAGAAATTAAACAATGCTACTTCTGCATCTTCGAATTCATTGTAATCAACTTCCAGCTCTATGGAATGTCCTTCTTTTTCTAAATCGATTTTATAATCAAAATTATATTGCGACGACAAATTATCACTAGAACTATCAAAAATTTGCATCTGATTTAAGTTTGGAGTTCTTGGATACGTAATATCCGTAGTACCTATAGTACCCCCGTTAAAAAAATTCTGATTGGTAAAGATAGAGAGGGTATGCTTCTCATTGAGATAATAATCAATTCCTGCTTTCACCAAATTAGAATTACGTTCTTCCAGAAACAGAAAATCTTGATTCACTAAATCATCTGGGCGAAAAACTACTCCTCTGTTCTGGTTTTTGGAAAAATTACCTCCCCAATTACCATAGAAGTTGAGCTTACCTTTACGGTAATTCATGTCCAGACCTAGATTATATTTGGAATTGATCTCATAAGTATATCCCAAATTAACGTTGCCATTAAAACCCTGATTCGCATTTTTATGTAATACAATATTAATG
>CAZYRG010000288.1:0-1064 GCA_964650425.1 uncultured Flavobacteriaceae bacterium
CCTAATCCTAATAATAACATTCCCAAAAATGCAATCCCAAAAAACCAGTATTTCTGTTGCCTTATTGTCAATGTCTGTAATTGATTCTTTGCGTCAAGCGTCAGTATTTCTTGCTGTTTTTTTTCGGACTCATATTTTTCGATCAATTCAGAAACCTTTTCTTTTTGGGCTGCTTTGGAAATAGAGTCCTTGAGTTCCTCTTCTAATTCTGCATAAAATAAGGCTTTTTGATACGCGCCAAGTCCCCGATAAGCATCCTTGATATTATTATATACTATGGGAGATACAAAACTTTTAGCCACTTGGATGGTGCTATCAAAATAGGTAATTGCCTTTTGATACTCCTTATTTTTCAGATAGGCATATCCTATATTATTATAGCTAATAGACAAGGAGTGATTGAAACCAACTGCTTTTTTGAGCGTTACACTTTGTTGACCATAAGCAAGTCCCCTTTTATAGTCTTGTTTTTCCTCTGTGTAATATTGACTTAGGTTCGTGTAAAGTGACGCTAGTACTCTTTTAGAATTTAGCTTTTTAGCCAATCGCTCGGCCTGCAGAGCGGTTGGCTCAAATTTATCAAATGCTTTTGTATCCGAATATAGCGTGCTAAGGTTGGAAATTATTTTGAGATGTAACACATCTTCTTTGGCACTATACTGCAATGCTTTTTCTAAATAAGTTGTTGCTTTATCAAATTTTTTAAGCGAAGCATTGAGGATACCAATATTGCTATATGTATCGGCCAATAACGTAGGACTATCTGCTTTTTCAAAAATGGAAGCTGCCTTAAAATAGAAATCTAATGCTTGCTCAAATTTTTGCTGATAAAATTGTAACGTACCCAAGTTTCGCCAAACTTCACCTTTGATTGGCAAGGGCAATTCCACTATTTTTAAAACTTCATTGAGAACTGCATCTGCTTTGTCAAAATCCCTTTTTTGAATATATAACAAACTTTCTTGCAATTGTGATTTGGCAATGAGGGAATCATTTTTAATTGATTTTGCTTTTGTAAGCGCTTCATTGCTATAAAAAGCAGCACTATCTAGATTCTTTTTTGA
>CAZYRG010000288.1:1164-4073 GCA_964650425.1 uncultured Flavobacteriaceae bacterium
TATAAAAAGCAGCACTATCTAGATTCTTTTTTGATAATTGTTTTGCTTTTTCTAAAGTATTCTCTATCGCTGTAATTTGTTCTTCAGTCTGGGAATAGCTTAGCACTGAAGACAAAAAAACGTAGCTAAACAAGAACACTTTACAAGCAGAAAAACAAGCATTTCTTTTCATTTTCAAAATGATATAATTAACGTAAATTTCCTTTTTTACTTTTATAAAATGAATCTTCGAGAGCTACTTTCATCTTCTCTACTATATTATAAGCTGCAGGACAGATCTCTACATTTTTTAAAGTGATATCTGTATAATTCTGAAATTTCTTCTGTCCTGTATGCGGGTATTCTCTACAAGCTTTGGGTCGTACATCATAAATCATACAATAATTATCTGCTGCCAAAAATGCACAAGGCACTTCTTTTAGCACCAAATCGCCGTCTTCATCTTTGCGTAGGTACTGATCTTCAAATTGTACTGCTTTCATTTTCATACTCTTCGAAATCCGCTCTACATCCTTGTCGGTAAAAAGTGGGCCTGTAGTTTTACAACAATTCGCGCACTCTAAACAGTCCGTATTGGAAAATTCTTTGTCATGTAATTTCTCCATCGTACGATCCAAATCTTTAGGTGGTTTATTCTTAAGCTTAATAAAGAATTTTCTGGTTTCCTTATGCGTCTTTTGGGCCAGTTCAGGAAGATTTTCTAATAATGAATCCATGGTTTTCTATAGTTAGAAGTACAATGGCAAAAGTACGAAGTTTAATATTAGGGAATGAAGTACAAAAAATTCCCTTGAGACTACTAGCCCCAAGGGAATTTAAATTGTAAAACTTTGTCTTCTATGTAAGAATACAAAATTAGTTCTTTTACTATCTAGAAGACTTATCTTCTAGTTCTAGCAATTCTTCTAATTTTACATATTCTAAACCTTTCTGATGCCAAGATTCTATTAAGATTCGTACGGATTTTAGGACTCGCTCCTCTCCATACCCTCGAAATAGCAACTTCTCTGTCTTGAACACCTGCTTGCCTATTATCACAAAAGACAAAAGCGGTGAATCCATTAACAAATTGAAGTTCATTGACAGCGCCTGTCACTGGTGCTTTACTCGCCAATTCTGCATCACTTGTTAATTCATTTTGTTCGATACTTTGATCGATTTCTGATACGTCGGTGTCTTTCTCACAAGAAATAATAAATAAAGACATTGCTGCAATTAAGCATACATTTTTAATAGTTTTCATAATAATTTGTGTTTTAAAGTTGGATTAATTTATGAGCTAACAAATATAATATTTTTTTGGATATCACCTACTTAACATCAAATAAAACTATTTTATTTTACTAATAATTAAAAAATTTAACATTAATAAAGAAAAAATGATATCGTTAATACTAGTATTTTTTTGTAAACAATCTGTAATACTCTAGGAGTTTCAACACTGTTTTTTTTAATTTTGACATCATGAGCTACGATATATTTGGCGCTGCTATTAGCGATTATTACGAAGACAATTATACAGAAGATATAACCGTATCAGCACCGGATTTTGATGATGATACTATCCCAGTTCCCTATCTCTTCAGAGACTATTCAGAAATGCCCTTGATAGAACAAAAAGCATTGCAAATGGCACATGGAACAGTCTTGGATATAGGTTGTGGAGCAGGCAGTCATAGCTTATATCTCCAAGAGCAAGGGCACGATGTTACTGCTATAGACATCTCCCAAGGTGCTATCAAAATTTGTCAAAAACGGGGTGTCAAAAAAGCTACCACCAAAGACATTCTATCGTTAACAGCAGTATCTTTTGACACCTTACTTCTATTGATGAATGGAAGTGGAATCATTGGAAAACTGGACAAAATTTCTAATTTCTTGAACCATCTCAAAACATTACTAAAACCTGGAGGTCAGGTACTACTAGATTCCTCTAATATTGCATATCTCTTCGAAGAAGAAGATGGTGGATTCTGGATTGACACCACAAAAGCGTATTATGGCGAAATGCAATATCAACTAAAATACAAAAACCAGTCCTCGGACTGGTTTGATTGGTTGTATTTGGATTTTGACACCTTACAAAAAGCTTGCGAAGCTTCCGCATGGAAATGCGAGCTTGTATTAGAAGGTGATCATTATGACTATCTTGCCAAACTATCTTTGACATAGCGCACTATTACATGCTATATCCTTTTGCTTTAAGCTGTCCCGTGATATTTTTATACAAATCACGACTCCATAATTCACTAACCTCACTCACCATTCGGCTTAAAGATTCTTTACTAGTTTGGATCTTTTGACCAATTTCGGATTGATTGAATAATGCAAAAGCATCTTTTTGTTCCTGAGACATAGCCGTTGGATCTGCAGTTAATTGCCTACCTGCGGGAGAATCATAAAACTTGATCATTTCTTGAACTTCTTCCTGAGAAAAATTACCACGATATGCAGAAACTAATAACGATTTTATTTTTATTAACTCTTGCGGTTTTACCGTTTCTAATTCTGCCCAAGTTGCATCTGGGATATTTGCTCCATTGTATTGTTGTTTTAACATTACAAAAAGCTGATCCACTGCTTGATCATATTGCTTACTTGTACCATTAAGTTCCAAGTACTTCATGGTATCTTCTACATAAGTAGTTTCTTGTGCGGTAATACCTAAAAAGAAAAATACTAATAGTGTTGTAAAAAAATAATTACGCATTGTATTATACTAATTTGTTTATTTTGCAAATATACTTCGCAAACACTCATTAACCATCTTTCGACCATCCTTTTAGATAAGTGGTTGTTATTATCGATGAAAGTTATATTAATGTACCAATGTATTCAATGTGAAAATGTAACAATGCTCTTAATGTACTAATGTTTTTAATGTAATAATATACCAATGGTTATTATTA
>CAZYRG010000289.1:0-4032 GCA_964650425.1 uncultured Flavobacteriaceae bacterium
GTCATCTTTTTGACATGACCATAATGTTGCAACTGTGAGTGCAGCTACTAAAAATTTGTTGAGTTTCATAATTATTGGTTTTTCGTATTGAATAATAGTTCTCTATTAGAACAGATGACACTCTCCTTTAGTATACACTTTTGCTTTGCTCCCCACAGAAAAATGTTTTAAAAACAAGTAAAAACTATTAAAAAAACAAAATAAAACGTTAATAAACAGGTTGTTAAAAAATGAAATAGTGTATTTAAAACAATTAAACTTTAACAAAATGTTAACTTTTTATATTTTTTTATTAAAAACAAGTTTTTTAAAAATAAAAAATAAAATATGAGTATTTGATCGGTCGTTTTCAACCAGTGGGCTATTTTATTCAGTGAATCGGACAAAAAAACACTATTTTAACGTTTTTTTAATAACTATTTAAGTATGGTAAAACCATATATTTAATTTCTTTACTAGAAGAACAAGTTAAACACCTCCTACTTACCTTATAAAATAATTTTAACAAAATTTTAACTTTTGTTTCAAAAACAGGAAATCCTAATTTCACGCCCCCTGCGATTGTGCTGTTAGTCGTTTGATTTATTTTTTTCAACGAAAAAACTCAGGGCATCCTATATTTTATTTCAAAAAATACTGGTTGATTCTCATACTCCTACAATTAACACCGGTACAATTTTATGATTTTTATACGTTTTAGATAATATCATAGATAATGAACTAACAAAATTCCACTCAATTATGAAAAAATTAAGCTTAGCTTTTGCCGCATTGGCATTGCTTTCTATTTCTTGCCAAAAAGAAGAAATAGATTCAGAGTTCACTAATTCAACACAACCTCAATTCCAGTTCGCAGAACAAGCCGCACCGGATCAAACAGGAGAGATCGTCAATCGTTTTGTAGATGGTACAGAAGAGTCCGGAGAAATTATTCAAATTCAAGGGGAAAAATACTTTGTATATGGAGGTGATCAATTAACACTATTTTCTGAAACACTTGCGCAACGTCCTTACAGTGTTCTGGAAGAAGGCGAAAGCAGTGATTTGGTTTCAAAAGCAGTAGGTACCTCAGTGGCATCTAGATTTTGGACGGATAACAAAGTTTATTACACGATCGATTCTAACCTTCCTAACCAATCCAGAGTAACAGGTGCGATTGCTCATTGGGAGCAAAAAACGGCATTACGTTTTTTCAAAAGAACGAACCAAAGTAGTTATATTACATTCCGTCAAGGGAGTGGCTGTTCCTCTTCCGTTGGAAGAACTGGAAGACAGCAGTTCATCAATTTGGCTAATAGTTGTAGTTTAGGAAATTGTATTCATGAGATTGGTCATGCCGTTGGTCTTAAACACGAACATACACGTGTTGATCGCGATGATACTGTTAGAATCAACTTTGGAAATATTCAAGCTGGAAAAGAGAATAATTTTAATAAAAGTGATGCAAGATTTTACGAAGATTATACAACTACTTTGGATGTAACTTCTATAATGATGTATGGTCAAACTGCATTTAGTAAAAATGGAGCTAAGACTATAGAAATGCGTGATGGTTCTACATATCGCTCGCAAAGAAAAGGATTATCCAATTCAGACATCGCTGGTATTAATAAAATGTACCCTCCCAAGGCTACTCCAACACCTACTCCAACACCTACACCTACCCCTCCTACATACGAGAATGGTGTTTACTATACTTTATTTGGAGTTAGAGTATTTAGATATTCTGATCAGTGGTGGTACTACAATCCTGATAGAGCATCTAATTATGGAGGTTGGCATAAAGTAGAATTGAGAAGTAATAACAGATGGTATTATAAAAATTAATAGATCTAACTCAAACTCTATTTATATATTTCAGAAAAGGCGTTCTTTTATAGAGCGCCTTTTTTTGTACCCCTAAGGAAAAACAATCTATACAGTAACCGTAAATTTTACAGAAAAACAAAAACACATCAATAAATAACTAAAAAACAATGACTTAAAAACAAAACTATGACCAAAAAATAGTACTACACCATGATTCAAAACATTTTTTTTTAGGTTATGGCACGCTGTTTGCATCCAACTAAGTGAACTAAAAATTCCAATCAATAAAAAAGAATCTTTAGTACACAATAACAAAAACCATAACGACATGAAAAAATTAGCAATCCTTTTTACAGCACTAGCCTTAACAGCTTATAGCACAAAGGCGGCAACTATAGAAACCACGGCAACAACGACCTATGCTGCCAACAACGGACAGTCTTTTATCTTTGATGAAGCTGGAGTAACCTTTTCTGTATATAGAGACGGACAGTTTGATTTTTACTTAAATAATTCGAGAGCTGCTACCAATGTAGCTATCAATACCAGAAATGTCAATATTAGTTTCAATGCTGGTTATAATTATGATGCTTTTGTACAATATGATGATTATGGTGCAGTAGTGCAGATAGAAAACACTCCTATATATTATGATCATTATGGTCGTATTGCACAAGCAGGAAATATATATATCAATTACAACAATTTTGGTTTTGTATCACAAGTAGGTGGCTTATATGTAAACTACAACAACCGTGGGCAATTTGTAAACTATAGAGGTTTTATCAATCCTTATAACAGGAGTTATGTTTTTGCTCCAAGACATCGTTACTTTTGTGCTCCTGTTGTAGCGCACCGTATCGTATACACAAGACCTTATAGAAGGTATTACACCCCTAACAGGTTTTCGTTTACTACGTACAGAAACAATTATTATAATGGATACTATCGTAACTCCTATAGAAACAGAAATTATTATAGACCGAATCAAGTAGTAAGCAAATATAGAAGAGGAAATTATAACAAAAATCATAAGGTCGCTAGAAACAATCGTAGCAACAACTACAAGAATGTAAGATCTAGCCAGACGGTAAACAATCGTAACAATACGGCACGTGCTTATAATCGTAGTAACGCCAGTAGAGGTATCACAAACAGATCAAACCAAACGGTTAGCAGACAGCCGCAAAAGCGTCAAAACAGTTACAAAAAATCGACAAATACGACAAACAGAAGTTATACTAGAAATAGTACTACTACAAGAAGTACCGGAAATAGAAGTGCACAAAAAAATGTGCGATCTACTCCAACACAACAACGTAGTCGTACAATAGCTTCAAGAAGCAATAACACTAGAAGACAGGTAACAACAGGTCGATCTAGTAAAAATTCTTCTTCATCAACATCTAGAAGAAGATAAAAAAGTTTTGGTTAGTTAGTTTATTAGTAAAACTCCTTGAATATACTTGACAGTATTCAGGGAGTTTTCTTTTACAAAAGAAGAAAATAGGCTTGCTATTTGTCAAGAAATATGTATTTTTGCACCCTGATTAAACTAACCTCTGGCGAAAATCGTGAATGTTACTTTGACAACAACCATTTATTTTTTATCAAAATGCAAGATTTAGTAAAATTTGTACAAGAGGAATTTGTTACAAAAAAAGAATTACCTGAATTCAGTGCTGGTGACACTATTACTGTATATTACGAAATTAAAGAAGGTGACAAATCAAGAACGCAGTTTTTTAGAGGTGTAGTAATACAACGAAGAGGAAGTAGTTCTAGTGAGACATTTACTATTAGAAAAATGTCAGGTACCGTTGGTGTAGAGCGTATCTTCCCAGTAAACTTACCTGCTATCCAAAAAATCGAAGTAAACAAAAGAGGTAAAGTACGTAGAGCACGTATTTTCTACTTCAGAGAACTTACAGGAAAAAGAGCTAGAATCAAAGAAAGAAGATACTAGTCACTCTTTTCAAAATATATTCAAAAAAGCTGTCCAAATTGGTCAGCTTTTTTTATGAACTTTTGTTAACAACCAAAGTTTATAAGTGGTTGATAACTAATTATCTATATTTTAAGCGAATTTTGCTCACTTTTTGTAACTTTATCATAAGAAACAAGATAGCGCTTTATATGACACTAGGATTATAAAGATCAATTTCTAGACGTTCTTTGCAGAATCAGACATTTTGAAGGATGATAAAAGCGAAAGTTATTTTT
>CAZYRG010000290.1:0-2845 GCA_964650425.1 uncultured Flavobacteriaceae bacterium
ATTAAGTATTCAAAAGCTTTGAAAATTAAATCTATACTTTTAGTTGTTGTTGTTTTCCATGGCATGATAATTTGATTTTTCCTTCAAATTATACCTTAAAAAGTGTAAACCGTGTTTCTTTAACTTTGTAAAGGATATTTGTTTAACGTATCATATAGTAATCTACCTCTACGTCTTTGATTAGTGGTGTTCAGAGTAAGTAGACAAGAGTACTAAAGTAAAAATAAAAGCTATGCAGCGTGAGTTGTGTAGCTTTTTGTTGTTTAAGATTAGGTAAGTCTAGCTTTTGCATCCCTTTCTCGTCCCATAAATTACACCTCAAAATACACCTCTTCAAAAGGAACTCTAAACCGAGGTCCATAAATCCCATTTTCTTCGTGTCTGATGCCACAACCGATGATCATATTAATTTCAGCTCCACGAGCTAAGTTCAGAATCTTTTTGACACGTAAGGTATCACTACCTTCCATAGGGCAGGTGTCATAGCCAATGGCCGCCATGCTCATCATAAAGTTCTGTGCCGCCAGTCCAGCGCTTTTGTGTGCAACAATCCGTAAATCACTTTTTCTAGCCTGTCGGTATATAGGTCGAAAAAGCCCGACAATCTGAAAAATGAAATATTTAATACTTCCAAAAATGCCCAGAAAATCGGTATAGATCGTCGGAATGACTTTTTTGTAATAGTCAATAGCCATTTTTTTACGTTTTTGAGAACGTTCATCCAGATTTGGATGATTATAGCTATTATTTACAAAAGCAATATTAGCTTTCGCTCTTTTGCGCCATAAATCCTTTCTTGTAACGATTACAACAAGTTGATTGGCAGTTTTGGCAGCATTCTGATTAAAACAAGCCTTCGCAATTTTTGCAATCGTTTCTTTATTGGTGACATGATAAAACTCCCATAGTTGTAAATTACTACTAGTAGGAGCCAAGGAAGCATTGATTAAACACTGTTTTACTTTTTTCGTATCGATAGCGGTTTCTAGGTAAACCCTTGTAGAGCGTCTGTAGTTGATGGCCTCAGTAACTGTTTTTTCCATTTTTATAGTTGGTGTTGAGTCTGGATTAAAAGTACACTAAATACTTTGCTATTAAAATTCAAATACTTTAAATATTACCTAAAAATTCTCCAGCTCTGAGAATTTTGTCTTTTGAAGTTTACTGGCTATGCAAGCCGCTGATTCTGTCGCATAAAAAAACCGTCTTCTCCAAAAAGAAAAGACGGTTCGAATTTTTGATCTATTTACTAGCCAACAGCGTTATTAATTTCTATTGGTGGCAAAAGAAATAGTTTCTACTCGTTGGCGCGTATTATTCGAACCTCCGTCTGGCATATACGCCCCATGTTTCCAGTAAAAACTTCCATCTAAACGGCTCCAGTCAGAATCAAAACTAAAGGTGTTTCTTGCTCGTTCACCCGTGTCCAAATTATCAATTCGTACCATTAATTCTCTAGAACCATTAGGAGTGTCCATTCTAATTCTGTATCGATCATTCCTTCTGTAGGGCATCGTTTCACTTGCGGTAGTAGTGCCAGAGGCAGTAGGCGAGTTAGTTCGTTTTAGACGAATGCGACCATCTTCTGCAACTACGGTAGCATAGGGTCTGCGCGCATCGGGATGATCGTTATGAAGTTGTGCTAAAATTAGTTCGCTACTGTTATCATAACCTCTTACCTCAAAGGTAAGATCCATTCGGTTTCTGCGATCCATATCAATATTGGTCTGATCTCTGTATTCAGCTCTTCTTCTGCTATTACCACTAGGGCATTTCAGGATTAAACGACTTCCATTAACATACACATAATCTCTAATATCAAACCCATTATTGTTTGGTCTGGATGAATAATCACCTTCATCCCAATTGTGTGCTCCGTTACCATCATTATCTACCTGAAAATTATCTCGACTAGAATAGGAACTATCAAAATCCCAGGGAGAGGAGGCTGTTTTTAATTGATTATCTGTAGTTAAAGCTTCAGTTGAATTAGAAGTATCAAGAAATTCCTCTTCTTCGGAACAGCTAAATAACAGGAACGCAAGGGAGAAAATAATAATGCTGCTAAAATTTGAGCTGATGTGTGTAATAATCGTTTTCATTTTTATATTTTTTTGTTAGTAATTATTTTGGTTAACCATTTTGGTTAACCAATTATAAAAATGAAATTACTGTTTTTATTCTTAATATTTTTGTATTAATTATATAAATATATTTTTTTAACTATATTTTTTATTTTATTGTTAATATTTAATTCATTTTACAAGTATAATGTTTTCGTTAATTTTTTTACTCCGATTTTAAATATTCAAAACTTCTGGAACAGGAGGGGAAGTCGTTATAAAGCTTTACGTAATTCTAAATACGGGCTTTTTTGATTTCTGATTTTCAAATCTTATAACTATATAAATGTCTCAGACTTCACAGTAACCATAGTAAGAAACGTAGGATAGTGCAAAGTGATATACAAAGGGAAAATGTTGGAACAGCTACATGTTGATTGTTTACAAGCATTTTTAAGAAGTAGACACAAAAAAACCGCCTTTTCCAAAAGAAAAGACGGTTTTAGTTTTTTATGTGAAGTGTTTTTAACACCTCTAATGCCCCTCAATAAGGAGAGGGGATTTAGTAATTATCCGATAAAATATCCATTCTCAGCAGAGACTTTATCAGCGATTTTCGTTTTTAATGCTACTACATTCGGCTGGTTTGCGTATTTAGTAAAACGCTTCAATCCCATTAGCATCATGCGTTGCTCATCACCTTCGGCAAAAGAAACGATTGCTTCTTTGGCTTTAGTGGTTACAATATCTACCGCATTGTAAAGGTATAATTGTGACATCGC
>CAZYRG010000290.1:2945-4009 GCA_964650425.1 uncultured Flavobacteriaceae bacterium
ACGGCCAACATACGGTTGATCTCATTGGTTCCTTCATAGATACGAGCGATACGTGCATCTCTCCATGCAGATTCCATTGGCGTATCGGCAGAGAAGCCCATTCCTCCAAAAATCTGAATTCCTTCGTCAGTGATACTTTGGATATCTTCCGACACTGCTACTTTTAATATAGAACACTCGATCGCATATTCTTCTACCCCTTTAAGCTCTGCTTCTTGGTGGCTATTACCTTCCGACTGACGGATCGCAATACGATCTTCGATATTTTTGGCAGCACGATAACATGCTGACTCATCTACATAGGTGTTGGTAGCCATCTCTGCAATCTTAGCTTTAATCGCTCCAAAATTCACAATCGGTGTTTTGAACTGGATACGCTCGTTGGCATACTTCGTCGCCTCATCAATCACACGACGTCCTGCGTCCAAACAAGCAGCAGCTAATTTGATACGACCCACATTCAAGGCGTTCATTGCAATTTTGAACCCATTGCCACGCTCAGAAAGCATGTTTTCTACAGGAACTTTACAATCGCTAAAGAATACTTGGCGGGTAGAGGAGGAGTGGATACCTAATTTCTTTTCTTCATCTCCAAGTGAAATCCCATTAGATGGATCATTTTCTACGATAAATCCTGTGATATTTTTATCATCTCCGATACGAGCAAAAACGATAAATACATTACAAAATCCCGCATTAGAGATCCACATTTTTTGACCAGAAATCAAATAGTGTTTTCCATCATCCGATAGGACTGCTTTAGTTTTACCAGAATTAGCATCAGATCCAGCACCTGGTTCTGTCAAACAATACGCACCAAACCACTCACCAGTCGCAAGCTTAGGGACATATTTTTTCTTTTGTTCTTCATTACCATACAAAGTGATAGGCATCGTACCAATCCCAGTATGTGCACCAAAAGCCGTACTAAAAGAACCCGTAGCACCAGAGATATAATCACAAACTAACATGGTAGAAACAAATCCCATCCCAAGTCCATCATAGGCTTCAGGAACGGCTACACCAAGTAGTCCAAGTTCGCCAGCCTTACGCATACATTCTTC
>CAZYRG010000291.1:0-3943 GCA_964650425.1 uncultured Flavobacteriaceae bacterium
CTTCAAAACGTTCACGTTGATCTATTGGATCATTCAGTTCAGAATACGCATTGGCGATTTCTTTACCACAAACCATAAGTTCAAAGCGCTCGGTAAGTTCTGGATTGTCACGATGTTCTTTACACAACGGACTCATTTCTTTTGGATAGTCGGTGATAAATGTGGGTTGGATATATTGTCCTTCGCATTTCTCTCCAAAAATTTCATCAATTAATTTGCCTTTACCCATCGTATCATCCACCTCGATACCTAGCTCTTTAGCAGCAGCTCTAATTTCATCTTCAGTTTTTCCAGTAATATCAAATCCTGTAAAATGCTTGATCGACTCTGCCATGGTCACACGTGCATAGGGCGCTTTGAAGTCAATTTCATGTTCGCCAAATACCGCTTTACTCGTGCCGTTTACAGCAATCGCACAATGTTCTAGCAATTGTTCGCAAAAATCCATCATCCAGTTGTAGTCTTTGTAGGCTACATAGATTTCCATAGCCGTAAACTCTGGATTGTGTGTGCGATCCATCCCTTCATTACGGAAGTTCTTAGAGAACTCATACACACCATCAAAACCACCAACAATTAATCTTTTTAAGTATAATTCGTTAGCAATTCGCATGTATAGCGGAATGTCCAAAGAATTGTGATGCGTCATAAATGGTCGTGCCGAAGCGCCACCGGGAATAGGTTGCAAAATCGGAGTTTCAACCTCGAAATATTCACGATCGTTGAAGAACGAACGCATCGCATTAAAGAGTTTGGTTCGTTTTACAAATACCTCTTTGACATTTGGATTCACTACTAAATCTGCATAACGTTGACGGTAGCGCAGTTCTGGA
Organism: uncultured Flavobacteriaceae bacterium; assembly: GCA_964650425.1. Lineage (GTDB taxonomy): Bacteria > Bacteroidota > Bacteroidia > Flavobacteriales > Flavobacteriaceae > Aquimarina. The sequence continues at coordinate 834 of CAZYRG010000291.1, forward strand.
TCTACAAATTCGTCATAGGTATTTCCTTCTGCATCTGTTTTTGGTAAGGGTAGCGGCTTTAACGCTTTGCTCAATAAAGTAAAATCTTTTACCGATACCGTAATTTCTCCCACTTGCGTGGTGAATAATGCTCCTTCAATACCTATAAAATCTCCTAAGTCTAATAGTTTTTTGAATACATCATTATACTTCGTTTTGTCATCACCAGCACAGATTTCATCACGATTAAAATACACTTGAATCCGTCCTTCAGCATCTTGTAGTTCTGCAAATGAAGCTTTGCCCTGAACTTTCTTTCGCATCAAACGCCCCGCAATCACTACTTTTTTGCCTTCTTCATAATTTTCCTTAATGTTTTTGGATGTATGATCTACAGGAAAAAGTGCGGCTGGATAGGGATTAATTCCCATAGCGCGTAGTGAAGTGAGTTTTTCTCGGCGTACAAGTTCTTGTTCGGATAATTGCATGGTATGCTGTTTTACTTTTTAGAGCCACAAAATTATGGTATTTAGTGGAATTATAAGAAAAAAGAGCGACTAAAGTTTTGGTAGCTACTTAAGGTATAAAGTATCAAAGCGTACCTTATTAGATTTGATAAAAATAGGCTTTGATTAAAAAAGGTGTTTGTGTCTAAGAACATGTTTAAAAACCCTACTTCCCGATTGCCAATACTTTGCCAACCATGGCGTCACTTCAAATGAGTGAGATATCTCGATATCATACCAATTTGAAGTATAGCCAGAACGACAAATTATTGAAAATCAGTTTGCATTGTTTTTAAACATGCTCTAACTCTTAGGGCCTCACCTTCGCTTTTACTACCAAGGTTTCTTTCCTAGAAAGGGTGTTAGTTGTGATTAGACTTGTCTTTAGAATTAAAGGTGACCGTAACATGGATACATGCCCCAACGTATTAATAGTACGACAATAGTTACAAAAGCTTTCGTGTATGAATCGACCAATATGTAGCAGAAATACATTAATTATTTTCGCCAATCATAACCACAAAGAAAATTTGATCCTCAAAAATGTAACAAAAAGTATAAAAGTATGTCATATAATTAGGATGCTTCCCGAACTTTTTGGTTAAAGAAAAGGGAAGAACCATTCATAATTATTAATTTTATCCTCAAACTATACTATGGGAATTTTTAGAGTCTTATTATCCATTTTCTTTCCACCGTTGGCTGTCCTTGACAAAGGTTGCGGGTCGGTGGGGATTGTTTTTTTACTAACCTTATGCGGTTGGGTGCCCGGAGTTATTGCGGCTCTCGTAATTTTGAATAATACGAATGCGCAATTCTGATTTCCGAATTTATAATTCATAATTGTAAGGCGTATCTTTGCAGTGATGAATAAAACAATCCAACTACAAGAACTAGGAGTACGAGATTTTGCCGATGCATGGACGTATCAAGAAGAGCTTTTCAAACAAATTCTTGATATCAAAATACGGAATCGTAGAGAAGAACTTTCTTTAGAAACCCCTAATTATTTATTGTTCGTAGAACATCCACATGTCTACACCTTAGGCAAAAGCGGAGATACAGCGAATTTTTTGCTGGATGAAGCTGGACTTGAAAAAATAAACGCGACATTTCATAAAATCAATCGGGGCGGGGATATTACGTATCATGGTCCGGGTCAAATCGTAGGCTATCCTATTTTAGATTTGGATAATTTTTTTACCGATATTCATAAATACTTACGCTTTTTGGAAGAAATGGTCATCCTGACCTTAGCAGAATATGGACTTCAAGCCACCAGAAGTGATGGCGAAACAGGAGTTTGGTTGGACGTAGGTACGCCATTTGCCCGCAAGATATGCGCCATGGGTGTGCGAGCCAGTCGATGGGTCACTATGCATGGTTTTGCACTAAATGTAAATGCCGATTTGGGCTATTTTGATCATATTATTCCCTGTGGAATCAAAGGAAAAGGTGTGACTTCGCTAAATGTAGAACTAGGAAAGGCAAGGGTTGATGTTTCTGAGGTCAAAGAAAAGTTATGCAAACATTTTGCTGCGCTTTTTGAGGCCGAGTTGGTGACAAGGTGATTAAGGTTTTTATATGTTCGTTTATAAACTTCGTAAATTGTATTTTTTACTACGAGCTATACATTAACCCCGATGTTTAAAATGTTGATAAACTGTTGTTTTGGTTTAAAAAATGCTACTGAAAAGTCATTATTTTATAAAAACCCAACATACTTTTACCAAACAAAAAAAGAGACTATCTTTTTAGACAGTCTCTTTATAATTGACTTAAAGGTCAAAAATTATGAAAATAGCTTAAAATTCAAAAGTTAAAGTGGATCAACTCCACCTCCTCCTGGGGGATTTGGGGAACTATTACAGTTAATTGAACGTCCAGTAACTCTTGTCCACCCACTTGTGCCACAGATTGAAGATATTGATCTTACTTGAAAGTCTAAATTAATATAACTTGAGGAAGAGGTTCTTACTATTATAATATCTCCTTTGGTATTTTTACGTAAAATAGTAGCTCCGCCTATTTTCCACTCATATCTAGTTATTCCTGGCTCGTTACTAGTAGCATTCAATTCGATTGTCGTATTCGGACATGTCTCACCTTGTGCATTCCATTGAGGGCTAAGGACAAGTAAATCTGGTTTTTTGTTTGTACATGTATTACTGCTTTTTATGTAAAGAATATCAGAACATATTAATAAACCATTTTTGCCTTCGGCCCTAATTAACCCATTAGCAAACGAATTAGAAAAACGAAACGTTGCTGTTCTAGTGCCTTGTCCAGATATTAGTGTAATATTACTGCTTAATGAACGCCAAGTTATAATTGGGTTGTTTATGTCCGTGGTGTAAGTGAAACGAGCAATACCATTTGGCGTAACACTAGTAGTGCCTATTATATCACAATTTGTTTGCTTTTTAGCTAAAGTGGTTTCCGCTGTGGGTTCGATATTCGCTTCAAGAACATTTAAATCGTTATCTTTTTCACATGAGAAAAAAAATATTGATAAGATCAATAATAAATTTAGTTTTTTCATTTTGATTGAAATTTAAGATTATTAAAATATTTTGTTAATTTGGTAAGGCACTCAATAAATCTATCTAGAAGTCAATTATATAG
>CAZYRG010000292.1:0-3943 GCA_964650425.1 uncultured Flavobacteriaceae bacterium
GCTTTGGCGGTAAAAGTAAACTTAGCACGGTCTGTTTTAAACGCTTTTTTTTGATATTCTTCTAGTTCTTGCTCTTCTGCCATGACATCAAATTTTAACCTAATCTTTCGGTTGGTTTGGGTGGATAATACGTTTTTTATTAGGGGCTGGTCTGGTAGCCAAAAAAAGATCTAAACCTAATGGTTCGTGTCCCACCGCCCCAAACATTGGGTCAATATTAGATGATTGGTGTATATATTCTTTTCTCAACCACGAAATCTCATCTACCAAAGAACCCACATTATATCTTTTTGCAGCAATTTGTTGATCAAATTTAGCTTTAAGTTGTTTTAATCTTGGGTCTCTTAAATTATATTCAAAACCATAGCTTTTTCCTTCATCAGTTGGTTTTTTAAATGGCACTCCCGACTTTATGGCTTTTTCTTTCATTATTTGTAGCGGGATAAAGGAATATTCTGTAGAGATGGATGCCCTTTGTCCATATAGCGTGTAGTGATATTTAGTTTTCATCGTAGAAGAACCTTCTCCAAAACGTCCAGGATCTTCTACTTGATACGAAAATTCTTGAATTTTGAGATCATCTTCACATTCATACCACCCTTCTGTTAGTATTTGTTTTTGTGTTACTTGTAATGAAATTCGCTCACTATTATTATCCGCATGTGCAAAGGATACTTTTTCTCCAGCATTATGAGTGTAACCACCTCCAATATCAGAGTGTACCCCAGGAAGTTTAATGGTTTCCCCTTCACCAATAGCTGTGAGTGGAAAATTGAGACGGTGTTCATCTTTTGCGACTAGGTGAACAACTTTATTCGCAGCACCAGGCTTTAAGTACATATTAATATCTCCTTCGTCATTATTTGCACCAGAGAGATCCCAACCAGAACCAAATGTCCATGCCTTAATAAGCCCCAATTTGGAAGTGTCTTTTACTATATGAATTGTAGAGGCGACTGTATCAAATAACCCCACAAAATTTACCTCTATTGGATAGACATAACGTATGGAATTTTCTTCTAAAAATTTTCCTAATATACCCCCTGAATTAATGTACCCAACAAGATCTTTTTCTATTGTTTTTTTGTAAACAGAATCACTGTTTTCTGTATTACCAAATAACTTGTTTTTAGAAGCGACTCCTATATTGTCTTGTTTTACCATACCAAGACTTCTTTCATCCTCAATAGTGTCTCCTTTTTTTAGAATATAGAATTTCCTTCCTACGATAGTAACCTCATTAATAAAATGTCTTGCTGCGGCAGAACCTCGACTAAAACCAAATACATCCATTTTGATAGATTTTATGTAAGTGTTTTCTCTATCTTTCAAGATATCCTTTATATCCTCAGAAATTAGTTTACATCCATCTTTTACTTTGGCGGTGACGCCGCGATCTCCAACACCCAACGCTACACCTGGTAACATTTCATCTGGGGTTTCTCTTAGCGTTCCAATTCCTTCTACATAGACTGGAAAAGTCACAGTGGTTAATCTTTTGTCTACATCCTTAGTTCTATCATCTGTGTATAATCCCCAAAGTTTGGCCACATTGCTATAATCGTTTTTATAACTATCAGCAGACAATTCTTCCTTGTCATTCATCAACTGTCGGATTTTGCCAGAATACGTTTTTTTTATTCTTGCTAAGGTATTGTACATATTGTTTTGCGTACCATCAAAAAAAACTCCAATAGTCAAATCCAAACCTACTTTTTCATCTCGATTTTGAGAAACCACAGTAGTTTCATTGTTCATTGTGACATTGGCCTCAACTGTATATGTTTTTTTGAGAATGTCTTTTAATTTAATTTGTTCCTTCATCTTCTGTCTGATTTAACAACTTTACCATGATCCATATGGAATCCCATGTTGTTGGATATATGCCTGATCTTCTGTTAATATTTTTTTCCTAAATGCTTCCGTAGAGAGTTCCTTGTTATACCGACTATCTATAAATGACCGTAAATTTTCTTTACTCTTTTTTGCTTTAAACCTTGCTATTTCTAGTTGTTTTCCCGGGCCATCTACCCATACTACAAAAATTCCTCCGGGCGCCATACCAACAACAATTTTGTTAAAGTTGACCATTTCTCCAGGTTTTTCAGGATGTTCATAGGTGTTAGAGAACAGTGCTTCTAGTTGTTTTGTAGGAAGTACGTTATTTAGAGATTCATATATTATGTCCTCAGCGGCAGAATACCATATGGTATTAAGAGTCATAGGTAATGGACGTTTTTTAGGGCGTTTATTTTTTTTACCAATAACTTCACCCCAATTATCATATTTGCCATAGGAACTTCTACTAGCAATAGACCGACCATCAATACTCCTCGACCAAGTACCTCCAGAGGCAATAGGATAGTGTTTAGGGTGTAAAATGTCGATCTGATATTCATATTCTTTAGGTCTTGTTTTCCAAGCTTCAAAAGGGATTCCAAACTTTTTGATAAAAGCTTCTTCTTCATTACTTAACAATTCATTCGCTAATTTTTGCATGGTATAACCTTTTTCTTCCAGTCGATCAGGCTTATAATCCGTTTTATGCGCCTGAAAACGTCCTACTTCTACTTGATCTCGAAGTCCATTAACCCATACAGTAATGATGCCGCCTGGAGCAACTCCTACCATAATTCTATTGGCTCTATCATAATCCCCAAATCTTGGATTAAATTCTTTTTTTTCAAATACTTGTTGGATAGAGTCTTTTGGTAAATCAAATTCTCCTTCATAAAAAACAGCTTCTGGGACTGACATCCAATGCGCAGAAACTTTTACAGGAATGGGTTTTAAACTTTTACCTGAAACAAAAGAACCATGTGGACTGCCCCAACTTGGACTAATTGCGGTAAACACCGAGCTAGCACCGGCACTTCCGCCACCTTCATAACTTAAACCTACGTTAACATAGGCTGCAGGATAGTTATCTGGAGCTGATATTTGTGGTTGCCACTCATACATTATCTCTTTAGGTACTTTCTCTTCTTTTATTTTTTCTTTACAAGAGCTTATAAATGAAAGAAAAAGAAAAAAGACGCTTATGTACTTTGTTATGTTCATAAAAAACTCACTGTATTTTATTTAAAAGGAGCCAAAAATTATTTTTTAAGAGGACTCCACCTTCAATTCATTTTCTAATAGAAACTTAATATAATCCTGAAATGCATCTTCTAATTTATTGATCACACGTTCATGCACTGCTTCATCGTTCTGTGATTTTTCGATCAAATCTTTAAAGGCTACAATAATAGGAACCCCTTCGCCATGTTCATTGGTTTCTGAGTGTGTTGAGTCTGGATCAAAAACAATACTTTCTTTAAGCTTTTTGGAGATCACTTCTATTGGAGGACATGTAATTTCGTTATTTTTTAGTTTATCGTATAGATTGGCATATGTATCATAAGTAATCTCAATGCCATATATGTGTAACATAGCAGAAACAAATCGTTTTTCCTCATTTTCATTAGCAAAATCAACTAAGGCATCCAAAAGAATGGTACTTTCCATGGTGATACTTTCTTCATTTTCTTCTTCACCTTCAGTAGTTTCATCCGTTACAGCTCCTTCATCATCCTCATAAGGTTCCATCCCTTCACGATCCTCAATCTCCCAAACTACTTCGACCATTTTGTCTTTTACCGTGCCAGTGAGTTCTGTCACAGTTTCTTCTTCGCCTTCTGTTTCGGTTGGCGTTTTTACCGTAAAAGTTACAGATTCTCCATCATCCAAATTCTTTACATCAGCACGAAGAGTAACTTCTTTAATGACTCTACTACCACGGATTCGTTCTTCTTCTTTGATCCATTGCAGATTGTATATTTTGGGCTCTTTTTCTGCTTCTTCTGCTTCTGCAGCTTCTCTAATACTTTCTTGTGCCGCCGCTGCCGCTGCATTAGCACTATCAGACATTTTGATCTTCGGAAAAGGAATCTTATTAATAGGT
>CAZYRG010000293.1:0-3935 GCA_964650425.1 uncultured Flavobacteriaceae bacterium
ACAAAGCAGTTATTCTTAAAAAATCAACTATTATTCCATTGAAACGCATTTTAGCGGTTTCATAATTGCATTGCACAAAAACCCCAAACCTCAGTAACTGTTTGTTATTGGGGTTTTTTATTTAGCAAACTTCTCTACTATTTGTAATGCTTTAGTTATATGTCTACTGGCATTCATACTATTGAATTGTAATTGAATAACACCTTCTTTATCCACCACATAAGTTTCTCTGCCGGGCAATAAGCCAAAGAGATCTCCTTTGATCCCGAATTGCTTTCGTAATCGACCCTTCTGGTCTGATAAGAATACAAAAGGTAATTGGTACCGTTTCTTGAAACGTTGATGGGACTTTACACTATCAGAACTCACACCGATAACCTCCACACCCAAAACCTTAAAATCTTCATATCGATCTCTAAACTCACAAGCTTCTTTGGTACATCCTGGTGTGAAATCTTTAGGATAGAAATACAACACAAAGGCTTGTTTTCCGACAAGTGTTTTACTGTCAAAATCATTTCCTTCTGTATCTTTCAATACAAAATCTGGAACACGATCACCTTTCTGTAAACTCATAATTAGTCTCCCTTATAGCTTACAAAATTTCGTGGTGTTTCGTACAACACCACTTCCAAATCATATTTGGAATCGATTTTGGCCTTTAATTTATTCCAAATGACCACTACAATATTCTCCGCAGTAGGGTTTAAATCTTTGAACTCTGGTACTTGCTCATTTAAGTTTTTGTGATCAAAAGCATCCTCCACTTCACTTTTGATAATATCTTTTAATATTTTAAGATCTATAACATAACCTGTTTCCGGATCTATCATTCCAGTCACATGTACCAACAACTCATAATTATGGCCATGGAAATGCGGATTACTACATTTACCGAAGACTGCCTGATTCTTCTCATCACTCCAATCCTTTCGATACAAGCGATGTGCGGCATTAAAATGGGCTTTTCTACTGGCAGTTACTCTCAAAAGTTTTATAGTTTTAAAATAAAGTGATTATCTATTAATGTGGGAATAGTAGCGTTCAAAAATAATCTTGAACCATGCTGTATATTCATCTGGATTCGTCAAAATATCATCTTTTACGGCTTCTAGCGGCATCCATTTCCATGCAGCCACCTCATCAGGATTAATTTGGGGTGCTCCATTATAAGTTCCCACCAAAACATGATCAAATTCATGTTCTGTAAGTCCATTATCAAATGGTGCTTTGTACATAAACGATACCACATCCTTTAGTTCTGTAACAAAACCCATCTCTTCTTGCAATCTACGTGTCCCGGCGGCGATATTTGTCTCGCCGGAACGTTGATGACTACAACACGTATTGGTCCATAGTCCTGGAGAATGATACTTATGCAAGGCGCGTTGCTGAAGCATCAATTCTTTTTTATCATTAAAAACAAAAACCGAAAATGCACGATGTAATACGGCCTTTTCATGGGCTTCCATTTTTGACATTAAGCCAATTTCCTCATCATGTTCATTGACAAGGATTACTTTTTCTTCTTCCATAGTTTTCTATTACCCCAAATGTACGAATCCCTTGTCTTTTATAAAAGGGAATTCAAGTTATGAGTTCGGAGTTATGAGTTCAGAGTTTATAAAACTCATAACTCTGAACTCGTAACTCTGAACTAGAAAAACTATCTTTGCGCTCTGAATTGAAGCATACATGAAGTTTATAGACGAAATCAACCGTAGAAGAACCTTTGGAATTATTTCTCACCCAGATGCGGGTAAGACCACTTTGACCGAAAAATTATTATTATTTGGGGGCGCCATACAAGAAGCAGGTGCTGTAAAATCAAATAAGGTCAAAAAAGGAGCTACCAGTGATTTTATGGAAATTGAGCGTCAACGTGGAATTTCGGTCGCAACTTCTGTACTGGCATTTGAATACAAGGGAACAAAGATCAACATTCTTGACACACCTGGTCACAAAGATTTTGCTGAAGACACCTTCCGGACACTAACCGCGGTAGATAGTGTAATCGTCGTGATTGATGTTGCAAAGGGTGTGGAGGAGCAGACCGAAAAATTGGTATCAGTATGTCGTATGCGTAATATCCCGATGATTGTCTTTGTCAACAAATTAGACCGCGAGGGAAAAGATGCTTTTGAACTGCTCGATGAAATTGAACAAAAATTAAATCTTAAGGTCACACCTTTGAGTTTCCCTATCGGGATGGGCTATGACTTCAAAGGAATTTACAATATTTGGGAAAAGAATGTCAATCTTTTTAGCGGAGACAGCAGAAAAAACATTGAAGAAACGGTAGAGATTTCTGATCTCAGCGATACTTCATTAAACACCTTGATTGGTGATAAGGCAGCAGATACACTTCGAGAAGAAGTTGAACTGGCACAGGGTGTCTATCCTGATTTTGATCAAAAAGCCTATCAAGAAGGGAACCTACAACCAGTATTTTTTGGTTCTGCCCTGAACAATTTTGGCGTTCGAGAACTTCTGGATTGTTTTGTTACTATTGCTCCTACTCCACGTGCCAAAGAAAGTGACATTCGTCTCGTACAACCCGACGAAAAAGACTTTACAGGATTTGTGTTTAAAATCCATGCCAATATGGATCCGAAACATCGAGATCGCTTGGCATTTATCAAAATTGTTTCCGGAACTTTTGAGCGTAATGTCCCCTATTTGCATACGCGTCATAAAAAGAAATTCAAATTCTCCAGTCCTAATGCCTTTTTTGCGGAGAAAAAGGAGATTGTTGATATTTCGTATCCAGGAGATATTGTTGGTTTACATGATACGGGAAATTTTAAAATTGGTGATACTTTGACCAAAGGCGAAGTTTTGAATTATAAGGGGATTCCAAGTTTTTCTCCGGAACATTTCCGATACATCAATAATGCAGATCCTATGAAATCCAAGCAATTGGCCAAAGGGATTGATCAGTTGATGGATGAGGGTGTTGCGCAGCTTTTTACCCTAGAACTCAATGGCAGAAAAGTCATCGGAACGGTAGGGGCACTCCAGTTTGAGGTTATTCAATATCGTTTGGAGCATGAATATACGGCCAAATGTACCTACGAAAACCTAAACGTTCACAAAGCATGCTGGGTAGAGGCAGAAGATCTGAAAGATCCTGAGTTTGTAGAATTCAAACGTGTTAAAGCAAAGTTTTTGGCCAAAGACAAGCAAGGGCAGTTGGTCTTTTTAGCAGATTCTTCTTTTTCCTTGCAAATGACGCAACAGAAGTATCCGAATGTAAAGTTTCATTTTACTTCGGAGTTTTAGTAGATCAGCTGCTACATAGTTATTTTTAGATCGGGAACCGTTTAGTCTAACTACATATATCATCCAACCTCTATATACTCCGATTGCCCTTTGTCATTACCATCGGTCAACCATTCCCAATCCAAACGTAATTTTATTTTACCTTCTGGAGTCGTTGTGATTTTTGCTAAAGCCTTACCCGCTTTTAGCTTGTTATCATTAGTGAAGCATTGATACAACATATGCAATTCATCTTCTATGAGATGCGCTATGATTTTACCATATTTTATAGTCCCGCCATGATAATCTGCCGTTACCAGATCTCCCTCTTGTTTATATTCGAAGATCGTTTCTTTAGCTACAGCCCCACTATCCGAATTCTCAATTAGGGCAAACTTTTTATTATTAAAATTAAAGTTGTTCATGTAGCGCTTTTAACCCTTGTTTATAAACACTCAGAACACTACACATGCTGATCTATCAAGATAGGATTACCGTCTGGATCAATTACGATAAAACTAGCAGGACCTGAAGTCGATTCATCTGCTTCTGTCTCGAGTTTTACCCCTTCATTTTTTAGGTGCTTTTGAATAGCCCTAACATCATCAAATTCAGAAATATTTTGCGCATTTTCATCCCAGCCCGGATTAAAAGTCATCAGATTCCCCTCGAAC
>CAZYRG010000294.1:0-3891 GCA_964650425.1 uncultured Flavobacteriaceae bacterium
AGATATACTCCAATTAAAATTTGAAATAAAGTGAATTACAATGTAATTAGGCAAAGTAAATATTCCAACACTATTTATTTTCAAATATTTGATTTATAATTATTTAAACATCATCACATAAACAGATAGTTTATGTTTTTTGAAATTCAAATTGGCACAACTAACAAAACAAAACGTCATGCAAAAAGACACACTCAAAAATCAGCTTTTAAAACGATGGTCATGGCAAACTGTAGTTTGCCTCACCTTATCATTAACTACAATACAATCTATTTCATCTCATGGTACGGTAACGTTTCCTCCTAGTCGTGCTTGGGTTTGTTTTCAGGAGAATCCAGAAAGTCCTGATTCCCCTGCTTGTGAAGCCGCAATTATAGGATGGGGTACGCAAGCTTTTTATGATTGGAATGAAGTCGCTCGAATGGATGCAGGAGGAATGCATCAACAAATTATTTCTGATGGAAATCTAGCTAGTGCCGGTAGACCAGACAAATATGGTGGATTAGATCAAGTACGAAATGATTGGGTTGCTACTGATGTGACTCCTGGACCAATGACGATCACATGGACCAATACGGCCCCTCATGAAACCTTATATTATAGAGTATATATTACTAAAGCCGATTGGACACCAGATCAACCACTAACATGGGATAGTTTGGAACTCTTAGTAGAAACAGACCCAAGACCTGCAGCTGCAACTGACAATATAGATATCGTACTACCACAACGCACGGGTAAACATGTACTTTATAGTGTTTGGCAACGTTCACTTACGCCAGAGGCCTTTTACTCTACAAGTGATCTAGATTTTGGAGCTACAACAACACCAATCGCTCCTGTAGCTGCTTTTACCAGTGATTCTGGAAGATGTGGTGGTCCAGATGTAACTTTTAGTGCAGCTGATTCCTTCGATGCAAATGGAGATCAGTTGACGTATTCTTGGGATTTCGGTGATGGAACAACGGCAGAAGGTATCGAGGTTTTGCACAGCTATACCAACATGGATAGTGCAACGATTACTTTGACGGTAAGCGATGGCGAATTTACTACTGGTGCAGTTGAAACGATTAGTCTATTGGTAGATGAAAATTGCGATAAAGTAATTTGTCCTTTTGATACCCCAAGAGCAGCTTCTTTACCTTCCTTGAATCAAACCTATAATAATGTCTATGTAATTGGCGAAAATGGCCCAGACCTTAGTTCCATGTTCAAGTTTTTTATCAATTGGGATCTTACCAATAACGGCTTATATAACTTTGATTATCAAACTGTAAGTACATACACTTCTTTTAGAGAAATGACACAAAATTTTGCTGAAGATAATCCGGAAGTAACATTTGTTGATTCTGGCATTGTGGGATTAGATGGTTCCTATTATGTTACTGTTGATAATGGGAATTTGGTACTCGTTTCTAAAAATGAAGGGTTTACCATATATTTCAGTCAGACTGCTTCAGAACCCTCATGTGGAGCTACTAGTTTATCAGTACCTTCTTTTGATAAATTAGGGCTTACCGTGTTTCCTAATCCTGCTAATTCTAGGATTACTATTTCGGGAACTACCAAGCTTAATGGGGCAGTTGTAAAACTTGTAAACCTCCATGGAAAAGTACTTAGGTCTGATCACATTGACAATGAAACTATGCATACTATTGATGTAAGTGCTATCGCGACAGGTTTATATATGCTAATTTTAGATTCTGAAGCAAAAGGTAAATCAATGACCAAAATATTTATAGAGTAACTACTAGTTTTCAGGGCTGGGCATAATGTCGAGCCCTGAATTTTTGATTACCTTCTCATAATTATATGTTATAGTATTTGCCATAATACTTCAGCTGTCGTTACTATTTTTATACCAATGTTAAAAAGTCTGTAACACACCAAGCCTAGTGAGATAATAAATAATTAAATTAGAACACCACTTTGACAGTATTAGACTATTTATTTTTACAGTATCAATAGTTGTTGTAAATAGTTCATCTCTTTACTTGTTTAATGGTTTTAATAATCATAAAAAGTAAAAAACCAACTGGCCCAAACATAAAGGTTCCTAGTAAACAAGGAGCCATTATAAATTGATTCATCTTTAGTTCTTCATTTTTACTTAGCATCCAAATGCCAACAAGAAGATCAAAGACAAGATAATGTACCCAACCGGCTAAAACTGCATTTTCTTCTGTAAACATAGCCATAACTGATGTAAAACTTCCGAAATCTACTGTTCCTTCTCCCATCTGCATGGCCTTAAAAATATAGCATACATAAACCAAGGATAATACTAATGGAATCACCTTGAAATTCATTAAAAATTTAGTGACTCTCCAATTGGGTAAGAAAATCATTAAGATCCACATTGGCATTGCAATAATGCCTACTATTGAAAAAACTACTGCTGGAGTCATAATTTTGTTTTTAGTATTAATTAATGATTAATCAAAGATGTAATTATTTGCGCAAAGAAGAAATCAAATTATCTTGAACTCTAGATCAACGTTTTTGAATTGTACTCAATTCAAAGTCTTATCTTTATTATAAATAACGTGTTTATTCCGGTATGATAAAATTAAAAATAACGAAAGTGATAGTACCTGTCTGCCATTGGCTAGTAGATAGATTCGCAGCTAGCTCCAAGCTATAATTCCTTCTAGCTGATAGCTTGGGTTTTCGGACGTATCATCCCGGTTTAGTTCTTTGCTAACATATAATTATCAATCATACTCGAACATAAATCACAACCTTAACATCTTAATGTGTGCAAAAACCAATTGACTAGTGTATATTTGTATACCAACTTAAACTAAACTATGTACCAAACTATCATCGATCATTGTCGACGATACGTTGCCCCTACACAACGTGATCTTGATCTTTTGATTTCAAAATTAACCGAAATTACTATAGCAAAGCGAGAACTTTTACTCGCTCCAGACACGCATATCCGTGAACAATATTTTGTGGTAAAAGGTTGCTTGAGTGCTTTTTATATTGATGATAAAGGAAATCGTCATATTTTACAATTTGCTGTAGAAAATTGGTGGGTCGCAGATTTTGACACCTTTTATTATGATGCACCAACAAAATTATATTTGGAAACATTAGAAGACACAACATTATTAGCAATCAATCATAATGCTATAGAACAACTTTTTATAGAAGCACCTATTTTCGAACGTTATTTTAGAATTTTGCTTACAGGTTCTTTTATTGCAAATCGTAAGCGTATACTATCATCTTTAGAAAAAAACACAAAAGAACGGTATTTGGAATTTTGTGCTTCTTATCCTAATATAGAAAACCGTGTACCTAACTATCAGATTGCAAATTACCTAGGGGTATCTGCCGAAAGTTTAAGTCGTATTAGACGTGTTATCAAAGTTTAACGCGTTACGGTAATTACGCAATAAAACAACTATTTATCCACAATATTGATCTAGATCAATTTATTTCTTAATATACTCTCGTAACTTGCTATTCCAAACAAAAAACAGAACAGCACAGGACAGAATTATATGTAGAAATATCTCGTTTGAATAGCATTAATACTATACAAGATAATTTCTATTGATATCCCCCATGAAGGGTAGGTTTTAATCTAACACATGTCAGGAAAGAAAGCCAACTTAAATACTCTGACAGAGCCAGTATATAACATCATTGTTATATACTGGTTTTTTTGTATCGTAATATAAATATGTTCTGATCCAAAATTCTTTAAGAATAAATTTAACCCGTTTTATGCATTAGAACTTCGTTATGAAGCTTGAAGATGCAATAAATACGGTTGTTTTCTTAATTTTAGCATAGCACCGCTCTGGTGAAAATAAAAAACAAAGCAGGATCTAGTGATAAGCCAATGATTTGGCTTATCCTCTAGAGGCCAGATGT
>CAZYRG010000295.1:0-3873 GCA_964650425.1 uncultured Flavobacteriaceae bacterium
TTAGAGCACCGCCCTGTCACGGCGGAAGTTGCGAGTTCGAGTCTCGTCAGTCCCGATATATATCTAAAATAGATTTGAAATTACAATTTTTTTTATTTTTGTGAAATGAGTGACATTCAGACCATTTTGAATTCGTTTCAACTCTCCTCCAACTACCCAGACTTCTGCCATCCCTCGATTTTGTTTGCCTTGGAATACTTTAATGTCTGGCTTTGAAAAAGTACTCTGAAATAAACTATTTGTATTTGTTTTTTCATAGTACTTTTTCAAAGGATACTCTATCAAATACGAAACCACCAATGTATCTTTTAGCATGGAGTTTAACACCTTCTTTATGTGCCGAAACTATCAATTTTTTGTTTTTTGAAATCTCTTTTTTTACGTCTATAAAAATTTATAAAATCCCTCACAGCTAATTCTCATTTACTGTTTTTCACCATTGGGTCAGAGTTGTTTTAGAAATTGAAATTATGTTACTATAAAGGTTAAGAATAAACTTATACATAAAAGGATTGTTAAACCACATGGATCGAAATATAATACAGAAAATTCTTATCGGATTATTTTTTGGAGCTTGTATTTTTCTTGGTCTAAAAACTTTTGACTTTAATCTTACTGAAAATTTACAAACACCAGGGATTAATAAAGTTCAATCAATGGAAGTATCCACTGCTTCGAATGTCAGTAGTTCAAAAATGACATATGGAAGATTTTTAGAATATTTAGATATGGGTTGGGTAAATCAAGTGGACCTATATGATAATGGAAGAAATGCAATTGTTCAAGCTTCAAGTCCTGAATTAGGCAATCGACCACAGTCTATTCGGGTAGAAATACCGATCGGTGCTTCACAGCTGATTCAAAAATTAAAAGATAGCAATATTAATTTTGATGCACATCCAGTTCCTCAAAAAAGTATTTTTTTAACTCTGGCAAGTAATTTACTTTTACCATTAGTTTTTATTGGAAGCTTAATTTTCTTTTTTCAAAATTCAGAAAACTTTGGTGGAACAAATGGTTCATCACCAATGAACTTAGGGAAATCAACAGCTAGATTTGACCAAAATCCAGATACTGGTATATCATTTGATGATATTGCTGGGATTGATGAAGCTAAAGCAGAATTTGAAGAGATTGTATCTTTTTTAAAAGAGCCAGAACGATATAGCCTAGTTGGAGCAAAAATCCCAAAAGGAGTTTTATTAGTAGGCCCTCCCGGAACTGGAAAAACTTTATTGGCGAAAGCAATTGCTAATGAAGCTAATGTTCCATTCTATAGTGTTGCTGGTTCAGAATTTGTTGAAATGTTTATCGGTGTGGGGGCTTCTAGAATTCGCGATCTATTCAAAAAAGCTTCGGAAAATACTCCTTGTATTGTCTTCATTGATGAAATTGATGCTGTTGGGCGTGAACGTGGAGCCGGAATTGGAGGTGGAAATGATGAACGCGAGCAAACTTTAAATCAATTGCTAACAGAAATGGATGGATTTAAAGAAAATAAGGGGGTTATTGTAGTTGGTGCAACAAACCGTGTTGATATTTTAGATTCAGCATTATTACGACCAGGTCGATTTGATCGTCAAATTACCGTTGGTTTACCGGATCGTTTAGGACGTATCGGGATACTAAAAGTTCATGCAAAAAATAAACCATTCGATAAAGATGTATCACTTGTTCAATTAGCCAATAGAACAGCTGGTTTCTCTGGGGCAGATTTATCGAATTTACTAAATGAAGCTGCAATTTTAGCAACAAGATATCAAAAACCGATCATTACCAAACAAGAAGTGAATGAAGCAGTTGACCGAGTGATCGGTGGAATTGCTGGTACTAGCATGGAAGAAAATAAAACTAAAAGACTAGTCGCTTATCATGAAGTTGGTCATGCTCTGATCGGATCTGTCCTTGAAAACCATGATGATGTAGAAAAGGTAACTTTAATTCCTCGAGGTAGCGCAAAAGGGTTAACATGGTTTGCACCAGACCAAGAGCAAATGTTAATTACCAAATCTGAACTGATGGAACGAATCATGACAATTTTAGGTGGTCGAGCGGCGGAACAAGTTATTTTTGGTGAACCTGAAATAACAACAGGTGCTAGTAATGATTTGCAGCGAGCTACAGGCTTAGCTCGTCAAATGGTCACTCGTTATGGGATGTCAATTCTTGGTCCAGTTGCTATTGAAACGGAAAGTAATGAGCAATTTTTGTTTGGAAGCGATAAAAATGAAATTATCAATAATAAAGTTGACAAAGAAGTTAGAGAGATTATTCGTCATTGTGAGCAAGCAGCAAATGAAATTATAATTCGACACCGTCCAATTATAGATGTAGTTGTTGAACAATTATTAGAATCTGAAACTATTAATGGAGACGAATTCCGCGAAGTTATTCAGGAGTATACGGTTTTACCATCAAAAAGTTAAAAATAGAAAAGAAAAAAATTAATCTTGTTACTAAGTTTTTTGGTAACAAGATTAATAAAGAAATTATTTGAAAGACTTCGTTAAGCAATTTTTGCAAAAACTTCTTTCGATTCAGCAATAGCTTCTTTTAATGAAGCTTCTGCTTCTTCAGTAAATTGATTTGTTGTTCGAACAATCTCAGTATATGGTTTTTGTGAAGTTGATAAATATGTAATTAAACTTGCACAATATGCTTTAACTTGAGCAACTTCCAAATCATCTAAATAACCATTAATACCTGTATAAATTAAAGCCACTTGTTCTGGAACTGAGAACGGAGAGTTTTGCGGTTGTTTTAATAACTCTCGCAATCTTGTTCCTCTAGCTAATTGTTTTTGAGTAGCTTCATCTAAATCAGATGCAAATTGAGAAAAAGCTTCTAATTCAGCAAATTGAGCTAACTCTAATTTTAATTTCCCTGCAACTTTTTTCATTGCTTTCGTTTGTGCAGCCGATCCTACTCGTGATACTGAAATACCAACATTAATTGCTGGACGAATCCCTGAATTGAACAAGTCATTTGATAAGAAAATTTGTCCATCAGTAATTGAAATTACATTTGTAGGAATATATGCAGACACATCACTTGCCTGTGTTTCAATAATAGGTAAAGCAGTCATACTTCCACCACCTAAAGAATCACTAAGTTTTGCTGCACGCTCTAATAAACGTGAATGTAAATAGAAGACATCACCCGGATAAGCTTCTCGACCTGGAGGACGACGAAGTAATAATGACATTTGACGATAAGCCATAGCTTGTTTCGTTAAATCATCATAAATAACCAAAGTTGCTTTTCCTTGGTACATAAAATATTCTGCTAAGGCAGCACCAGAATATGGTGCAATATATTGTAATGTAGCTGGGTCATTAGCACTTGCTGATACAATAATAGTATATGCCATAGCTTTTTTTTCTTCAAGTACGTTTACTACTTGAGCTACCGTTGAAGCTTTTTGACCGATTCCGACATAAACACAAACTACATCTTCTGTTTTTTGATTAATAATTGTATCTACAGCAATAGATGTTTTACCGGTTTGTCGATCACCAATAATTAATTCACGCTGACCACGCCCAATCGGAATCATGGCATCAATAGATGTAATTCCTGTTTGTAATGGTTCGCAAACGGATTTTCGACTAATAATTCCAGGTGCCATTGATTCAACTAAACGACTATCAGATGTTGCAATGTCACCTTTTCCATCAATCGCTGTACCTAAAGGATTTACTACACGACCTAAAAAATCTTTACCAACAGGGATTTGTGCAATTTTTCCAGTTGCTTTCACTGTACTACCTTCTAAGATTTGTCGGCCTGTACCCATTAATACAACACCTACATTATCATTTTCTAAGTTTAAAGCAATCCCAATTGTTTTATCTTCAAACTCTAAAAGCTCCC
>CAZYRG010000296.1:0-3870 GCA_964650425.1 uncultured Flavobacteriaceae bacterium
ATTTGAAGTAGTTTTGAGCTGTAATAGATTTTTTAATGCATAATCCAGGTTTAATAGAATATTAGGTGAAAGACGCTATAATCTATTATTTTTTCTTATAATTTACATACTATTAATGTTTCATAAAACGTTTGTAATGTTTTTTAAATTTGACTAATTTCGCCAACCTAATTTAGATGATATTCTTTACGGTTATTGCTGTTTTTATTGAATGTCATATAGAAATTGTGAATATTGAGATACATTCAAATTAAATTTATTTTTGGAAGATTGTTGTTCTTTTGTATTTGTTGTACATCGATAACAACGACTGCACAAACTGTAGACAACCTTAAAGAATTTTTCACCTTTTATCCCAATAAAAAGGCGGTGGAACGAGATTCAACTATTTATAGGCAAAAATTCATTGCTGCTCCTGTTTTTACCTTTACTCCAGAAACGAGTTTAGCTTTTGGGACTGGGGCCAAATACCTCTTTAAATTTAATAAAAGTGGAGAGGAAACAAGGGTTTCTAATATGCCAATGACAATACAGTATACGTTGAACAATCAATTTTTTCTTTTCTCTGGTTTCGAAGTGTTTACCAATCAAGAGAAGTGGGTTATTGAAGGTAATCTATTATTTCAAAATTATCCGCGATTGTATTATGGTATCGGAAGTCAAACACCAGAAAGTGCTGAAGAACAATATGATTATTATCAGTTTCTTTTAGAGCCTATATTTCTCAAACAATTATTTCACAGGTATTTATTTATCGGAGCAGGTTTTAGATACAATCATATTTTCAATACGGGATTTGAGTCAGATGGTATAATTGCCCAAAATCAACGAACTGGATTCGATGGTTCTACATCAGTCGGTGCGGAGATTGCTGCACTCTACGATAGTAGAAGCAGTCTACTCAATGCACAAGACGGATGGTATTTCGAATTTACCCATGGTCAATATGGCAAGGTCTTAGGAGGCACCAATGTATTTAACCTCACTCGTTTTGATTTGAGACATTTTATAGACGTTTCTCAGAAGAATATCGATGTTTTAGCATTGCAATTTTTTGGAAGGTTTTCACGCGGGAATCTGCCTTTTTCAGAATATTCCTTTTTTGGTGGAAGTGAAATCATGCGTGGGTATCAAGAAGGTCGATTTGTGGATCGGGATATGCTCGCTACTCAGATCGAGTACCGAAAGAATTTTGAAAAATCGAGATGGGGTCTCGTAGGTTTTTTAGGTACAGGAGATGTTTATAATAATGTAACGGAATTCCAATTTAAAAACTTGAAACCCAATTATGGGGCTGGTGTGCGATTTTCTCTTGATAAAGAAGAAAACCTGAACCTTCGTTTTGATGTTGGTTTTGGTAAAGGGACCAATGGTTTTTATTTTGGTATCGCTGAAGCCTTTTAGTTAGTTTTTAGGATACTTTCTTCAAAATATGGTATCTTCAGTCCATAGTTGCTGCATTTGCTATAGGCGCTCCCATACAATGTTCAGGTATTCCGAATCCATCAATTAGCGTACCTATATGCGGTCTAAATTCTGTAGCGAGTCGTTCTACACGCTTACGTATTGCTTTGGACTTTGTTCCACTAATATAACCTTGTTCTAAGTACCAAGAAGCGTCCTTTTGTAATTCATGTAAGGCATACAAAGCACCTATTTTCTGGAATAACAACCTATTTTTTTCATCTTGAATGGTATTTGTAAAGTCTACAAAAGTATTATATGCTAATGCTATGCTATAGGATTTTCCTAGCGCTAGTATGTGTGTTTGCACCTTTAAAAAAGCTTGATAGGATGGGATTCCTTTTTTTACATAATCTCTAATACGCGAAGCAACTGTATAGGTTAGTCTTCTTGTACGATAATCAAAAGCATGTTTATGAAATTTAGCATCATATAAATGGTCTTTGTCTACATTATTAGTATACAAAGGGTTAATCGTGCTTAAGGTATCTTCAATTTTTTTACCTAAAAACTTAAGTACAGTAGAAAAACCAGCACTATTAAATTCTGATTTAAAATCAGATAAGACTCCTTTGGCGGCTAATTGTAGTAAAACATGATTATCACCTTCAAAAGTAGTGAAGATATCAACATCGCCTTTGAGATCAGCAATTTGATTTTCCAGTAAATAGCCCTTTCCGCCGCATGCTTCTCGACATTCTTGTATGGTGTCATTGGCAAACCAAGTAATTATTGATTTGAGTCCAGCTGCTTGTGTTTCTATTTTTCGCTTGTCCAAAACGGCTGTATCACTATATTCCTTCATCATATGAGTAAGGGTCACATCATATACATAACAACTAGCAATGGCTGGAGTTAATCTTAATTGGTGACTTGGATAGTCCATTAACAAATCTTCTTGTATTTTTATACTATCATTAAATTGTCTTCTTTTTAAGGCATGCTTTACAGCAATGGCTAAGGCTTTTTTGGCACCACCAAGTCCCGCACGCGCCACACAAATTCTGCCTCCAACCAAGGTGCCAAGCATGGTAAAAAAGCGTTTGCTTGGGTTTTCTATATCAGAATGATAGGTTCCGTCGGGCTGAATATCACCGTATTTGTTTAATAGGTTCTCTCTTGGAACGCGTACTTGATTAAACCAGATTTTACCATTATCCACACCGTTTAACCCCAATTTATAGCCATTATCTTCTATAGTAACACCTGGCATCAGTTGGTGTGCTGTATCACGAACAGGAACCAAAATGGCATGGACACCATGATTTTTTCCATCCACAATTAATTGTGCAAATACAGAAGCCATAGTAGAATGCAAGGCATTACCTATATATTCTTTGTTATCGTTCTTTCCTGGTGTGTGGATAATAATACTGTCCGTTTCTTTATGATAGGTTGCGGTAGTTTTAACCCCTCTTACGTTGGATCCATGTCCCGTTTCAGTCATCGCAAAGCACCCTAAAAGCGTCGCTTTTCCGGTGTCAGATAAATACGCATCATGATGCTTTTTCGTACCTAATTTTTGAATACTTCCTCCAAAAAGTCCAAATTGTACTCCAAATTTTATAGCCATACTGCCATCTACATACATCATATTTTCAAAAACAGCTGCATATGCAGGCATATCTCCAGTTCCTCCATACGATTCTGGATACGCCATGGCTCCATATCCTTTTTTAGCTAAAAATTCTACTTGTTTCAGTACATGTGTTCTAAACGCTTCCTTATCTCTTTTTATATCCCAATTAAAAATAGGATCTTTTAATAGTTCTCTAAAGGCATCGACAACAGAAGCATGCGTTCCTTTTAATAGGGTATCAATCTCCATAGGGTTGTAATAATTAGAAGTAATTTCTTTTACTACTTCTATTTCAAACAAATGATTGTAATGGTTGGGCTGAATCCCTAAATTAATTTCAATGTCTTTTAAATGTGTATTGAACGGACATTCTTTATAATGATGGCAGATTATTTTTTGACTAAATGTAGAAAGGGGATAGGTGTCGCTTTCTACTAACTTTATTCCTGAATTAGAAATTACTTTTTTCCAATGCTTAAGTTCCTGATAGGAGGGAGGAGCCTTTTTGTCTAAATATTTGATCAGGTATTCCTTATCTTGTTTTTCAAGTGTTTCATCTTCTTCTATAGCTTTTTTTATTACAGAAATTTCAGAATATGACAATAAATCATCAGACCAAATCACATAAAAAAATGGGATATATTGTAAAATACCTGGAGTATATTTTTTTGTTTTCATAAAATGAATTTACAACAAATAGCTTAAATGTGATCATGTTCTATAGAAGTACAAGCTAAATAAAACAGTCCCAGAGGATTTAACCTGGATTATACATTAAAAAATCTATTACAGCTCGAAACTACTTCAAATACTGAGCTTCGCAACAT
>CAZYRG010000297.1:0-3847 GCA_964650425.1 uncultured Flavobacteriaceae bacterium
CTTTTTCTGCAATATCTTGTTTTCTGAATTCATTCCAATTATTAATAGATAAAGCAATTAAAATCCCAATAACAACAAGAATTATTTCTCCAATTGCATATTTGAAATACTTTCCTGTTCTATTTTTTCCCATAAGGTCGTAACGTATTTTTCTAAAGAATTTTATCATTGGTTAGTGATTGGTCATAATGAAGGCTAACGTATCTATATGGTTACTAGTAATTATATATTTATTATAGCTATATAAAAAAGTGTGTTTATGTTCTAAATATAGAAAATAAACACACCATTATTAAAATATACACACTTAAGTTACTGGTCTAATGCCTCATAACTTGGATTTAATAAAACAGGTTTGCCAAAACCTAATTGTTCTAATTTGTCTAATTGCGTGGCTGCATCACCAACTACTAAATAAATCATTTGGTCTGGTCTTAGATATTTGCCTGCTAAATTTTTAATATCCTCAACGGTTAATGCTTTTACAATACTTTCACGTTGTTTTGCATAATCATCGGCATAACCATAGTCTACAATATTAGAGAGCATATTTAGTTTGGCACCTAAGGTTTCAAAAGCACGTGCATTACTTTTTATGGTAAAGCCTTTTGTGACTTCTAAATCTAAACTGTCAAAGTCTTTGGCGTAGTTATCTAAAATATCTTTAACCAAAGCAGCAGACTCATAAGTAACATTGGTACGTACACCACTAGATATGGTAAAGCTTCCTGCCTTATCACTTCCGCCAAAACGCGAACGAATACCATAGGTATAACCTTTTCCTTCTCTTAACTGTTGTGTAAGTTGTGAGGCGAAGCCGCCACCACCTAGACGGTAATTCATAACACCTACTGCATAATAGTCATCATCTGTAGCTTTTGGTCCGGGATACCCAAAACGTATTTGCGATTGTTTGGCATTTGGCACATCATAAAAATATACTGTAGATTTTTCTGGTACAGTAACTTCTGGTAATGCAGGTATGCTTACATCTTTAGCTTCCCAGTTTGTATTAATAGTTTCTAGATTTGCAATAACTTTATCTTGCGAGATGTCGCCAACCACATTTAAGGATGCTAATTTTGGTGTTAGATTGGTATTATAATACGCTTGTAAATCTTCTATTGTGATTGTTTTTACAGACGCTTCTGTACCTTGATTATTCTGAGCTAAAATATGATTTTCGCCATATAATAATTTTGAATATTCATTAGCAGCTATAGCGTTAGGGTTTGCTTTTTGACGTTGTATGCTAGAGATAACACTTTGTTTTAACAAGTCAAACTCTGTACTGTCCCAACGCGGCTCTAGCAAAATCTCAGACACCAAATTCATAGTAGCATCAAAGTGTTTAGATAAGCAACTTCCTGTAATATAAACGGCATCATCTGCTGCATAAGAGTTAATACGCGCACCTATGCTTTCTATTGCCGTTTCTAATTCTTCTGGAGTTTTGGTTTTAGTGCCACGAGACAATAAACTTGCCATCATGTTAGATACACCAATCTTATCCATACTTTCTAAAAGCATACCGCCTTCTATTTTTAGTTCAAACTGTACAAGGGGAACTTCATCATTTTCTATACCTGCGACTTTAATCCCTGAATTTAAATTTTCTTTCCAAACTTCAGGTACTTTCACATCTGGGCTTTCACCGTAAGGAGGCTCTATACTTCTGTCAAAACTAGACGGTGTTTTTTCGTATGTAGCAGCAATAGACGCATCAAAATTTTCTTCAGCACCTTCTACAATTTTCTCCTCAACTACGACTGCTAAGTCAGAGTTCTCTAAAGCTAAATTTCCTTGTCCTTTAGGAACAAAACTTGTAGCAATAAAATTCTTATCCTTGATGTAGGTATTGTAAACACGCATTACATCTTCTGGTGTTACAGCCAATATATTCTCAACATCCTTTGTTATAAAGCCTGCATCTCCGGCAAACATTTCGTATTGCGTTAATTGCGAGCCTTTACCTAAAACACTAGACAGTCGTCTGTAGAAGTTAGTTTCTTGTCCGGCTTTGATGCGGTTTAAATCTGCTTCAGAAATACCATTTTCTTCAAACATGGCAAACCCTTTTTCAATAGCCTTGGCTACATCATTTAAATCTACTTGATTAAAAGCAGTTAAGCCTAATTGTATCTGTCCAGATATTTCAGAGTTATAACCACCCATACCTATGCCGCTAGTTAATTGTTCTTCCTGTACCAAAACTTTATCTAATGGCGCTTTTTTACCATTGGTTAAATATTGAGATAATACGTTAAGCGCATAAGAGTCCTCATGGTATTGCGGTACACCTGGCCAAACCATGGTCAATCGTGGTGCTCTTGCAAAGTTATCTTCATAATACAATTTTTTTGAAGCGTCTAATACTGCAGGTTGTTTGGCTAGATCAGGTATATCTTCCCCTTTAGGTATTTCATCAAAATACTTTTTTATCCATTCTTTTGCTTGCGCTTTATCAAAGTCACCAGCAACGGTTAAAATCATATTATTAGGAACATACCAGCGATTAAAAAAGTTTTTGACATCTTGTAATGTTGCATTTTGAAGGTCTTCTAAAGACCCAATAACTTGCCAGCTGTAAGGATGACCTTTTGGGTATAAGTTCTTATCAATAACATATTGGTTATGGCCATAGGGTCTATTGTCATAAGACTGTCGTTTCTCGTTCTTAACAACTTGCTTCTCCTTGGCTAGTACAGGGTCTGTTACTGTATTTATAAAATAACCAATCTTATCTGCCTCTGCCCATAACATTTTCTCTAAAGCATCTTTGGGTACAGTTTGTAAATAGTTGGTGCGGTCTCTACTCGTGGAGCCATTAGCGCCAGAGCCTCCAATACGTGCGCTCATTTTATCTAAACCGCCTTTACCTAAATTCTCTGATTCTAAAAATAGAAGGTGCTCAAATAAGTGTGCAAATCCTGTACGACCTTCTAATTCTCTGGCAGAACCTACATGTGCTGTAAGTGAAACTGCTACAACCGGATCTGAACGGTCTATATGAAATAGAACTTTCAGCCCGTTATCTAAGGTGTAAGTTTCATAGTCAACGGATAGATTGTTGCTTTCTTCAGTAGTTTCATTTTTACAACTTAGGATAACTAATGCAAAAATGAAACGTGTACTTATAAGTCTGATTAATTTCATAATACTATAATTTAATTAATTATGTCAGGTCGAGCGCAGTCGAGACCTATTCTAGTTTTAATTACTTAAACCTCTCGACTGCGCTCGAGGAGACAATAATTTTAGTTTAAAGCTCAAATGCATTATTGTTTACAAAGAAAATTGAGTTGACTAAAAATAGTTTTCCATTTTCCCAAAAGCTTCTAAATAATGGGTTGTCTACCATATAGATAAAGCTACCACTACCCATGCGTTGTTCTCCAAATACTAACGTTTTTTCTAGGTTGTTTAGTGCATTTTTTCCTGCAAAGCCAGAAAACACATTAGTATCTGCAATATGTCCAACATTGTAGCCACTATCTAAAATATCATAAGCAGAGTTTCCAATTTTTAAGGTAAAATAGTCTTCATTATAACCAAAGGCCATAGGGTGTGTCTTATCTATTTTGGTTTTAAAGATGGCTCCGGTAATTAAATTATTAGAATATTCGCGTTCACGGTCTGCATAAGCAGTCAGATTATCTTCCGTTTCTTCTTTTTTATCTTCGTTCTTTTTATACTTTAAACTAAATCCGTCTTTATCTGCAAAAGTTCGTAATGCAGCGTCTATAGCAATTACTTTTCCGCCAGAGCGTACCCAATCTTTTAGAGTTTTTATCATACTCTCATTAAGAATACGTCCGTAGTAACCACTAGGCATTATTAAAATATT
>CAZYRG010000298.1:0-3831 GCA_964650425.1 uncultured Flavobacteriaceae bacterium
TTAAAATGGCAAAAGAACTAGACAAAGTAGTTAAATTACAAGTTCGGGGAGGTGCAGCGAATCCATCGCCACCGGTAGGACCCGCTTTAGGTGCCGCTGGAGTTAATATCATGGAGTTTTGTAAGCAGTTTAATGCTAGAACTCAAGATAAACCAGGTAAAGTTTTACCTGTGGTAATATCTGTTTACAAAGACAAATCATTTGAATTTGTAATCAAGACACCACCAGCAGCAGTACAATTATTAGAAGCGGCCAAAGTAAAGAAGGGATCTGGAGAACCAAACCGAAAGAAAGTAGCAAAAGTCACTTGGGATCAAGTAAAGACTATTGCAGAGGACAAAATGCAAGATTTAAATGCATTTGAGATTGGATCAGCCATGAAAATGGTTGCTGGTACAGCAAGATCTATGGGTATCACAGTTAAAGGTGGAGAAGCACCAAACTAAATTTTTTTGAAATGGCAAGATTAACAAAAAAGCAAAAAGAAGCCAGAGCTAAAGTTGATAAAAACAAACTTTACTCTATAGAAGAAGCTTCAGCTTTACTTAAAGAAATCACATACACAAAATTTGATGCTTCAGTAGATTTAGCCGTAAGATTAGGCGTAGATCCACGTAAAGCAAATCAAATGGTTCGTGGTGTAGTTTCTCTACCACACGGTACAGGTAAAGACATGAAGGTTCTTGCATTAGTAACTCCAGACAAAGAAGACGAAGCTAAAGCAGCTGGTGCGGATTATGTCGGGTTAGATGAATACTTACAAAAAATTAAAGATGGTTGGACAGACGTTGACGTTATCGTTACAATGCCAAGCATTATGGGTAAGTTAGGACCATTAGGTAGAGTATTAGGACCAAGAGGTCTTATGCCAAACCCTAAAACAGGAACAGTAACAATGGATGTAGCCAAAGCGGTTAGTGAAGTTAAAGCTGGTAAGATAGATTTTAAAGTTGATAAGACAGGAATCGTTCACGCGCCAATAGGTAAAGCATCATTTAGTGCTGATAAGCTAGTAGGTAATGCAAACGAGTTATTGACAACTTTAATGAAGTTAAAACCAACTGCATCAAAGGGAGTTTATGTGAAGAGCATTTACATGTCAAGCACTATGAGCCCAAGTATTGCAATTGACACAAAAATAGGATAGTAGTTAAACTTAGAATATTATGACAAGAGAAGAAAAATCCCTAGTAATTGAAGAGTTAACTGCTCAATTGGCAGATAATACAAATATCTATTTAACAGATATATCTGGATTAAATGCAGTTGATACTTCAAACTTACGTCGTGCTTGTTTTAAAGCAAATGTAAAATTGGCAGTAGTAAAAAATACCTTATTAGAAAAAGCTATGGAAGCTTCAGACAAAGAGTTTGGAGAGTTACCAACAACGCTTAAAGGTAATACTTCTGTTATGTACTCTGAGACAGGAAACGGACCAGCTAAAGTGATTAAAGCATTCCGTAAGAAGTCTGAGAAGCCTCTTTTAAAAGGAGCTTTCATTGAAGAGTCTGTTTACATTGGAGACGACAATTTAGATGCATTAGTAGAAATCAAGTCTAGAGAAGAATTGATTGGAGAAGTAATAGGATTATTACAATCTCCTGCTAAAAATGTTATTTCTGCACTTAAATCAAGTGGAGGAACAATAGCAGGTATCTTAAAAACATTATCTGAAAAAGAAGGATAATAAAGCGATTACGCACTTAAAAATTAAAATAAAAACACACACTTATTAAAACGATAGAAAAATGGCAGATTTAAAAGATTTCGCAGAACAATTAGTTAATTTAACTGTAAAAGAGGTTAATGAATTAGCTGATATTTTAAAAGAAGAATACGGTATTGAGCCTGCTGCTGCTGCAGTAGCTGTTGCTGCTGGTGGCGGTGCTGCTGGTGGAGACGCTGCAGAAGAGCAAACTGAATTTGATGTAATCCTTAAAGCCGCTGGTGGTTCTAAATTAGCAGTTGTAAAACTTGTTAAAGAATTAACTGGTTTAGGATTAAAAGATGCTAAAGGTTTAGTTGATGATGCACCAAGTGCAATCAAAGAAGGCGTTGCTAAAGATGAAGCTGAAGCTTTAAAAGCATCTTTAGAAGAAGCTGGAGCAGAGGTTGAGCTTAAGTAAGCTCGGTTAATACCTGCAATACAAGGTTTAGGTTTATCCCGCAAAAAAGTGCGGGATAATGCCTAGACCATTTTGTGTATATAAATAGTATGTACACTTTATTACATTATTTTTAATCAAAAACGCGTTCATCGATGTTAGCAAAACAAGCTGAAAGATTAAATTTCTCCTCTATTGTAAACAGAACTGAGTATCCAGATTTTCTGGACATTCAGATAAAATCCTTCCAGGATTTTTTCCAACTAGAGACAAAATCTGATCAAAGAGGTACAGAAGGTTTATACAACACCTTCATGGAAAACTTTCCAATCACCGACACAAGAAACCAATTCGTATTAGAATTCTTAGACTATTTTATAGATCCGCCAAGATATTCAATCGAAGAATGTATAGAAAGAGGACTAACATACAGTGTGCCACTTAAAGCACGTTTGAAATTGTATTGTACAGACCCTGAACACGAGGATTTCGAAACTATTGTTCAAGATGTGTACTTAGGAACAATTCCTTACATGACACCAAGCGGTACGTTCTGTATTAATGGAGCAGAAAGAGTTGTAGTGTCTCAGTTACATAGATCACCTGGTGTATTCTTTAGCCAGTCATTCCATGCTAACGGTACTAAATTATATTCAGCAAGAGTTATTCCTTTTAAAGGATCTTGGATAGAGTTTGCTACAGATATTAATAGCGTTATGTACGCTTATATCGATAGAAAGAAAAAACTTCCTGTTACAACATTATTTAGAGCTATTGGTTTTGAAAGAGATAAAGATATTTTAGAGATATTTGATCTTGCAGAAGAAGTAAAAGTTTCTAAATCTGGTTTAAAGAAAGTTATCGGCCGTAAACTTGCAGCACGTGTACTAAACACATGGCATGAGGATTTCGTTGATGAAGATACTGGTGAAGTAGTTTCTATTGAGCGTAACGAAATTGTATTAGACCGTGACACTATTATAGACAAAGAGAATATTGAAGAAATCCTTGAAGCTGGTGTAAAGACTATTCTTTTACATAAAGAAAGTGGTCAGCAAGGAGATTACGCAATTATTCATAATACATTACAGAAAGATCCAACAAACTCTGAAAAAGAAGCTGTTGAACATATCTATCGCCAACTTCGTAATGCTGAGCCGCCAGATGAGGAAACAGCACGTGGTATTATAGACAAATTATTCTTCTCTGATCAACGTTACTCTTTGGGTGAAGTGGGTCGTTATAGAATGAACAAAAAGTTACAGTTAGATATCGGTATGGATAAGCAAGTGCTTACCAAGGTCGATATTATAACGATTATAAAATATTTAATTGAGCTTATCAACTCAAAAGCAGAGATTGATGATATTGATCACTTGTCTAACCGTCGTGTGCGTACAGTAGGTGAGCAGTTATCATCTCAGTTTGGTGTAGGTCTTGCTCGTATGGCACGTACTATTCGTGAGCGTATGAATGTACGTGATAACGAAGTGTTTACACCGATTGATTTAATTAATGCAAAGACATTATCTTCTGTAATTAATTCATTCTTCGGTACAAATCAATTATCTCAGTTTATGGATCAAACCAATCCATTAGCCGAGATTACGCACAAACGTCGTCTTTCAGCTTTAGGACCTGGAGGTTTATCTAGAGAAAGAGCAGGATTCGAGGTTCGTGATGTTCACTATACACATTACGGACGTTTATGTCCTATTGAAACAC
>CAZYRG010000299.1:0-3815 GCA_964650425.1 uncultured Flavobacteriaceae bacterium
TTTAATTAAAGGTGAAAAAATTGCGTTAGACCAAATTGTAAAAATTAAACGAAATCCACTGCTAATTTCTTTGATTACAAGTAGCGTATTATTTTATGCAGCAGCAACTGCCCTTGTTCTTGGGGTATTATTGTGGGCTTTTACTCAAGATGTCAGTTCATACTTATTAGTGCTTCCGGCTGCCGGGTTAGTTTATTCAGGAATTAAACCTCCTAATTTTTTGAGAGGATTTAAAAAAAGTAAAAACTGGAAGTGTGTAATAATTCAATGATTTAATAATTAGCACATGGTTTCCTAATACCTAGGTTCTATATTTCAACGGCTGGTACACTACTTTTTTGGTTTCAAAAAATGCTTCCTCAAAAAAATCAGGGATAGGATGTTGCTTGGCATTAGGGAAAATTGCCAATTCCTCAGTGAGATCACCACCTTTAAGGTATAAAATTCCATTTGGGAGCTCATGATTGGAGACTTTGAAGGTGTTTTTACGTACCCATG
Source organism: uncultured Flavobacteriaceae bacterium (assembly GCA_964650425.1). Lineage (GTDB taxonomy): Bacteria > Bacteroidota > Bacteroidia > Flavobacteriales > Flavobacteriaceae > Aquimarina. The sequence goes on from CAZYRG010000299.1 coordinate 499, forward strand.
TGACAAAATCGGGCATATTGGTCACCGCACGACTTACGACAAAATCAAAACGTTCGTCAAAAGTGCCAGCACGACGTTGTTCGGCTTTGACATTTTTTAGTCCTAATCCTTTAACTACTTCATTGACAACTTTGATTTTTTTTGCGATTACATCAATAAGATAAAAATCTGTTTCCGGAAATAAAATTGCAAGTGGTATTCCTGGAAAACCACCTCCAGTACCAACATCTAGTATTTTGGCTCCAGCTAGAAAAGGCATTACTCTAGCAATTGCCAGAGAATGCAACACATGTCGCTCATATAATTCGTCAATATCTTTTCTAGAAATAACGTTGATTTTGGCATTCCATTCCGTATACAACGGCTTTAGAAGCTCAAATTGTTGTAGTTGTTCTGGGGTTAAATCCGGAAAATATTTTATGATGCAATCCATATTTTTGCTGTTGAGAGGCAAAAGTACGGTATCTCATTATTTTTTTCATTTTAACACTTAAGAAAAAATTTAAATGGCTAACTTTACTGCGCATTCTATAGCGCTCAAATACTAAAAGCGGTATTTGTTAGTTTGCATGTTGACAACTTCTTACGGGATTCATGAGGAATTTTAGTTATTTAAGTTGTTGTAGGAATGAAATAAGAAAAGGTTATGAGCACTACAAATATTAGATTTAGCCGTACAGATTCGGCTAAATTTTTCAAAACACTTAACAAGCGCGTCAACGATTACTTCAAAGAAAATAATATTAAACGTACCGGTAATTGGAAATTGCATTTGAAAACAGTGGTTATGTTTTCATTGTTTTTGACACCCTATTTTGTGATGCTTACACTCGATATTTCGCAGTGGTGGATGTTGTTGTTAACCATTGTTATGGGCGTGGGTATGGCAGGTATCGGAATGAATGTGATGCATGATGGGAACCATGGTTCTTATTCTTCTAAGAAATGGATCAATAAGCTGATGGGGAGTAGTATGTATATCCTTGCCGGTAATGTCTATAATTGGCAAGTACAACATAACGTTTTACATCACACTTATACCAATATACATGGACATGATGAGGATCTAGATGCAGGTCGGATCATACGATTTAGTAAACATGCCAAATGGCAGCGTTTTCATAAATTTCAGCACTATTATTCTATTTTTCTTTATGGATTGTTAACGTTTAATTGGGCAATAACGACCGATTTTAAGCAATCCAGAAGATATTTGAAACGCAAACTTTCTTATGGCAAAATGCCGACTCCACTCAAGCAATGGAGTACAGTGGTTATTACAAAAATATTGTACGCTATCATTTGGATTGTGATTCCTATGTTATTTATGTCTATCGCTTGGTGGAAAGTCTTATTAGGGTTTTTTATTATGCACTATGTGGCAGGGCTTATTTTGAGTATTGTATTTCAGTTAGCCCATATTGTAGAAGATACCGATATGCCTTTGCCAGAAGAAGATGGAAATATGAAAAATACATGGGCGATACATCAGTTAAGAACCACAGTGAATTTTGGTACAAAGAATAAAATTATTAATTGGTTTACAGGAGGATTGAACCATCAGGTGGAACACCATATTTTTCCAAATATTAGTCACATACATTATGGCAAGATTGCAAAAATTGTCAAGCAGACTGCTGCAGAATTCAATTTGCCATATCACGAATATAAAACAACTCGCATGGCGATTGCGGCGCATTTCAAACATCTAAAAGAAATGGGAGCAAAGCCAGCACTTCAAGCTTAATTTTTTATTTTACCTAGTTACAAAAAAATGAACAATCAGTTATCAGACAGAATCAACAACCTTGCTGCATCTGCCACATTAGCTATGGCGGCAAAAGCAAGAGAATTACGAACAGAAGGAAAGGACATCATTGGATTGAGTTTGGGGGAACCCGATTTTAATACACCGGATTTTATCAAAGATGCGGCGATACAAGCCGTCAATGATAATTATAACTCGTATACACCTGTAGATGGTTATGGGGAGCTGAAAGATGCAATTATCACTAAATTCAAACGTGACAATGGTTTATCGTATGAGTATCCACAAATTGTAGTTTCTACAGGGGCAAAGCAAGCATTGTATAATGTAGCTCAGGTATGTCTTAATCCAGGTGATGAGGTGATTTTGCCATGTCCTTACTGGGTGAGTTATAGCGATATAATCATGCTGGCAGAAGGTGTGCCAGTAGAAGTAGCTACCTCTATCGATACGGATTTCAAAATGACGCCTGAGCAATTAGAAGCAGCGATTACACCAAAAACCAAAATGCTTTGGTACAGCTCTCCTTGTAATCCTAGTGGATCTATTTATAGTAAAGAAGAATTACGTGCATTAGCAGATGTGTTGCAAAAATATCCAGATATTGTGGTGGTGAGTGATGAGATCTATGAGCATATTAATTATGTAGGTGGACACGCTTCTATGGCGCAATTCGAAGATATGTATGATCGAACAGTTACCGTAAATGGTGTTGCAAAAGCTTTTGCGATGACTGGATGGCGTATTGGATATATTGGAGCACCAACTTATATTGCTAGAGCTTGTAACAAGATACAGGGGCAGGTAACTAGTGGGGCAAACTGTATTGCGCAACGTGCTGTGATTACTGCTTTAGAAGCGCCAGTGAGCAAGATTCAATATATGGTAGACGAGTTCAAGGTACGTCGTAGTTTGATTCTTGGATTACTGAAAGAGATAGAAGGATTCCAATGTAACGAACCAGAAGGAGCGTTTTATGTATTCCCAGATGTATCACACTATTTTGGAAAAACAATTGGAGGAAAAGTCATCAATAATGCATCGGATTTTTCTATGTATTTATTAGAAGCGGCCAATGTTGCTACGGTAACAGGAGATGCATTTGGGCAGCCAAAATGTATCCGTATATCCTATGCGGCAAGTCAGGAACAGATCAAAGAAGCGATTAGCAGAATTAAGACTGCATTGTCTTAGTTGTTTGTATTTAACATTAAGGTGGCTGAACGAAGTCGAAGTCACTTATAGTATATAGTATTCAAAGAACCGATCATAACAATAGTTGTGATCGGTTCTTTTGTTTTACTGACTCTGTCGAGGTAGATTTTAACCCGCTTTATGCATTGGAAAATCTATTACATCTGTGATCTATTGCAAATACTACCGTTTCACTACTTTTTTCAATTTCACCATAGCGATGCTATGCAGAAATCAAGAAAAAGTTAGTATTTACAACAGCTCAAAGCTTCATTACGAAGTTCCAATGCATAAAGCGGGTTTAAATAAGAGTAGCACCTCCAAATGAATTTGATTTTGTTTGGAGGTGTTTTTT
>CAZYRG010000300.1:0-3807 GCA_964650425.1 uncultured Flavobacteriaceae bacterium
TGAACAAATGAACCTCAAGTTTGAGGCATGATAATCCACAATTAAGGTGGGACTATTAAAATTAAGTTAATTACACAAACAATCAGTTAAGTAGACTTTTAATACTCTTATTTTTATTGGCTAATCGATACTATATATGAAATCAAACACCATTTATTGTTTAGTGACTTTGTTTATATTTTTCAGTTCTTGTAAAAAAGATAAAGGCGTTTCAGAAACCAACGAACCCAATACTGCAATTGAAGCTCCAGTAGCAAAAAAAATAGCTAAAGAATTGGTAGCGCATGGAGATACACGATTAGACAACTATTTTTGGATGCGTCTTAGTGATGAACAAAAAAATGCAGAAACACCAGATGCTCAGACCCAGGATGTTCTAGATTATTTGCATGCCGAAAATTCATACAAGGATGCAAAGATGAAGCATACCGAGTCATTTCAAGAGAAATTGTATGAGGAAATAGTAGGGCGTATCAAAAAAGATGATGCTTCAGTGCCGTATAGAGATAATGGTTATTCCTATTATACCCGTTTTGAAAAGGGGATGGACTATGCACTCTATTGTAGAAAAAAAATAGAAAAGGGTGCCAAAGAAGAAATTATGCTCAATGGACCTGAAATGGCCAAAGAACATTCCTATTTTGGAATAGGGGCAAGGTCTGTTAGTGCTGATAATACGTTATTAGGTTACGGACTGGATACAATTTCTAGACGTCAGTATACGATTTATTTTAAAAATCTTGTGACAGGGGAGATGTTGGTCGATAAACTCGATAATACCAGTGGTGGTGTGGCTTGGGCCAATGATAACAAAACAGTTTTTTATACTACAAAGGATTCTGTAACCTTGAGAGATAATCGCGTATATAAGCATCGTATCGGTACTGATCAATCTAAAGATGAATTGGTATTTGAAGAAAAAGATGAAACGTATTACTGTTTTGTGTATAAATCACGTTCGAATAAATATTTATTTATAGGCAGTGATCAAACCTTGTCCACAGAATATCGCTATCTCGATGCAAATACGCCGAATGAATCATGGAAAATCATTCAGCCGCGAGAACGTGATCTAGAATATAATGTGGATCATTTTGATGATCATTTTTATTTACGAACGAATAAAGATGCTAAGAACTTTAAATTAGTAAAAACACCAATAACAGCCACTACCAAAGAGAATTGGGTAGATGTCATACCACATAGAGCGGATATTTTCTTAGAAGATTTTACTGTTTTTAAAAATCATCTCGCCCTAGGAGAAAGAAAAGATGGCTTAAGTACATTGCGAGTAATGAATTGGGACAAAAGTAATGATCATTATATCCAGTTTAGTGATCCTGCATATTTGGCCTATGCAACGACAAATATCGAATTTGACACCAATGTTTTGCGATATTCCTATACCTCACTAACAACACCATTTAGTACCATTGATTATGACATGAACACTAAAAAACAAACGGTGCTCAAAGAGCAAGAAGTTGTGGATCCCAATTTTTCAAAGGAAAATTATGTTTCGGAAAGGAAATATGTTACCGCCAGAGATGGTGTCAAAGTACCTATTTCTCTAGTTTACAAAAAAGGGACAAAAATCAATAAACATACACCATTGTTGTTATATTCTTATGGCTCTTATGGTAGTAGTACGGAGCCCTACTTTAATGCTTCCAGGCTGAGTTTGTTGGATCGTGGATTTGTTTATGCCATGGCACATATCAGAGGAGGACAAGAAATGGGTAGACACTGGTATGAAGATGGAAAATTATTGAAAAAGAAAAATACCTTTACTGATTTTATTGATGTAGGAGAATTTTTGGTTAAAGAAGGCTACAGCAGTCCTGAGCATATGTATGCCTTGGGTGGAAGTGCTGGCGGTTTATTGATGGGAGCGGTCTTAAACATGAAACCCGAATTATGGAATGGCGTGATTGCTGCCGTTCCATTTGTTGATGTGGTATCTACCATGATGGATGAAACCATTCCGTTGACAACCTTTGAATTTGATGAATGGGGGAATCCAAAAGAAAAAGAATATTACGATTACATCCTTTCCTATTCTCCCTATGATCAAGTAACAGCAAAAGCGTATCCGAATATATTAATTACTACAGGCTATTGGGATAGCCAAGTGCAATACTGGGAACCTGCAAAGTGGGCTGCTAAATTACGGGAATTAAAAACAGATGATAATGTATTGCTACTAGACACCGATATGGAAGCTGGTCATGGAGGAGCTTCTGGCCGTTTTAAACGCTATGAACGTGTGGCATTAGAATATGCTTTTATGCTGGATTTAGAAGGGATAAAAGAGTAAATTTATTCTATATTAATTTAGAGCTGGTTAGTTCAAACTGTAAAACAAATGTTTTACAGTTTGAACTAACCGTTTTTTTCTTATTAAACTAATAAAATGCGAATAATACTAGTAGTCATATACAGTTTATTAGTCTTTAGTTCTTGCAAAGAGCAAAACAAAACAGCTGCGCAAGAGTTTGTGGTGTATCTGGTTCGCCATGCAGAAAAAGACACTGCAACACCTACAAATGATCCAGAATTAACAACATGTGGAGTGCTAAGAGCAAAAAATTTAGTGACATTATTAAAAGATGTAGACCTTGACAAAGTATATAGTACCAATTACAAGAGAACACAAAATACAGCTAAACCAACAGCAGCTGCCAAAAACACCACAATTATAAGTTATGACCCAAAGGCACTAAACACTATTGCTGTGCAAGTATTAAAAGAAAAAAAGAATGCACTTATTGTGGGGCATAGCAATACGACATCTGTATTAGCAGGAATGCTCGTAGGAGAAGAACTAGAGGTCTTTGATGAGCATATTTATAATCGTGTTTATAAGGTGATGATTAATGACAAAGAAAAAACACTGGAGGTACTAGAACCAACATTTGAGTGTAGGGAGTAATAAGCGTATCCCTAATTTTTATCTAAAAAATTTTAGTGTAATTAAACCTTTTTGATTTTTATAGGTCTAATAATAAAAAATACCATAAAAAGTCATTTTGATGTACTTGGTTTTAATAAATACTTTAAATATACTTATGAAAAGACAAGCATTGAAGAAAGTACTAACAATAGGGTTTTGTTTGATAGGTTCGTTAGTTTCACTTGCTCAGACAAAAGAGGAAGAACATGGTCAAAAAGGAATAAAAAAAGGGAATATTACCGAAAGGTTCCAAAAATTTGATACTGATAGTAATGGACTTTTAAGTATAGAAGAAATTAAAGGAACGAAGCTAGAAGAACGTATTGGTGATAAATGGGAAGCTATCGATACCAATGGAGATGCTCAGGTAAGCCTAGAAGAATTAAAAGCACACCGAGCTGCACATCGGGGAGAAAAGAAAGGAAAAAGAAAGAAACTAGAAGCACAAGATTAAAAAGAATTGTTAGTTAGATTAATTGTGTGAGAACGTAGACTTTTTGTTGGTCTGCGTTCTTTTTTGTTTAAACCCGCTTTATGCATTAGAACTTCGTAATGAAGCTTGAAGATGCAATAAATACGGTTGTTTTCTTAATTTTAGCATAGCACCGCTATGGTGAAAATAAAAAACAAAGCGAAGCATCTGCATTTGCAGCAGCTTCAAGATGTAGTAGATTTTCTAATGCATAAAGCGGGTTAAAATGGAATTTTGGTTCACGGACTGAGTGGGCGAGACTATCTTATCATTGACATGAATTCGGGATAAAAGATTTAATTAACAATCATAAAATCCGTTTATTAAATTTTTGAAGTCAATAACATCTCCCTAAATCCCTCTTCAAAGAGGGACTTTTAGC
>CAZYRG010000301.1:0-3794 GCA_964650425.1 uncultured Flavobacteriaceae bacterium
AACATAAACGGAATGCTGAGCCATTGTCCAGTAGAGAGTGCATCTTCTGCAGCAGATTCAAAACCTCCTTGACTTTTCTTGACATATTCTACGAAGAAACGCACTAAGAAAATTCCAAACATATAGATCCCGAATAGGAATCCTAGGTCTTTGCGTTTATCTGTTTTCCAATACACAAATAACAATGCAAAAGAAACAAAAATATAGCCGAATGCTTCATATAATTGCGCTGGGTGTCGATAAGGAATGCTATTCAACACATCAGCAAATTCAGGTTTTTCTGCAATCGCTGCATAGGCATCATTGACATTCTTAATTCCTGTTTTTTTGACAGCTTCAAATTTAGTAATACCATCACGTATAAATTTCACCCCAGTAGGAAAATCTCCTGACGGCTCACCAATAATTTCGGAATTAATAAAATTACCGATCCGCACAAAAATACCTCCAAATGCTGCTGGAATGGTCACTCGGTCGAGTACCCAAAGCGTTGGTTTGGCGACTTTTTTTCCATAAAGATACATGGCGACAATAAAAGCGATGGCCGCACCATGACTTGCTAGTCCACGAAAGCCAGTAAATTCAAAGGGATCCAATCGAAAAGGAAGGAAAATTTCTAATAAATGATTTTTGAAATATCCCCAATCGTAAAAGATAACATGTCCCAAACGGGCGCCAATCAAGGTCGCTAAGACGGCATGAATAAAAACGCTATCCAGTTGTTCCATGGACATGTCTTCGCGGATATAGATTTTTTTCATCAAATAAAAACCCAAGGCAAAGGCCACTACAAACATTAAACTGTAAAAATGCAATGTAAAAAAACCTAAGTCAATTCCTTCAATAGGATTCCAAACAATTTTATTGAATAGCATGCGTGTCTTTTATGTTTTGAAGGTAAAGATAGTTTTTTTAGCTATGCGTTTAGTGTAATGAGTTCAGTTTTTAACTCCTAGCGCTTAGCTCCCAACTCTGAAATAGATCATGGTACTGGATCATAGCCTTTTCCACCCCATGGATGACAACTCAAAATACGTTTGATAGATAACCAACCGCCCTTAAAAAGCCCGTGTTTTTTTAAAGCTTGTAAGGTGTAGTGCGAGCAGGTAGGTTCATAGCGACACGTAGCAGGAGTCAAGGGTGAAATCAATAATTGATATCCGCGTACTAGAAGTACAAAAGGCGCAATAAGAATTTTTTTAATCCTGAACTTATAACTCATAACTCAAATTATTGTAAACCCAGTCCCATCGCGTCCATCCTTTAATTGGATGCCGATTTCTGCTAATTCATCTCGAATCTTATCACTGGTAGCAAAATCTTTGTTCACTCTAGCTTCTGCACGGAGTTTGATCAATAATTCAACAGCGCCAGATAGTTTGTCGGTCATACCGTCTGATGTACCGTTGCTATCGGTTAATCCTAAGACGTCAAAAACTAAATCATTTATTGTTTTTTGTAGTAAGGCTAGATCAGATGTGCTAATGGTTGCTTTTCCTTCCTTTAAGGTGTTGATAAACTTTACTGCATCAAATAAGTGTGCTATGAGAATAGGACTATTAAAATCATCATTCATGGCATCGTAGCAAAGTTGTCTCCATGCAGAAACATCAAAACCTTTGGTGGAGCCGCTTTCTGATAATTGTGGTAACAGTCGTATGGCTTCCATCAGTCGATTAAATCCTTTTTCAGAAGCTTCCATGGCATCACTCGAAAAATCTAAAATGCTGCGATAGTGCGCCTGTAACATAAAAAATCTTGCTACAGCTGGCGAAAAAGCCTTGCTTAATTTATCCGTATCACCAGTAAAAATTTCTATAGGCTCAATGGTGTTCCCAGTAGATTTGGACATTTTTTTGCCATTTAGCGTGAGCATATTGGCATGCATCCAATAGTTAACAGGTGTTATACCACATGCAGCTTCGCCTTGTGCGATTTCGCATTCGTGATGTGGGAATTTTAGGTCCATACCGCCACCATGAATATCAAACTTTTCTCCTAGGTATTTGGTGCTCATAACAGTACATTCAAGATGCCATCCAGGAAACCCATCACTCCAAGGAGAAGGCCAACGCATAATGTGCTCCGGCTCCGCTTTTTTCCAGAGTGCAAAATCTTGAGGATTTTTCTTATCACTTTGCGCGGCAAGTTCACGGGTATTCGCGATCATATCTTCCAAATTACGACCACTTAGTTTGCCATAATTATTTGTTTCATTGAATTTTTTGACATCAAAATACACAGAACCATTAGTGATATATGCAAAACCATTGTCAATAATAGTTTGAATCATTTCAATTTGCTCCACAATATGTCCCGTTGCAGTAGGTTCAATGCTAGGTGGTATGGTATTAAACTTAGCTAGAATGTTGTGAAAATCGACCGTATAGTGTTGTACGATTTCCATGGGTTCTAACTGCTCTAAGCGCGCTTTTTTGGCTATTTTGTCTTCTCCGACATCACCATCGTTCTCCAAATGCCCTGCATCAGTAATATTTCTGACGTAACGAACTTTATATCCTAAGTGTTTCAGATAGCGGAAGACTAGGTCAAAAGAAATAAAGGTGCGACAATTTCCTAAATGTACATTGCTATAAACAGTAGGGCCACAAACGTACATGCCTATATAACCTTCAGTAATTGGTGTGAATACTTCTTTTTCGCCTTTTAGCGAATTATAAATTTTGAGTTCTTGAGATGTGTATAAAGAGACCGGTGTCATACTTAGGATAAATCACTTTTAAAATAAATACTCTGGTAAAAATAGGGATTTTTAAGCCTAAAACTTGGTATCTAATTTGATATAATCCAAAAATTCTCTACGAACCGCTGTTTCTTTAAATTTTCCTCCAAATTCACTCGTTACGGTGCTGCTTTCTATATCGCTAATCCCTCTGGAATTAACACATAAATGTTTGGCATCAATAACACAAGCAACATCTTTGGTGCCTAAGGCTTTTTGTAATTCTTGTACAACCTGCATGGTCATGCGTTCTTGTACCTGCGGACGCTTGGCATAATATTCTACAATACGATTCATTTTGGAGAGCCCAATTACTTTGCCACTAGAAATATAGGCAACATGTGCTCGGCCAACAATAGGGAGTAAATGATGTTCACAGGTAGAGTAGACTGTAATGTTTTTTTCGACCAACATCTCCCCATATTTATATGGGTTTTTAAAAACGGAAGCTTGTGGCTTGTTTTTTGGGTCTAAACCTGCAAAAATCTCATTGACAAACATCTTTGCCACACGATTCGGAGTGCCTTGCAAACTGTCATCAGTAAGATCCAGTCCAAGGGTCTCCATAATATGGTGAATATCCTTTTGTATCAGAGCAATTTTTTCTTTGTCGCTTTTATCAAAAGCATCACTTCTCATGGGGTTGGTAGCGCTAGTAGCTACATGGTTGTCGCCTAGGATGTCTACGGCTTTTTCTGTCTTCATGAACACTAATTAATTACGAGGTGCAAAGATACGAATTTTTCTAGTTCAGCGTTCAGTGTTTTGAATGTAGTTTTTTGAACTCCCTCTCCCAGCTTTTACTGAGTAACCTCGAAGTAGGAGAGGGTTGGGTGAGAGCTTAGAAGTTCAGCCCCAAAGTTGCTGTAATACTATTTCTAGTATTGTTAACTTGTGTAGTATTTGTAAAGCCTTCGCTAGTTGGGTACAACGCTTGAGAACGATCTTGTTGTATACGATCATATGCAAGGTCGAGTTTGATTTTGCCAAAATTATATCCTGCACCAATAGAGAATCCCTGTGTGTCACCTACATAAGCTTGGTTGTTTAG
>CAZYRG010000302.1:0-3772 GCA_964650425.1 uncultured Flavobacteriaceae bacterium
TGACCTACTTTTTGTTCTAATGTAAGTTTTGGTAGTATTTCATCTATTTGCTTTTCTATTGCCGGATCCAAAGGAAGCGCTTTAATGGCGGGCCAATTTTCAGGGTTTATAGCATCTGCTGGAGTTGCTGTAACTGGTGTTTCTACAACTGAAGTATCTTTGTTTTGGGCACAGCCCGAAAACAAGATAGATAAAACACATAATAGGGAAACAGGTGAGATCAAAGACTTGATAGTACGCATGTTGAAATTTATATTAGTTGTGATTTTATTTTAAAATACGACCCCAAGGCCATAAACTGAGGCCTAAGGTACATTATTTCTTAAAGTTTTTATAAATGTATCTTGTAATTGTTTTGTAAAAATGCCCTATAATTCTTTTAAATTGTTCATTTTGAATGTTCTTACGATTTATTTGTAAAGGGATATTATTGATGTCAAAGAATACAAATTTCTATTCAGGGATATACGCTTTGAATTCTCCGGCAAGGTGTAAAAGACTAAGCATATAGAGCATTCCGTCATAATAACGGTATTGACCAGAGGGAATTGAAGTATTCATAAATTGATTTACAAATTTCCAAGCTATAGGTTTATCAGTCGCTAATGCACCCACAGCATTGGTTGCAATGAGTCCAGTAGCTCTGAAATTCCCTATTGGTTTTCCTTTGATAGTATATAGGCCAACATAGGAGTTTATTCCTTGTTTCTGAAAAAACTTATGTTGTTTTTCTACTAGTTTTTTTTCATTTTCTGATCCTTTGAACCAAGCATAATCCATAGCCATATTCATGATACATCGAAATGCATCAAAACGAAAATCGTCATGACCGTTAATAGCTTTGGGTTTTCCATTAAATTCGGCATAGTCCGGCATGAGTCCGGTACTTTTGTTAGCAGTTTTGATAAAAAAATCACGACTAACATTGGCAGCTTCTTTCCAAAAATCGTTGTTTTTTGCCGCTACTTTGCCCCATATTTCAAAAAAAGCGGGTAAGTGATAGGAGGGATCGGTATAATCAGCAGCCTCTTTGTAGGGCACAAAAACTACTTGTTTGTTTTCTTTATTGAACATATTGGTAATGCCATCAGTACCACTGTCTTTGCTCAGCATCGCTTCTAGAATAGCATCAGCTTCTGCTCTATAATTAAAAATCCCTGGTCCTGTACCCCAACGTGCCGCGGCAAAATATAAGGAGGTCGCAAAATAAATCTCCCCATCCGAAGCAGAGTTTTTATCTAATTTTTTCCCTTTGTCATTGCATTGCCATGCAAAATAATTTTTCCTGGGCCCAGATTGATGTTGCATATAGGTTTTTGCCCATTGCCATAATAGGTCAAATTCCTTTTTTTTGTTCAGCTGTACTGCAATCATCATTCCATAGGACATTCCCTCGGATCGTACATCATTATTCTGAGGGTTTACATCTTTAATATAAGCCCCATTGCGGGTGGTATAATATAAACGTTGGTTTTTAGAATCGCCATAAAATAATTGATTCCAGGCTTTATCGATTTTTGCAGTGACTTCTGCTTGCGAATATCCAGCTTCTACTAATATGTTTCGATAATTTCCTGATGCTACAGCACCTTGATCAGGAATTACTGGAGTTACGGTTTTAGGGGTTTGCGCGAAAAAAAATATGGGGAATAGTAGAAGGGTATAGCGTATAAAGTTTTTCATAGTTTTAATTTCTCGGGGTTTTCTTTGTTTTGATAAACCATTATCATGCCAAAGGAATTGCTCTTTTTTTATCAAATTAGGAATAAAAATGCATTTTGCTTGCATTAATGACGATGGAATTTTCATTAAAAGTGTGTTTTTAACAGTTTTAGAGAAGAAGTATGGTATTTTGACTATTGTAAAATCTCTTTTTTTAAGTTACTGATTCTATTTTTTCTTTTGTTATTTCATGATATGGAAATTAAACAACAAATTAACACTTCAGGAATCGTATTGGCGATTACTGGGATTGTATTATTTTCTGCCAAGGCAGTTATGGTTAAGCTGGCATACGAATATGAAATCAACTCTACACATTTGCTTTTATTTCGAATGCTGTTTTGTTGTCCTTTTTACATAATTATTGCCTTGAGACAAAAACCAACAAAGCCTGATGCAATAGGTAAACGAGATTATTTATGGCTCATGTTTTTTGGCTTTATAGGGTACTATTTGGCTAGTTTGTTTGATTTTTTAGGCTTGCAATACATAAGTGCTGGTTTGGAACGGATCATTTTATTCGTATATCCTACTTTGGTATTGTTGATTTCTAAACTGTTTTTGGGTATTAAAATTACTAGGATACAGCTTGTAGCAATACTCATTACCTACCTTGGAGTACTTAGTACTTTTTGTGGAGATGTGTCTACCATATCTGATGATCTATATCTGGGTGGCGTGCTGATTTTTATGAGTGCATTGACGTATGCAATGTATTTGGTTGGTAGTGGGTGGTTATTACCCAAATTTGGGGTGTTATGTTTTACCTCATACGCAATGTTGATTTCTACAGGGTGTATTGTGTTGCAATATCTGATTTTAGATCGCACGTCTTTATGGGACTACCCATGGCAAATATATGCGTTGGGCGTAGCAATGGCTATATTCTCAACATTGTTGCCTTCTTTTCTAGTTTCTGGAGCGATTAGTAAAATGGGCGCATCTAATTTCTCTATTTTCGGAAGCTTGGGGCCAATTTCTACAATTTTGTTAGCGTATATTTTTCTAGATGAGCGTTTAACATCATTACAGTTTGTAGGTGCAAGCGTTGTTATTGTTGGAGTTTTTGTGGTGACGCAAAAGAAAAACGGATCCAAAGCTACGTTGAACATTAAAAAATAGGCATAGTTTTGTTGCTAAACACTTTCCGTTAATTCCTCATAAGGAACTGTTTTTGGAATGATATCCAATGTCAATAATTGGTTTTGTACGTTATTGAGCGTTTCTTGAGTAATTTGTTCTTGACTCCATTCTGTAATTTGGAGCCATGCTCTAATATCTTCTAGCTGTTGCTCATAATTGTTAGCAAGTGTAGTGTCAATAGCTGGGATGTGTTTAAAATCTCTAGAAGTGTTATTGATTATTTGCAAAATTGTAGCGATTGATTTTTTCTCTTTGGCTAAAATTTCTTCTCTTACTGCAACAACAAAACATGGCCATGGAGTAGGGCAATCACCAAGACGTCTAAAGGTGCCATTGTCTACTAATGGCTTTGTCGTAAAATGTTCCCACATAAAATAATCAGCAGTTCCATTGGTAAGCCCTTCAATAGCACCGTCGAGGTTTTTGATTACTTCAAAATCTAAATTTTGCGTATCCCACCCCTCATTTTGCGCATGTACATATGCCATTAAATGCGAACCAGAACCAAAGCGACTTATAGCCGCTTTGGTATGTTGTATATCCGCAATAGTTTGATATTTTGATCCTGCTCCTACATGAATTCCCCAAATTAAAGGAGTTTGTATGTAGGTTTGTACAATTTTTGAAGGATTACCGCCAATAATATCTTTTACAATCCCTTCAGTAAGAATAATAGCCATATCAATAGTGCCTTCTCGCAAGGCTTGACACATGGCGCCAGTACCTCCTGGGAAATCGGTCCACTGCAAATCGATGTGCTCTTTTTTATAAGATCCATCGGCAATAGTCAAGTGCCAAGGAAGGTTAAAATGTTCTGGTACACCACCGATTTTTATGGTTTTCATTTTTTTATGTTTTAGGTTTTTCTCCTTCTCCGCCGCGGCGGATGCGGCGGACGGGCTGGTTT
>CAZYRG010000303.1:0-3734 GCA_964650425.1 uncultured Flavobacteriaceae bacterium
TTCCACACACAGTACGCATTGTTTTCTATTGTTAATTAGAAATCGTGAATCTTCTTATCACTCGGTTTTCCACTTTATTCCTATCACATCATCTAAGCTCAGGAGGGGCTCATTTCGAGCAAAGCGTATTTATTTACAAGAATTTATTGTTTTGGATTTTCATGAATCTCACAAAAAAACTGTTATCGCTCCTACTTCAAAAGAACTACCAGACTTTTCTTATCCAGTCGTATTAATAGTTATTTTTCTAATGTAGAAATAAATGTTTTTACATTTTTCAAATTCGTGGCTTGTACAAAAACAATTTTCGTTTTTTCGTCTTCCCAACCAGAACTGACTAAACCTACTACCCTACCTTTTTTATCTACTACTGGAGAACCACTTAGACCGGCTAAACTTTTTGGGCCTTTTATTTGTTTCAGGTTATAATAGTTACCGTCGGCTTCTACAAACGTATATTCATACATTCGCTGTGGCCCAGAAGTGTCCATATAAGACCAACCAATAACATATACATCCTCCCCTTTTTTAAGTGGTGACTATCTAAATACTAAAGGTTTATGGTTTGAGTGATTTTCATTTACATCAAAAACCAACCAATCATTATACGTATCCCAATTGGATCTCATATAATTCCAACTAAGCGAATCTTTTTTGTTTGTAGTTAAAAGTTTATCTAGAAGCACATAGTTTGTACTATCATTTTTAGGATGCATTTTCCATTGTTCTAATTGGCCGTCAAAATCAATAAATTTCATTTTGTCAGTCTTTTTTGATATACTATTATGACGGTCAGCTTGAAAAAGCTTTAGAATGCTATAAAAAGAGTGCTGAATTAATTCCTAATCTACCAAAAGGGTACGAGTTTATGGGATACATCTATGCTGACCGTAAGAGAAAGGAATATAAGCAAGCATTAGAATATATGAATAAAGCTATAGCCTATGGTGCAAATGCTAAAAATGATATCTACTTTGCCGAATATCAGCCAAAACTTTACTACAGACTTGGGATGTACCAAAAAGCCTTGGATAAGATAAAAAGGTTTTATACTTATGGCGAAAAATTTAAAAATAATGAGAGCTTACAAAACAGTTATAAAGTCATATCAAAGAAATTAGATTCTATTCAAGCATCAAAAAAGTAGCTTAAAACAACAACTATATACACCTCTTATGCTATAGTTTGAGAGGTGTTTTTTCATAACATAGAATGCTACCCACACAAAAAGTATTGTACGATATAATTCTAGAGTTATTAAGTACTTAACATCGAAGTTGTTTTTACTAATTAATTATTCGTTAACTTTAACCAGAAGCTCAAATTTTTCCTGAATGTGCAAGGATAGGTCCATCGCTATAAATTGTTACATCGGTTTTTAACTGTTTTATATGTCTCATAAATATTTTGAATATGGCGAAAAAGAAATAGCATTCTTAAAAGCTAAAGATAAAAAATTAGCAGCGGCTATTGATAAAATAGGAATCCCAAAACGGCTTATAATCCCAGATGTATTTGCTGCTTTAGTACATTCTATCATCGGGCAACAAATAGCTACCAAAGCCCATAAAACCATATGGAATAGGCTAAAAAGTAACATTGACGATATAAACCCTATAGCTATTAATGCAATACCTGACGAGGAACTTCAAAGTATTGGTATTAGTTTTAAAAAAGTATCCTACATCAAAAATATTGCTCAAAAGGTTATTGATAAAGAGTTAGATATTGATAAATTACAAACCTTAAGCGATGATGAAATATGTGACGAACTTGTCCAATTAAAAGGGATTGGTAAATGGACTGCCGAAATGATTATGATTTTTTCTATGCAAAGAATGAATATTCTAAGTTATGGTGACTTGGCCATTCTCAAAGGAATGCGAATGTTATATCACCACAGGAAAATTACTCCTGAAAAATTTAATAAATACAGGAAAAGATATAGTCCTTATGCTTCTGTTGCTAGTTTTTATTTTTGGGCTATTGCTAGTGGACAAATTCCTGAAATGAAAGATTACGCACCTCAAAAAAACAAGGCTAAAAAGAAATAATTACGACTCATCGTGTTTGTAAAATCCCTCTTTTGGCTTTTAAACATGTTCTTAGTCATTAGATAACATCCCAAATAATTCGCTTCCTGCTCTTTCTGGAATAGAGTTATATGCTTTTTCGAACTTTATGTTTTTAAAATAAGGATTAAAGAGTTGTGTATAGAGCTCCTTATCACCTCCAAAGGGACGTTTTTCCATATCGCCAGTAAGCGGAACATCAAACCACAGGCCAACTAATTTCCCTTTAGGATGTAGCAACGATTTCATTTTTTTAGCATAGTGCACCCTATTTTCATTAGTTGGTGGGAAGGAACAGAAAAAGGTTTGCTCCAAAATTAAATCATAGTTTCCCTCGTGTTCAAAAAAATCTTGGTGGAGTAACTTTTCTTTTGGGAAATCAGGATTTTGTTTATGAAAATTATCTAACGGAATATCCGAAATATCCATAATGAATACATTTTTGAAACCTTGCTCATATAAGTAAACAGCTTCATAAGCATTACCTGCTCCAGGTATTAAAATAGCAATATCTTTATCGGTTAGCTGGTCTATATATTCTTTTAAAGGCGTGGAAGGGTACCCTATGTCCCACCCCGTCCGATCTTCTACATACCGATTGGACCAGTATGCTTGTGTTTCTTTATTTTTTATCAT
This sequence comes from uncultured Flavobacteriaceae bacterium, assembly GCA_964650425.1. Lineage (GTDB taxonomy): Bacteria > Bacteroidota > Bacteroidia > Flavobacteriales > Flavobacteriaceae > Aquimarina. Next base: position 2,709 of record CAZYRG010000303.1, read on the forward strand.
TTGCTGAATTCTAATAAGGAGCTAGCCCTATAGTGACTAGGAGAAACTCCTATATGTCGTTTAAAGTATTTTACAAAATAAGAAGCATCTTCAAAACCAACTTTAAAGGCAATTTCACTTATTTGTAAGCTTGTAAACCGCAATAAACGTTGTGCTTCTAATACAATACGTTCTGCTATAATTTTAGAAGCTGGTTTTCCTACAATCTCCTTTGTGATATTAGTTAAGGTTTTTGATGATATATTGAGAATCGCTGCATACTTGTTTATGGTCAAATTTTTAGCATAATTTTCTTCTACAAGGTTTTTATACTTTGCAAAAAGTAATTCGTTTCGACTACTAAATTTTATATACCGCTTCCCTCCTTGGTGAATCCGTTCTAAAATAATTAAAAACGATTTTAAGGAAAAACGAATGAGATCCTCGTATCCAAAAAGGTGTTTTCTTTGCATTTCATTTTGCATTAATGTAATATATGATGAAATGGTATTTATGGTTTCTTTATCCATTTCATAAAAAGAGTTGCCTAACGAATTAAATATATTATATTTTAAAAATATATCTACATCGTTGTGCATAAAAAAACTTTCGTTAAAATGAATTAACCAACCATTAACATTGAGGTTATCATCAAAAGCGTGTATAGCATCTTTGGTAATAAAAAGAATGCTATTTTTTTTGATTTCATAAGTTTCAAAATCCACTGTATGCGTACCTTCTTGATCAAAAAACCAAATGATTTGATAATAGCTATGAGAATGTGCTTTTGCTGCTAAATGACCACTTTTTTTTCTATACGCATTTAAATCATGTATTTGAAATTGTAACTTTTCAGGGTGCTCCTTGTGCAAATGATATTGCGCAATTTCAACATTGTTTTTATTCATATGATTGATCTTCTTAGAATGAAGTGGTTAAAACTTTTTTGATTCATGTGAAAAATAGTCATTTTTATAGCGAATTGAAAAAAAGTTTTAACCCGCTTTATGCATTGGAACTTCGTAATGAAGCTTTGAGCTGTTGTAA
>CAZYRG010000304.1:0-3708 GCA_964650425.1 uncultured Flavobacteriaceae bacterium
TACACACTACAGTATTTCTTTTTTGACTTTTGATGGCTTGTATGTGTATTTCGAACTAGTTTAAGGTATTTGGCTTTAGGTTTTTAAAAAATAGCTATTAAAGATGCTTTTCTTGGAGTTTTAACAATCAACAGGAGAAGAACTTCGTTTTTTTTTCTTAAATTATCTAGTCATACATAGAACAGAAGGATATTTACTATTTTTTTAATTTAAAAATTAGTAATATTGTTAACTTATGGCACAATTTTTACTGTGTTAATATTGTTACCCTCATATAAAACAATTGTGAAAAGAATGAAAAAGAGCCTCTTAATACTTATGCTATCTGTTGTTGTAGCAGTAGCTTCTTGTAGCTTTACAACGAAAACATTTGACAATCCTGATAAGGATAGATTACTAGTCGACTTGATTAGTTATGTTTTGGAGCGAAGCCACTATGATGCGAAGAGAATTAATAATGAGTTTTCCAAAGAAGTGTTTGAAGACTTCATTACGGCTTTAGATCCCTTGAAACGTTACTTTTATCAAAGTGATATAGATGAATTATCGGTGTACGAGTTAGAAATCGATAATCAGATTCGGGATAAGGATTTGACTTTCTTCAATTTGGCATACGAGCGTTTGCATCAGCGAATGGAAGAAGCAGAAAAGTTTTATGAGGAAATTCTCAAGAAACCATTCGATTTTACGGTAGACGAATCTATTGATAGAGATTATGAGAAGCTTAGTTATGTGAAAAATAAAAAAGAGCTGAAAGACAGATGGCGTCAACAACTCAAGTTGAATGAGCTGTCTAATTTATATGACAAAATAGAAGATCAAGAACAGCAACTTACAAAAGAAGTTGCCGATCGCGCTAAAGATTTTGAAGAAAAGTCTATGGAAAAGATGGAAGAAGAAGCTCGAGAAATCACGCGTTCTTCTTTCGAAGACTTCTTTAGTTTTAATAAAGATTTAGAGCGTAAGGATTGGTTTTCTTTATACTTGAATTCTATTGTCGAAGAGTTTGATCCACATACTTATTATTTTGCACCACAGGATAAAGATCGTTTTGATATATCTATGTCAGGAAAATTAGAAGGTATTGGCGCACGACTGCAAAAGAAAAGCGATAATATCAAGATTGTGGAAATCATTTCTGGTGGTCCGGCATGGCGTGGAGAAGAGGTAGAAGTGGGTGATCTGATTACAAAAGTTAGACAAGAGGATGAGGTTGAGCCAGTCAGCATTATTGGGATGCGCTTGGATGACGCTGTAAGCTTGATCAAGGGGCCTAAAGGAACCAAAGTGACCCTGACAGTAAAAAAAGTGGACGGAACAGTAGAAGATATTGAAATTACGCGTGATGTAGTAGAGCTGGAAGAAACTTATGCGAAATCTTCGATTGTCAAAAAGAATGAAAAATCTTATGGAGTGATCAATCTTCCAAAGTTTTATTTCGATATGGAAAACTACAGCAAGCGCAATGCTGCTTTGGATGTAAAGAAAGAGATCGATCGTCTTAAAGAACAAAATATGGAAGGTTTGGTCATTGATCTTCGTAATAATGGTGGAGGATCTTTGCAAACCGTAGTTGAGATCGCAGGACTGTTTATCAAAGAAGGTCCAGTAGTTCAAGTAAAATTTAAAGAACGTGCTCCAGAAGTACTAAAAGATCGAGATGATGCGATTGTTTGGGATGGTCCATTAGTAATTTTGGTCAACGAATTATCTGCTTCTGCTTCAGAAATATTGGCGGCAGCGATGCAAGACTATAAAAGAGCCATCATTATTGGGAGTAAACAAACCTATGGAAAAGGGACTGTACAAAATGTTATGGATCTGAATCGTTGGATGCGTAACAATGATTTAGGAGATTTGGGTGCCTTGAAATTAACTACGCAGAAGTTTTACCGTGTTAATGGAGGTTCTACGCAGTTAGAAGGGGTGAAGAGTGATGTTGTGGTTCCGGATCGTTACAGTTATATTGATATTGGAGAAAAAGATCAAGAAAATCCTTTGCCTTGGGACAAAATTGCTCCTGCCGATTATGAGGTGTGGGGAGGTTATATTGATTTTGAACAAACAATTAATATGAGCAAGGAACGCATGGCAAAAAATGCACAGCTTCAATTGATTGATGAGAACGCCAAATGGGTTAAAGAGATTAGAGATGATAATATATACTCACTAAACCTAGAGAAATATAAAGCAGAGATTGAAGAAAATAAAAAGCAATCTAAACGCTTTGATGCGATAGATGAGTATAAAAGTTCTTTAGAATACGCTTCTTTGCCTTATGAGTTAGCCTTAATTGAAAAAGATTCTATTCTAGCAAAAAAACGAGAGCGGTGGCATGAGAACCTAAGTCAGGATGTCTATATGGAAGAAGCAGTGCATGTGTTGGAAGATATGAAGACCAATAATATTAGAAAGGTAAATCCCGTTACTGTAAAAAATTAAAATGCCCAAAGCATCAAATGCATTACATACATTGGCGCTCCAAAAATTCAAAAAGAATTTTTGGGGCGTTTTTAGTTTTTGGTTTATCGCCCTTTGCGCGCTTGTAGCAATTTTTGCTTACGTTTTGGCACCAGATAGTTCGCGTTTTGCCAACCAGATGCAATTGTCTATACATTCCAAAAAACCGGGATTTAAAGTGCAGATGCTTTCGATTCCAGAAATAGCACCGCAACCTCAGGCATTTTTGGACCGTATCTTTTTTGGAGATAAAAATGCACCTACCGAAATCCCAATACAATCGTATCATTTTGAAGATGGACAATTAACGATTATCCCTTATGCAGAAGAAGGGCTAACTCTTATGGCAAAAGTGGTGCCATTAGAACGTTTTTCGGAGCCACTTACTGCGGAACTTTTACAAGATAAATATATTGTTCAACGACGATTTTTATTAGGTACAGATAAGTACGGGCGAGATTTGCTGAGTCGCATGTTTGTCGGAATTCGTATTTCTTTTTCTATCGGGTTTGTAGCAGTTTTGATTTCTTTATTGTTAGGCATTACGTTAGGGGCGATAGCGGGGTATTTTGGGGGTAAAGTAGATGCAGTGATCATGTGGTTGATTAATGTGACTTGGTCCATACCTACTTTGCTATTGGTGATTGCGATCACACTAGCTTTAGGAAAAGGTTTTTGGCAGGTTTTTATAGCAGTGGGATTAACGATGTGGGTAGAAGTAGCACGAATTGTAAGAGGACAGGTAATGAGTGTTAAACAAATGCAATATGTTACAGCTGCCAAGGCGTTAGGGTATACACATGGGCGCATTATTGCAAAACATATTATACCTAATAGTTTGGCTCCAGTAATTGTGATATCAGCTGCAAATTTTGCTGCCGCAATTTTGATAGAGAGTGGACTGAGTTTTTTAGGCATTGGAGCACAACCGCCAATGCCAAGTTGGGGGGCTATGATTAAGGATCATTATTCGTATATAATTTTAGGCAAAGCATACCTGGCAGTCATTCCAGGATTGGCTATTATGAGTTTAGTCATGGCATTTATGCTTATTGGAAACGCTTTACGAGATGCATTGGATGTAAAAAACTAGGGAGTTGTTCATACCAATACCGTAAAAATTAACGTTATTATAACTGAATAATCAGTATCAAATGAAAACAGCGTATATATTTTTAAAGGAAGCACCATTACGAACCAATTGTCCTGAGTGTTATACCAAAGATGGTTTGTTACTCTCTTTTCATC
>CAZYRG010000305.1:0-3696 GCA_964650425.1 uncultured Flavobacteriaceae bacterium
AATGCATAAAGCGGGTTTAAGTTACTTTTTCTCAAGCTAAAGAGAATTATCAAAAAAAACGACACCCGATGTACAGATGCCGTTTTTGCCAAATTTTATTTCAAAAAAGAATAAACAAAACTTAGTACGATTTTACTCTTTATTAATGACAAAAGAACTATTTAATACCGTATTATCATCGGCTATAGCCCTAAAGAAATAAAGCCCATTATTAATCTCAGATACATCAATACTACGTTGACCCCTTTTAAGCATACCATTATTAACTATTTTTCCAGATACATCGAAAATAGCATATCGTAGGCTTTCTGAGTTTACTCCTTCAATATTCAATATTTCCGATGCCGGGTTAGGATACAAAGAAACTTTATTTAGTAGTTTAGCTTCCCTTTGAGCATTATCACAATTTGGTGCTGTATTAGTCGTACTAAAATACAACGTATAGTTCCCAGATTTATCTACCAAAACAAGATTAGCTCCATCTTTGGTTGCCCAATAATCTCCATCCATACCAATACCAGAATTGGTTATTGATATAGAAGGATTATTACTGGCAAAATTCTCAGTTACCTTAGCTCTTAAATCAAAATAATAAGGATCTGATTTTGTGTTGGCGGCAAATTGTCTCAACCTTTTCTGGGAAGCATCCCAATTAATTCTAAACCTCGTTATAGCATTAAGGTTAGGACCGTCACCTAAAACAACAATATTCGTATATGAAGCTTTATTAAAAGCAGGCAACGAAGCCTGTGTTGGCGTTCCAAAAGAACAATTACCTGGCGTTGGTGTTGGTGTCGGAGTTGGTGTCGGAGTTGGAGTCGGCCCTGCAACAACTTGCACAAAACACCTTTTTACTGTGCCTCGAATAGGGTCTCCAAACACCCCATTTGTACATGCCGTATCAGAAGTTACATTGTTTTTAAAAATAAATTTATCATTTGCACCATAGGCAATATTCACGGTTCCAGTAACTTTGACGGTACCGCCTTCGTTTGCTGCAAATGTATATCCCTCTGGGCCAGATGTATCTATTGGAGTTGGAGTCGGCGGTGTTGGCGTACTGCCCGAACATTTAGTAGAATTTGCCAACTTTGATCGTATTCCTAATAGAACACTGCGCATACGTTCTTTTTGACCTTGTGTAAACAGGTTCATACACACATCATCGCTATAATCCATATAATTCTGAATCATATCCACAGATCCACAAGAACTTCTACCATTACAATTGAATTCTTGATAAGGATTTGCAGCGAGCGGAGTATCATCAATAAAATCATCTTGATCACAGCCGTTATTACCAGGGCCCCATATATGTTCCAAACCTAAAAAGTGCCCTACCTCATGTGTCGTAGTTCTACCTAAATCATAATATTTCTGAAGATAAAAACCAGACCCTTTGGCGCTACTACCAAAAGATTGCGTGGTCATCACTACGCCATCTATGGTACCAGATTCCCCAGGAAAGCTAGAATATCCAAGTCCACTATAGTTACACACCCACATGTTCAAATATTGTTCTGTATCCCAAGGATCAACTCCTCCCCGTCTTGACTCCTTCATTCGATCATTAGCATTCCATTTTTCGACATCGGTTCTAGTACGCGTAACCCCATCTGTTGGATTACCATTAGGGTCAACAGTTGCCAAACAAAATTCTACCTGAATATCGCTAGCCTGAGACCACCTGTTATCTCGATCCGCATTTTGTCTTCTAAAATCTTCGTTGAGAGCCTCCATTTGAGATGCGATTTGAGCATCACTAATATTTTCTTCAGCTGTTCTATATAGTATATGAACTACTACAGGAATAGTAATAATTTGACCATTAATACTTTTTGAAGCGTTTTTCGCAGCGTTTTTTGCAGCCCTAGTTATGGCTTCACGAGAAGCAATTCTTTTTTTAGCTCTTTCTGGATTGGTAGTCATTAAAGATTCTATGCTTTCAACAGAACATCGTTTAGGTCTAGTTTGTGTTTCTTGAGCGTACAATGATATGCTTATCAAGCACAGCACTGCGATAATTGTGTGTTTAATCATGTTGGATTTTGCGTTGGTTATTGTAGTAATTCAAGGCTATAAATTAGTGTTAATATAACTCTTTTCAAAAGAAATAGTCTTAAATAAATAAGTATACAAATGAGCATACCTTATCATAAAATGAAAACAAGTAATTCAAAAAAATTATTTAAAACAACATTGAAATGTATGTAACCTTGATTTCACAAAGAACTTAAACTACTTAAAATCAAACATAAAACTCATGGTCATAAGTCATATCTGTATAAAAAAAAAGCACTTGAAAAATCAAGTGCCTTTTTATAACTTAAGTTTTTTTAGAAGGGATGCTTTATTTAACTATGACCCTTTCGATAACTTCGTTTTCTGTTGCTCCAAATACCTTAATAAGATACATTCCTGTTTGCATAGAAAGGTTTTGTGCTGAAAATTGATTTTCTCCATTCTCTAGCTTAACCCTTGCAATTTTTCTTCCTAACATCGAATATATAGTTGCATACATTGAATCTGAAAAATCGCCGCGTACAGTGATCGCAAAACGATCCGATGTATAATTTGGTATGACTGAAATAGCACCGTTTGAAGGTAATCCTTCAAACGTATCACCCAAAACTGATACTACTTTGGCTCCTGTAGATGCTATTGCAGGTGCCAAGTTTCCACATGAACCTTCATAAATTTTGACATTAGTGAAAATCGAATTATTACCAGATCCTGCATCGTTATCATTAATAAATACTAATCGATCCGCATTACCTGTGTAAAAGCTTCCAACTGGGATCACATAGTTCTTAGTCCCGCTAGCATAATCATCAAAATTCGTTACACCATAGTTCTGCGTACCATGTACTTTGAAATAAAGATTATCAGATAGTTCATTATCACTCTCAAAACCGACTGCATGAATTTCACCCTGGGCAGAACTGCTAAAGTCAAATTCTAAAACTGTATTCTGAGTTACGGTATAATCTAGCGCAATAAACTTCCATGTATTGTTTTCCAAACTCAGTCCTTCTCCTCCACTTACAATCGAGAAGGTACCAACACTATCCTGATTAGAGAATGGGCTAACTGTGAAACTATTAAAATCAAGTGAATCACATCCATCTGGATCAGGGTTTGGATCCGGATCTGGGTCTGGATCTACAGTATCGTTTCCAATAGCTACATTATCGATTGCAATATCACTTTGCCAACCTTCATTTCCACTTCCAGTTACTACGATAATTCTAAGTTGCACACTTTCTTCACCTGCATAAGCAGAAAGATCAACATCTGCAGCATTCCAATCACTTCCTTGCGCTCCAGTTTCACTAAATACCGTAGCCCAACTTCCTTCGTTATCTACTCTTGCCTCTACAGTCAAACTGTTGATAGCGCTACCTAACATATGATAATTAAAAGTAAGAATAGGATCCGATACATTTCCAAAATCTAAACATGGAGAATTAAGTATCGCTGTTTTATTTGGAAAACCAGTTCCATCTCCTGATGCTTCTACATAAATATAAGAGTTTCCATCTATTGCCTCATTAGGCCCTGTGCTATTTGATGGTGTTCCACCAGAATTAACAGTAAAATCCAGGTCATCTCCAGTAGCTTGTGTCCAATCTCCAATAGACCCTTCAAAGCTTTCTCCATATGGGAAACTAGTAACAGTACTTGCACAATCCGTTG
>CAZYRG010000306.1:0-3681 GCA_964650425.1 uncultured Flavobacteriaceae bacterium
ACACATGGCTTCAATCCTAAATCAATCGCTTTTTGCAATACAAAACGTGTTTGCGGCATCGGCCCTTCAAAAGCATCTACCAATAACAATACGCCATCAGCCATATTCAATACACGCTCTACTTCTCCTCCAAAATCGGCGTGACCAGGAGTATCGATAATATTAATCTTTGTATCCTTGTACTGTACCGATACGTTTTTGGAAGTAATGGTAATTCCACGTTCACGTTCCAAATCATTATTATCCAGAATAAGATCTCCTGTATTTTCGTTTTCACGAAAAAGTTGACAGTGATACATAATCTTGTCTACCAAGGTCGTTTTGCCGTGGTCTACGTGGGCAATAATCGCAATATTTTTAATCGTACTCATAGCGGTGTATTTTATATCTTTTCTTGTAAAAAGGCGTGCAAAGGTACGTTTATTTTCAACAGCTTTTACATTTACTATATATTAAAGTAGAAAATACGAAATACGATTTACGAAGTTAGAAGTGAAAAAGTAGAAAGCAGAAAGTACGAAAAAGGATTTTTGTACGTATTCCAAACCCTTGTCCCATTCACAAATCCTACAAGGAGGTCTCCGACAACACCTTGCAGGATTCCCTACATCCGATTTCTAATTTCGTTTTTCTACTTTCCTTTATTCTATTTTCAGGAAGCATTGGGCGTGACCACAAGGGTCGTGCTTTACGCTACAATTCCTCGCACTTCCTTTCAGTCAGGCTGTGGGATTTCCACTTCAATCACTCACGCAAAAAACTCTCAACTTAGAACTCTGAACTCTGAATTAGAAAAACTATCTTTACACCCGAATTTTGTCAAAAACGATACCATCTATGCAACTTAGTGCCATCCCAAAAATCAAACATCTAGATTCAAATAATTTCTTTTTACTCGCTGGCCCTTGTGCCATTGAAAGTGAAGAAATGGCGCTCCGTATTGCAGAGCGTGTCGTGGCGATAACTGACAAACTCCACATCCCTTATGTTTTCAAAGGATCGTTCAAAAAAGCAAATCGCAGTCGTATTGATAGTTTTACAGGAATTGGTGATGAGAAAGCACTCAAAATTTTGCAAAAAGTTGGACAGACATTTGACATCCCAATCGTCACCGATATCCATACCAATGAGGATGCAGCTATGGCAGCGGCGTATGTAGATGTGTTACAAATTCCTGCATTTTTGGTCCGACAAACGGATTTGGTCGTTGCAGCTGCCAAAACTGGAAAAGTAGTCAACCTAAAAAAAGGACAATTCATGAGCCCTGAAGCGATGCAACATGCGGTCAAAAAAGTATTAGATAGTGGCAGTGACAAAGCCATGATTACAGATCGTGGAACGATGTTCGGATATCAGGATATGGTGGTAGACTTTCGTGGTATCCCTACCATGAAACAATACGCAACTACCGTACTCGATGTGACACATTCCCTACAACAACCTAATCAATCTAGTGGCGTTACGGGTGGTAGGCCCGATATGATCGAAACCATAGCTCGTGCCGGAATTGCAACTGGAGTAGATGGTTTGTTTATCGAAACACATTTTGATCCTGCAAACGCCAAAAGTGATGGTGCTAATATGTTACATTTAGATTATTTGGAGCAGTTACTTTCTAATTTGGTTGCGATTAGACAGACTGTTGTAAATCTATAATACGGTCTCTCGAAAAGTCAGTTTTTTTTCTTGAGCAATCGCAAAACCTTCAACTCCTCCAAAGTAGCTATCAACACCTCATCATTGATCTCTTCCAGACTGGCATAACGCAAGGAACGTAGCATCTTCCTACCTTCACCAGCAATCAAGACACCACCTGGATCTGACAACTGATTTCCATCCACTAACCCAAGATCAACAAACTTTTTCCGGAAATTTAAAAAACAAAACATCGTCTTATCATCCAGATAATAAAATGGCAGTTTCCATTTATATTTTAACTGTACACTAGGAACCGTCATTCGAATTATTACATCCAAATGCAACAAGACACTTTTATAGGGTTCTGGAGTAGTCATCATATATTCCTCTGCTGGATTCATAAAAAAACTGTATTTTTGATTAACCTTCTGTATATACCAATTGCTATTATACCAATACGTAAACCCAAATTTACATTGAAAAAAGCACCTACAAGATATCGATTTCCTATTATTATGGCACCAATCAGAATAACACTTTTACTATTATTTTTACTTTGCTACGTAAACAGTTTTGCGCAAAAAAGCATTAATATTGAAGCTATAATCGTGGATATCGCATCTGAAGAACCACTACCTTTTACCAATGTCATTATCGAAAATACGTCTATTGGAACTATCAGTAATGAAAATGGTGTTTTTGAACTTACTGTGAGCGGCAAATACGCCAAATCCAATGTAATTTTTTCTTTTGTAGGCTATCAAAACAAAAGCGTCCCACTGAGTAAATTCAAAGACCCTAAGCAAAAAGTATATATGGAGCTAGCCGATAACTCGCTAGATGAAATTGTCCTAGAAGGTAAAAACAAATACAGAGAGTTTGTCATCGAAGGAATTGGAAAAATTGCCATGAATTACGCGGAAACCCCTACCTATCTTGACGCGTATTATAGAGAGCTCACACAAATAGATGGTACCTACACCAAATTCACGGATGCAGCAACTACGCTTTATTACACGCCATATACACAAAACTACGACCCCTTGGTAGCAAAGTCAACCTATATGCGTTTTGATCAACGAGACACGCAAAAACGCAGCACTCCTTTTCCTGATCCTATGGATCATATAGGGGCCGCTGGAGATCAGGCAAAAATTCTGGCTGTTCGCAAAAGCGATAATTTACAACAGTACAAAACCTTGGAAAATGCCAAAAAAATAGCGGTAATTGACCAAAATGACCTAAAGTGGTTAGAAAACAGTGAAATCGGAGGTGGACCACTACGACTTAGTGGTGCAGATAAAATAAAACGCAAAGCAGATTTTTTTCACCTAAAAAACCAAGAGCATTATCGGTTCAAGCTGATGAAAAAAAGCAGTTATGATGATCGACCTGTCTATATTATTAGTTTTAAACCAAAAGACAGTACCAAATGTTTGGCAAAATACCAAGGGCATTTAACCATGGATGAGGAAAGCAAAGCCATTATTGGATATACCTATCAGCCTGCTATTTGGTGTAAAAAATCGCTCCGACAACAATTTGGCACCCACCTCAAAACGCCAGATAGTGTCCAGCGTCTCAAAAAAGTTGCATTTATTAAACGAACCACTATATTATTAGATTTTAAAACCAAAGTTTCTTATTCTTTTTTTAATGGTAAGTGGTACCTAAAAAATATTAAAACCACGAATTATTATCGCAATAAAGGGGATCTTTTTGACACCTACAATGCCATGACCGTTTCTGAATTATTGGTTCACAATGTGCGCACCACGGACATACAACCGTTTCCGATTCCTGAAGTATTTGATACCACTTTTTCTAATGCGCTTTTTAATGATCCTAAATCGTATGATCCAGAATTCTGGCAGAATTACAGTACCATCGTACCTACTGGTGTTGTAGGAGAAGCGCTCAAAGATCTAGAGTCCGGTAGCAGTTTGGAAGAGCAGTTTTTACATACTAAAAAGTAAAAAAACATAATTAGAAATCGGAACTAAAATTACGATTTACGAGGTTAGAAGTACGAAATATTTTAAA
>CAZYRG010000307.1:0-3679 GCA_964650425.1 uncultured Flavobacteriaceae bacterium
TACTAAAAATTAAATTGTAATTCTCACGTTCATATCTTGTATTTAGTTTTAACTTTGTTTTTTTGATCTTTATCTCCTAAAAGGGAATGATTATTGATGAAAATCTGGTACACTAAAAAAGCACTTTTAATGAGATTCATATTTCTTTTCATATTCGCTACTGCTTTCTGTTTCTACTCCTGCGATGATGGAGATATTATCGTAACAGACTTTGATTTTGACGAAGTAGATCTTGATTTATGCGAAACTACTACCGACAACTACATTTATTTCAAAATTAATAGTGATACTCGAGAAGGCATTTCATTTAATTTTACTCAAGAAGATTTTAGCGAAACAACTGTAACTGAAGATGGCCCTATAGTTATTCCTGTGAATAGTGACAACCAATTTACGTACAGGAGATTCAATACTGCTATTGGTCAAGATTACTATTGCGGTATACTTCCTCCAAGTACTGTTACTGTCGAAGAAGAATTCGTTGGCACTAGTGGTACTGCTTCAATTACTACCTCCATTACTGATGAAGATGACGGAGATGGACTTGAGGAGACTAGGGACAAAGAGGATAAAAATTATGATACAGATGGTGATGGTATCCCTAACTACAAAGATCAAGATGATGATAATGATAATGTTCCTACCTCTGCTGAGCTAGGAGAAAATGGAACTTTTTTATTCACAGATGATGATATGCTTCCAGATCATTTAGATCCTGATGATGATGGAGATACTATACCCACCAAATACGAAGAAGGCCCAGACCCCAATGGTGACCCTAGAGATGATCGTAGACCAGGAAGTGATATTAGTAACTATCTCGATGATACCATTAAAGAAGAAGGAGATAGAACAGCCATAGATGCTTTTGTAAAAACCAATAGCGTAATAACCACCTTCGAAACAATAATTATATTCGATGATCTTATTATTAATGGTCTTGACCAAAGTATTGTTGAAGAAAATTTACGTCTTTTTGGTACTAGAGAACAAAATCGTACCATTATGAAAGATGTTGAGTAATGATTTTTCGGACCTTAAACATAAACAGTTAAAATTCCAAAAAAACACTACCAAAAGCATTATTTTGCACTGCTTGAAGTACGTTTGATAATTATAAATTGATGAAAAATATTATTTACACTTTACTACTGGGGGTTTGTATTTTTTCCTGCTCAGAAGGCGACATAATAACAACTGAATTCAGTTTTGACAAAGACAGTTTAGACCTTTGTGAGGCTACTACAGATAACTTCATTTATTTTAAAATAAATAATAGCGAACGAGAAGGCGTTTCTTTTAATTTTACAAGTACAACTTTTACAGAAAATACAGAAGATTCATTAAGTATCACACTTAATGGTACAAATAGGTTTATTATTCGAAAATTCAATACGCAAATTGATCGTGATTATTATTGTGGATTATTACCTCCGAGTGATGTACAAGTAATTGATGAATTTATAGGCGCTTCAGGAACTGCTGGAATTAAATCAGAAATCACTGATCAAACTGAAGTTATTGATAATGATACGATAACGGTAACGCAAAATACATATCAAACTACAATTACTTTTACCAACCTGAAATTGAATGGTAATGAGGAGAGTTTCGTCTATGAAAATCTAGTTCTAGAAGGGAATAGAGTTATCAATGATACTATTGTAAAATAGAGCAACAGCTATTTTGACGTAAAAATAATTTTTAAAGCTACCAGAAGTAACACTACTCCAAATATACGTTTGAGAAGTAATTGATTAATATTGATTGCTAATTTACTCCCAAAATACCCTCCGATAATAAAAGTCACAGCGATAATTAAGGCAAATTTCCAATTGACATGTCCGCTCTGATAATAATTATAAGCGGCCAATAAGGTTACTGGTATAGCAAGTACCGCCAGACTAGTCCCCTGCGCCTCGTGCTGAGAAAAGTTTAAAAACAAAATCATCAACGGAATCATGACCACGCTACCTCCTATCCCCAAGGTACCACTAAAAAACCCAGCTAATAAGCCAATAACAATTAGCGAAATTAAAATCGTCGTATTCATGTGATTACTTATTGTCCTAAGGAAGTATAGTACCCCTTTTTCGGAATCTTAATCAAATATTCCTTTCCCGAACTGTTATTTAGATGTTTCTCTCTAAGCCATGAATTATGAAGCTTAAGTATCTTATACGAAATCTCATATTCTTTAGCAAAATCTGCCCAGTTTGCAACAGGTTTATCAACTTTTACATTAAACGTCTTAATCGGTTTATATAGATCTTTCTCACGAAAGTTAAATCCATATTCTTTAGGGTTATTCATAATTTCCTTTAAGGCAAGTATTCGAAACACATAACGACCTGTTTCTTCTCCAAGCAATAAATCATAATAGCTCTTTACTTTTTGTTCATCTAAGCGTTTTGAGACACCATAATTTCCAGCATTATATGCTGCTGCTGCTAGTGTCCAAGATCCAAGTTTCTCTTTGGCCTTTTTTAAATATCTACAGGCTACCGCGGTTGCTTTTTCGATATGATAGCGCTCATCAACATTAGCATTTACTTCCAATCCATATTCACGTCCTGTCGTTTTTAGAATTTGCCAGAAACCTGCAGCTCGCGCTGGTGAAAGGGCCTGTGTCAATCCACTTTCTATAACTGCCAGATATTTAAAATCTTCTGGAACACCTTGTTCTTTTAAGATGGGTTCTATTATTGGAAAATATTTATTTGCACGTTTGAAAAGTAAGAAACCATTTGATTGCCAATAGGTATTAACATGTAATTCTCTATCCATGCGCTCTCTAATATTTGCATCATCCACAGGAACCTCTTCTCCTGCAAAATTCAAATCCTCGGGCATAGGCAATGCATATACATTATACTCATTAACCATTTTTGTAGTGATTTTTGCATCTGTTGGAGCATCCTGAACAGAAAAAATCAACATTCCGCAGATGAACACTAAGCCTACCATCATCAAAAACTTCTCTACTTTACTCATATTTTTTTAATGTATTAATTTTATAAATGTAACGATGAATCAATTATAAACAATGTACCAATTCTTTTTTAATGTACTAATTTATCAATGAAGTTAATGTGAAAATTATTTTAATGTATCGATGAAATTAATGTATCAATTTAACAATGTTTTTATTTTAATGAATTAATGTTAACTTTTAGCTACCAAAAAAGTATAATACATTAGATAATTTTTTCATTAATAAACTAACCTCATTAATTACATTGATACATTAACCTCATTAACCACATTGGTACATTATTACATTAACAACATTGGCACATTCATCACCTTAAAAACCCTGTGCCTGAATTGCAGTAATGATGACGGTATTGTAGATATCATCAACAGTACACCCTCTACTCAAATCATTTACTGGTTTATTAAGTCCTTGTAACATTGGACCTATGGCAAGCGCTCCTGTTTCCCGTTGTACCGCTTTATACGTATTATTACCCGTATTTAAATCCGGAAAAATCAATACACTAGCCTGACCAGCTACTTCAGAATCTGGTAATTTACTCTTACCAACCACCAAATCCACCGCAGCATCATATTGTATGGGACCTTCTACCTTTAAATCTGGTTGTTTTTCTTTTACTATTTGCGTAGCTTCTCGCACCGTATCCACATCCTCTCCTTGTCCAGAAGAACCCGAAGAATA
>CAZYRG010000308.1:0-3670 GCA_964650425.1 uncultured Flavobacteriaceae bacterium
AAGCGCAAGCAGCCGTAAATGAAATCCAAAATATCATTGAATTATACTTTCCAGATGGCAGACCACAAGAAGGAAATACGTTTACTCCAGACCCAAACAAAACGTACTATATAGATTCTAAAGTGCATAATTTAAGACTGGCAACTAATGGATCCAGTGAAGAGCCTTACACGACATCCACAACGACTACCGGAGAGGATGTACGATGGAAATTTGTAGCCAAAAGCAATGGCAATTGGCACATACAACGAGCTGCAGGAGGCACCAAACCTCGTCTAAGAAGTGATGGATCGGAGTTTGCTGATATGCAAGGCACATCTTTTTCTGGCTCCTTGACCTATTATAATTTTAGACAAGGTGCTACGACAAACACACATCTCATTACCTTACCCGATGGCCCTGAAAATCATAAAAGGCTACAGATAACTCCAGAAGGTGCTGTAAAAATGGTATCACAAGGGTCCAAAGGGTCATGGGTATCCTTTACTATTACCGAAGCAAATAACTCCAATCTTGTTCACATCAAAAAACGAAATGCTACAGGCTTTGCTATCGATGGCATGGGAGGTGGTGTCAATGGGCAGAATATACATTTATGGGGAGCTAACCAAAATAATGCAAACCAACAATGGATAGAAATCGATCGTGGTAATGGCTATTATTCTTATCAAAAACAAGGCACTAATTTCTGCATTGATGGTGGTAGAGATGGAGCTAATAAACAGAATGTATTTTTATGGCAATGTGGTAATAACAACCAAAACCAACATTGGCAAAAAGTAGCGACAAGTGGTGGTGCCTATAAGCTAATCAAACGCAACGCCTCTGGATATGCATTGAATGGAGGAAGCAATGGTACTAATGGTCAGAATGTAAATCTTTTTAATTCATCTAACACTTCTCAAAACTTACAATGGATTATTACACCAGTAGGTGCTGCAAAAGCCTCAGAACTTCCTGAAAACAAAACAATAACGATTCTTCCTAATCCAGTAACAAATGCTATAACCATTCAGAGCGCTGAGGGTGCCATACTTCGCATCTATGACATACATGGCAAAGAGGTGTTAATCCAAAATATTGTTAGCAATAAGCAATCCATAGATATGAGCACTTTCGCTAAAGGATTGTATTATATAAAAATTAATGAATCAACTACTGTAACTACACAAAAAATCATAAAAAACTAAATTATGAAATCGATACTCACTACCCTTGTTATCTGTTTATTCGCGCACACTCTAATTGCTCAAAATTGGAATCCTCGTCACCCAGGTTGGACGGATAGTTTTGCAGCAAATGGATTCTGTTGGTGCAGCTCTACAAACTTTGACCACAACTTAGATTCGAAAACATTAAGAATCAATGGCACTAATTACAATATTGTGGATGTCTGTGATGAATTAAAAAAACATCCTTCTTATAGAGCGTTCAAAAATGGAGATGCTCCATACAATGATATTCAATGCGGTAATGGCCCCGCAAATGATGCTCCAGATGAAGCTGGCTGTCCTGGTAGAACAGACTTAGGGCCCAGTGGCTGTAATCAAATAGGTCCAACCTTTGATGTTAATTGGTTAGCATCAAGAGCTAGGTTTAATGGTTCTACAAATCCAAATCCACCAAATACAAATGGTACGATTGTTCACATAAAAAAGCGCAATGCTCAAAATTTTGCAATCGATGGAGATAATGGAGGCGCTAATGGACAAAACGTTTATTTATGGGGAGCTAATCAAAACAATGCAAACCAACAATGGGTAGAAATCGATCGTGGCAATGGCTATTATTCCTATCAAAAAAGAGGTACTAATTTCTGTATAGATGGTAATAGAAATGGAGCCAACAGACAAAATGTATACCTATGGCAATGTAGTAGCAATAACCAAAACCAACATTGGCAAAAGGTAGCAACAAGCGGAGGAGCCTATAAACTCATTAAACGAAATGCTACTGGATACGCCCTTAATGGAGGTTCTAATGGTAAAAATGGCCAGAATGTAAATCTTTACGATTCCTCTAGGACTTCTCAAAACTTACAATGGATAATTACGCCAATAGATGCCTCTGCAAAATCAACTAATGATGTTGAGCTAACAGATGAAATTGTACTGTATCCAAATCCAGTAAACGCAACAACGACGATTCGAAATGCTGCAAATTCAATTATCACAATTTATGATATAAAAGGAAGTATTATTCTTAATCAAATTATTTCTAACAATAATGAAATTATAAACTTAAGTGCTGTGAATAGTGGTATTTACTATGGAAAAATAAGAAATGATGTGACTAGTACCACACTCAAAATTGTAAAGAACTAAAACCAACAATATGCTTAAGTCTAAAAATGAAAAAAAATGAAAAAAATGAAAAAATATAATTACAGAATACTGATGGTCATCGTTATGATGCTATCAAGTTATGCAATAAATGCGCAGAAGACTGTTGTCAAATCATTGGCAGAATTTCGTTCTGCGGTGAAGAATAGTAATCGAAATATCGTACTAGAAGCTGGCGACTATTATTTAGAAGACTTACCAAAAAATTCGAGAGTGATCGATTGTTCGGGTTCTAACAATACAATTGATATGACTGGAGCTCGTATTTTTGCTTTGGTAGGCTCTATTCGTGAAACTTATTTTACAGTATCTGGTGATGACAACGTACTTCTTAATGGTGCAATTGAAGATTACTATAAAAATGGTCAGTCAGACAATATTACAGATTATAGTGCTTATAATAATAATCCAGATTTAGCTTATGGATTGAGAGGTGCTGCAGTAGTAACCGTTTTTGGAGACGATAATTTAGTCCAAGGCTTAGAGTTAATTGTGAGAGGTTCTGAACCTTATGGATACGGAAGTATTTATGGGATTGGAAGATACAATACTTTTGGTTTAGATAAACGCTGTGGTTTACTTATTACAGGAAGAGAAGGTGGAGGTCAAAGAAATACCTTAGATGGAGTTACGATGTACCATAATGCATTTGGTCATGGAATCTTCATACAAAATGAAGCAGATAAAACATTGATTAAAAATTGTTATGTTGAAGGAAGAATGAGGCTAAGTGCTGAATTATATAATGAAACAAAAAGTTTTGATTTGCCTTTCCGAAGTAATTATGAAATTCCAACAGGAGAGGATAATGAATTTGATTTGCCTTTTAAATTCCCTATGCCAATTCCTATGGATGTTATGTATCCACTTTCTGAAGATGGTATACGTTCATATGGAGGTACAGGTAGTGTTAGAGTAGAAAATTGTACGGTAAAACAGATGCGAGGAGGTATTCGTTTATACCTAGCATCAAGTGCCACAGTTGTGGATAGTAAGGCAATAGGTTGTGGGGCTACTAACTTTAATATGCCTAATAATGGTACAATTACTGGATCAAGCGGAGACTTTTCATTTGGACCAATAAACGATAACCGTTTAAGTAGATCGCGTCAAGATATTGAATTAACAATTATTCCATCTCCTAATGCTATAGGACCTCATAATATAGCAGATATTTTAGGGAATAACCAAGACATCGTTTTTCATCGTACACCAGGCCCTGTGGACAGTGATGAAGAGCGCGCTATTGTAGTATCTGGTGATAATTCTACTATTATAAATGAAACAGAATACACGATAATCTTAAAATCATCGGCTAGCGGAAATAA
>CAZYRG010000309.1:0-3648 GCA_964650425.1 uncultured Flavobacteriaceae bacterium
AAACTCTAAACTCTAAACTCTAAACTCTAAACTCTAAACTCTAAACTCTAAACTCTAAACTCTAAACTCTAAACTCACCCCTCATAACTCTCCACAGCCCGTCGTACGTTGCGATGTTTTTCTAGTAACTCAGTTGCTGTTTCTCTGTCGATCGATAATTCGGACATGATCATTCGGATGCCTCGGTCTACCAGTTTGTCGTTGCTTAGTTGCATATCGACCATTTTGTTTCCTTTTACTTTTCCTAGTTGTATCATTGTTGCTGTAGAGATCATATTGAGGGCTAATTTTTGTGCAGTTCCGGCTTTCATTCTAGAGCTGCCGGTGACAAATTCTGGTCCTACAATAATGGCTACGGGGAATTGTGCTGTCGTGTCCAGTGGGCTCCCGGCATTACAGGTGATACAACCCGTAATGATATTGTTTTTATTGCATTGTTCTAGTGCACTAACAACATAGGGCGTAGTCCCAGATGCCGCAATGCCGATCACCACGTCTTTGGTTGTGATTTGATGACTTTCTAGATCTTCCCATCCTTGTGTGGTACTGTCTTCTGCAAACTCTACCGCTTTTCTGATCGCAGGGTCACCGCCAGCAATCAGTCCAATAACGATATCATGAGAGACTCCAAAAGTTGGAGGGCACTCACTCGCATCTACCACCCCCAAGCGACCACTGGTCCCAGCTCCCATATAAAACAGACGTCCACCTGCTTTGAGCTTTTGTACGATTTGTTGTATCAGGGTTTCTAGTTGTGGTAGTACTTTTTCTACGGCCAAAGGGACGGTTTTGTCCTCGTTATTAATATTCTGAAGTAGTTCTAGCACCTCCATCTTTTCGAGATGTTGGTACTTGGAGTCTTGTTCTGTGGTTTTGGTAAAGCTCAAAGTGCATGAAATTAGTGAATACTCAAAGTTACATTATATTCTTGAAATAGGGTTAAGGTGATAACAGCTCGTGGGTTAAATTTTTCTAAAAAAATTGAGAATTTACGATGGTTCGCGTGAGAGATAGTAGCGGTTACCCCACAGCCCGACAAAAGGAGGTGCGAGGAGTAAAAGCGAATAGCTCGACCCGCAGGGACACGCCCTTATATAGTGTTTAGTAGAAACCAAGTACTTTTACAAGTGCTTTTAATTCTGCAAACTGCTTACTGCGCTGCCTAATGAAATTTACGACTCTTAAATCCCTGTATAATTAGCTGGAGTGATCGTTTTTAATTCTTCTTTGATGGTGTCAGAAACTTCTAAGGTGTCAATGAAGCTAGCGATGGTAGTCTGATTAATCGCTTCATTAGTTCGCGTTAATCCTTTTAAGGCTTCATACGGATTTGGATAAGCTTCTCGTCTTAGTATCGTCTGAATCGCTTCTGCAGCTACGGCCCAGTTGTTTTCTAAATCTTCGGCAAATTTGCTTTCGTTCAATAATAATTTCCCAAGGCCTTTTAAGGTGGATTGAAAAGCAATTAGTGTATGTCCAAATGGCACGCCAACATTA
This sequence comes from uncultured Flavobacteriaceae bacterium, assembly GCA_964650425.1. GTDB lineage: Bacteria > Bacteroidota > Bacteroidia > Flavobacteriales > Flavobacteriaceae > Aquimarina. Next base: position 1,498 of record CAZYRG010000309.1, read on the forward strand.
CGAAGTACGGTACTGTCCGTAAGGTCACGTTGTAATCTACTCACAGGAAGTTTTGCGGATAAATGCTCGAACAAGGCATTGGCAATGCCGATATTGCCCTCACTGTTTTCAAAATCAATTGGATTCACTTTGTGTGGCATCGCGGAAGATCCTACTTCGCCTTTTTTGATTTTTTGTTTGAAATAATCCATGGATACGTAGGTCCAGAAATCACGATCTAAATCCAATACGATGGTATTGATTCTTTTGAGCCCATCGAACAAGGCCGCCATATGGTCGTAATGTTCGATTTGTGTGGTAGGAAACGAGTGGTGTAATCCCAGTGTTTCTTGTACAAACTTGGTTCCAAAGGCCTTCCAATCGATAGACGGGTAGGCTACTTTGTGTGCGTTATAGTTTCCGGTAGCGCCTCCAAATTTGGCAGCGCTTGGGATATCTTTTAATAAATCAAACTGCGCCTCTAATCGGGTTACATAAACTTCTAACTCTTTCCCTAATCGGGTAGGGGAGGCAGGTTGTCCGTGTGTGCGTGCCAACATGGGGATATTTGCCCATTCGGCAGCTAATTCTTTTATTTTTTTTACCACTTCTAAGAAACTAGGAATATATACATTGCCCATAGCTTCTTTGATACTTAATGGTATCGCGGTATTATTAATGTCTTGTGATGTGAGTCCAAAGTGGATAAACTCTTTGTGCGCTTCGAGTCCCAAGAGGTCAAATTTTTCTTTAATAAAATACTCTACTGCTTTGACATCATGATTGGTGACTTTTTCTATGTCTTTGATCGCTTGCGCATCTGCAGAAGAAAATCCAGTGTAGATCTCGCGCAATTTCGGGAATATCGTAGCAGGAACTTCTTTTAATTGCGGCAGCGGGTGCTCACAGAGTGCAATAAAATATTCTATCTCGACCAATACTCGATATTTGATCAAGGCTTCTTCACTAAAATATTGACTTAATTCACTTGTTTTACTGGCGTATCTACCATCGATTGGCGAAATAGCTTTTAAAGCTGCTGTGGACATAGTTGCTGTTTTTTCAAAGGGGCAAAGATACTATTTTTAGTTCAGAGTTTTGAGTTATGGAGTGATGAGTTTTAGGTATAAAATTCTTCTAATATTCTGAACTCATAACTCACAACTCATCACTGGTTTCATGCATATTGAAAAGCCCAATAAATCAAGATGAATTGTAGGAGCACTCGAAGTATGAGTACCCATTTTGGCAAGCCTAGACTTGCTTTTTCTTCTACAATCATATGTATGTGGATAGGGATAAAAACGACCAACATTCCAATCATCGCCCAAGCAGCCATCCGCTGCGAATTAAAAAGACATAATCCAATACCTGCAGTAATCTCTGCAATACCACTAAAGATAATTAATGCCTTGTGGTACGGCAGGTATGGAGGCATAACTTTCTTATATAAATTTGGTTTTATGAAATGAAAGATACCAGAGGTGATAAATATTAATGCTAGAGGGAATTGGTGCCAGGTCATGGAAGGATTTTTAAGGGGGTAAAAATAAAAATTATTTCTTCAAGTCACGTTGGTACGGAACTATCTATATTAAGGTGTTATATTAAACGCTCATTCCGATATCGGTTTTGCGTGTGAGTTCGGGTATAAAAGCAATTTTGCGAAAGCGCATAGCAGACCAATCATCATTGATCGCAACTTGTTGGACAGGTTTTAGATTATAATCTCCCAAAACTCCCCATCCATAATCTCTTGAGATTTCTGTTTGATACTTTTTAGAATTACTTTTTGGATAAGCAAACCAAAGAACCGCATCTCCGACCAATTTTGGATATAAGGTTTCTATTCGATTTTGTATTTGCTTTTGCTCCGTGACAAATACCAACGCAAAATCCGCTTCAGAAATTTTGATGAGGGATTCGGTAATTTTAATGCCTTGTAATTTTTGCAATTCCTGATCAAAACCTTGTGGTTCATTTAATACAATGATTTCATCAAGGGCTTCTGGCAACTGTAGCTTTTTGAATAATGGCGTCATAGTGTCTTAAATTTTAATCCGTATCCTCTAAATATACAAAAAAACCTTCGAATTTTGATAGTGATGTGGGCTTAATATAGAACTCATTTAGACTTTTCGCTTTTAAGCGAAAATTATTCATTTTTTGATC
>CAZYRG010000310.1:0-3630 GCA_964650425.1 uncultured Flavobacteriaceae bacterium
GTTGTCCAAAATCAGTAATAAATTTGGACTGATTTTGAAAAGCAAATAGGTACTTATAAATTTTAAAGTTCTGATTTACATTTTTTAAGAACGTTTTTATCTGATCATTTGAATATTAATATTGTCATATTCTATAGTGCCAAGATTCATGTGGTGAAAGATAAAATTCATGTTATTTGAGCCTGCAGTAAATTCAAATTCATGTTTTTCCCAATCATCGGTATTAGTTGTGAATTCGAAAGGGAGATAAATTTCACTAGCCAGATCCTGAATCTGAGCTTTCACTAATTTATTTTTGCTATCTGCTTTTGCATAAAAAGTTGCCAGATACCGCTTATTTTTTTTAACATTTATTTTTTTGACACTTTGTATGCTCCATGGATTAGCACCCAACTTAATTACTTCTACGGACATAGCATTTTTTCCTTCATTTGGGGTTTGGGTATTTAATTTGTAAATAACTTCTCCATGATCTATACTTAAATTGAACCAATCACTAAGGTCTTGCTCAAAGTTTCCATTTGCAATGACATCTGCTTTTTTTATTTTGCGATTGGATGAATTTTTCCATATTCTTTTCCTTACTCTTTTAACTTCTTTGACTATTAGATTGTCAATATAAAAGGTGCCTTTTCGAAGGAAATGCATCGAAAATTGTAATTTGTCTTCTTTTGCAATGAATTGCCATGTATATACTTTCCATTTATTAGACAATGTAAAAATCTTTTGTGTAAAAGTTTTGTTTTGTACCAGTATGGTAATTTCTTTATTTGCAAGATTACTTTTGGCTAGGAAACTTATTTCATAGTTTTTATTCTTTTCTGACACAAAAGACTGATAAGTTTGTACATTCCAAGTTTTTTTTCCTAGAGTGGTAACCTGAACCTTTAAAGCAGATGAACCAATTTGCTTGTTTTTCGAATCTGTTGAGAAACTAGCATCGGCACCATTTTCTACTATGTTGATCCAATGCTTAAAATCATTTTCAAAGCCGCCATTTTTGATAAGATTTTCTTGTCCAAAGGTGGTTGCAATAATTAGCAAGAAGGGGATTAAAATAGCTTTTTTCATTATTCTGTTTTTTGTTATAAAATATCAACTCATGGGGGGCTTAGTTAGATGATTACGTTATTTGCGTTTTTTCTTGATCTTTTGAATGTTAATATTGTCGTATTCTATCGTGCCGAGACTAATATGGTGAATGTTAAAAGTCATGGAGTCAGAATAGGATGTAAATTCAAATTCATGTTTTTCCCAACCGGTATTAGTCACAAATTCAAATTCGAGATAAATTTCCTGTTCATGGTCTTCAATTTGTACTTTTATTAACTTCTTTTCATCAATGGCTTTTGCATAAAAAGTTACGAGATAACGATTGTTGTTTTTGACATTTAAATTTCTTTTGGTTTGTATATCCCATGGGTTTGCACCTAGTTTAGTAATCTCAGCCCGCATAGATTTTTTTCCTTCATTTGGAGTTTCTATATTGAAATCGAATTGAGCTTCTCCACCATTTTCAGTCATATTATCCCAATTATCATATCCTTTTTCAAACTTTCCATTTGTGATAACATTTACATCTTTTGTTTTACGGTCCTCTTTTATTGATTTTATCTTTTTTTTGACCGTTTTGATTTCTTTGATAATTAGATTGTCAATAGAAAAAGTCCCTTTTTGGGTAAACTGTATGGATAGTTGTAAATCATCCTCTTTTGCCATGAAATGCCAACTATATACCTCCCATTTATTTGACATAGCAAAAATCTTTCGAGTATAGGTTTCTTTTTGTACCAGCATAGAAAATTCGTTTGACCCTGACGTACTTTTGGCTAAGAAACTTACTTCATAGCTCTTGTCTTTTTTTGAGGCAAAATTTTGATGAATTTGCACATTCCACGTTTTTTTACCTAAGGCATTAACCTCAGCCTTAAGAGCAGATGAACCAATTTGTTTAATTTTGGAATCCGTTGAGAAATTAGCTTCGGCACCATTTTCGACTACTTGGGTCCAATGCTTTAAGTGATCTTCAAAACTTCCATTTTTGATGAGGTTTTGTTGTTCTTGCGCATAGGTATTCGAAAGAATTAGCAGGAAAGAGATTAAGACAGCTTTTTTCATTGTTCTATTGTTGTAATAAAATATCAACTCATGGGGAACTATAATGAAGTAAATATTGGTTGTTTATTTAAAATAGGTAAAAGAATTATTTGTCGATTTCAGAAAGGTATTTCAAGAACTCTCCTCTAGCATCTGTCATAGCAACTAGTCCTTCACCTCTGACATAATGCAAATATTGTTTTGCACGTTGAATGCCATAAGGATTCCGATTCGGAATACCTTTGATCCAAATCGCTTTTTTATATTTTTTTACTGGAGTTTGGAATCGCTGCTCCAAAGCAATAACTTCATATTTCATGCTCTTATCAGCAGAAATCCATGTCTCTCCCATTTTTGGGTTGATGGGAACAAGAACTCCTTCTGTACTCGTTCTGGGATCATATTGATAAAAGTAGTAAGTTCCTTTTCTTACATAGGACATGGTTTTTTTGCCATATGCATCAGCAATAATTTTAACCGTGTATTCTTTATCACCAATAACTTCCGTCTTTTTGGTAAAATATTCTTTTTCTTCTTTATTGTTGATATAACGATAATGTGTTATTCTATCTGAATCGTCTAGAAATAACAAAGCATCTTTATAGGGATTAGGAGAAAATGAAAATAACGCCGCTATAAATACGAGAAAAAATCCGATATAGAGAGTAATTTTGGGGCTCATTGGTTGTTTTTGAGTTAAACTGCTGCTTTTGTTACTACAAATATAAGAAAAATACGACTAAAAACAATAAAATTGTGCATTTTATCCGATTAATATGCTTTTTATCTTATTTTGAATAAAAAACAACAAGAAAATATTAAAATTTATGAGGTTTTAAATCATTACATTTCAGTATTTTATATTTTTTATTGGTTTTTTTGTGAGAAAAACTATTTTTCTTAATTAGATCATGTAAATTGGTTTCGAAAGTCTTATCTATGGAAAAAAATCTTAAAATTGCATTAATTCAGACCACATTGTTTTGGCAAAAGGCCGAAAAAAATAGGGAAGCATTGGATGCAATGCTTCAAAAAATTCTACCTAATACAGATTTGGTTATACTTCCCGAAATGTTTACTACGGGTTTTACAATGGAGGCTGAGAAAGTGGCGGAGACTATGAATGGTCCTACAATCCAATGGTTGATAGAAATTGCTCATAAACAGAAAATTGCTATTACAGGAAGTATAATTATTAAAGAAAATGGCGCGTATTATAATCGTTTAGTTTTTGTGCAACCAAATGGGGAAGTAGTTTCCTATGATAAGAGACATCTTTTTACACTCGCGCAAGAACATCAAAATTTTAGCCCAGGCACTAAAGCAATATGTGTTACTTATAAGGGATGGAAAATTAAACCTTTAATTTGTTATGATCTTCGTTTTCCAGTTTGGTCTCGAAATACAGAAGATTATGAGTTGTTGCTGTATGTAGCCAATTGGCCAAAACCTAGAATCCATGCTTGGGATACTTTATTACAAGCAAGAGCTATAGAAAATATGTGTTATGTGGCTGGAGTGAATCGCATCGGC
>CAZYRG010000311.1:0-3552 GCA_964650425.1 uncultured Flavobacteriaceae bacterium
CACATTGATACATTAATAAATTGCTACATTTTCACATTAAAAAGTATTAGTACATGAAACACATTGATACATTAATAAATTGCTACATTTTCACATTAAAAAGTATTAGTACATAAAACACATTGATACATTAATAAATTGATACATTACTACATTAAAAAAATAAATGCAAAAACTAAAAGCCTGGCTCTCTGCCGCTAGATTACGAACCTTACCACTTTCGATTTCGGGAATTATTGTAGCAACAGCTATTGCAATTGATAATGGTTATTATAATGGCGTGATCTGCGCATTGGCTTTGGCAACTACATTAGGTTTACAAATCTTATCAAATTTTGCCAATGATTATGGGGATGGCGTCAAAGGAACGGATAACGAAGATCGTGTAGGACCGCAACGTGCTTTGCAAAGTGGTGTGATAAGTCCTAAGCAAATGTTTCGAGGGATTGTGTTGACATCGTTGATCACTTTGGGACTGGCTGTGGCGTTAATTTATGCTGCCTTTGGTAAAGATAATTTTGGCTATTCACTCTTTTTCTTTGCCTTAGGAATAGTAGCCATTGCAGCTGCTATTAAATATACCGTAGGGAATTCAGCCTATGGTTACCGTGGATTAGGCGATGTATTTGTGTTTCTGTTTTTCGGATTGGTAAGTGTGATAGGCTGTTATTTTTTATATGGCAAACAACTGTATTGGCAATTACTATTTCCTGCTAGTGCGATCGGGATGCTCAGTAGCGCCGTACTCAACCTCAATAATATGCGCGATCAAGAAAGCGATGCTAAAGCTGGAAAGAATACTTTAGTTGTGAAGTTAGGTAATACAAAAGCTCGAAAATATCATTTTTTACTCCTTTTCGGAAGTATGTTTGCTATGTTGCTCTATGCAGGATTCACCTATCAGCAACCGCAAAAACTAGTGTTCCTCCTAGCATTTATTCCAATAGTACTACATGCAAAAATCGTAAAAACGAATAAAGACCCTAAAAAGTTAGACCCAGAGCTCAAAAAAGTAGCATTAAGTACTTTTTTATTGGCAGTACTACTTTTGATAGGAGTTAGTTTATAAAAACACAAAGCACAAAAACTATGAGTAACGAAATACGAAATTTAGCGCCCCAAGAAATCTGGAAAAATTTTGCAGATCTCAATGCCGTTCCACGTCCATCCAAAAAAGAAGAACGTGTAATCCAATTCATGAAAAATTTTGGAAGTTCTTTAGGTTTAGCAACCGAAGTAGATGCTGTGGGAAATGTTTTGATCAAAAAACCAGCCACTGCTGGAATGGAAAATCGAAAAAAAGTAGTGTTGCAATCACATTTGGATATGGTGCATCAAAAAAATGGAGGTACTACCTTTGATTTTGACACGCAAGGTATCGAGATGTATATCGATGGCGATTGGGTACGCGCTAAGGGAACCACCTTGGGAGCCGATAACGGACTCGGTGTTGCCACCATCATGGCATTGTTAGAAGCAAAAGATATTCCACATCCTGCTTTAGAAGCTTTATTTACCATTGATGAAGAAACTGGAATGACAGGAGCCATCGAATTACAGCCCAATTGGCTTACCGGAGCGATTTTATTGAATCTTGATACCGAAGAGGATGATGAAATAGGAGTAGGCTGTGCTGGTGGTATTGATGTTACAGGTAGTAGAAGTTATACCGAAGAACCAGTTCCAGAAGGGGTAATAGCTTTTACCATTTCAGTAAAAGGACTCAACGGAGGTCATTCAGGAATGGATATTCATAAAGGGTTGGGGAATGCGAATAAGGTTATGAATCGCTTATTGTTTGATGGTTTCGAAAACTTTGGATTGCGTATTGCCAGTCTTCAAGGAGGGAGTTTGCGTAATGCCATTCCTAGAGAAAGCGTTGCTACGATTGTGATTGACAAAGTACATGAGCCCGCTTTTTTACACGAAATAGAACTTTTGACGCAAGTCATCAAAAAAGAATTAGCCGTAGTAGATTCAGATTTAGCAATCAGCATAACAGCTACAACAGCACCCAAAACCGTGATGGAATTGGGCGTGCAAGAAGGAGTACTCAAAGCATTGTATGCATTACATAATGGCGTTTATGCGATGAGTGCTGCTATGCCAGATTTGGTAGAGACCTCTAATAATATTGCCAAAGTCGCTATTAACAACGGGACGGTAACAATTGAGTGTTTGACCAGGAGTAGTGTAGATTCTGCCAAGACAGATTTAGTCAATAGTTTACGTGCTACTTTTGAATTAATAGGTATGGAAGTCACTACTGGAGGCGTATATCCAGGGTGGGCGCCCAAAAATGACTCTCCAATTCGTAAGGTGTTAGAAGTACAGTACGAAAAGCTCAATGGCGTCAAAGCCCATGTTGCGGCTTGTCATGCAGGTCTAGAATGTGGTATTATTGGACAGCATTATCCAGATATGGATATGATTTCTTTTGGACCAACCATCAAAGGAGCTCATTCTCCAGATGAGCGTGCTAGTATTAGTTCTGTGAAGAAATATTGGAAGTTTGTTAAAGCAATTTTGGCGAATGTTCCTGAGGAATAGTTTATATCTCTTAGGAGAGCTTCTAAATCTAATATTCTCCTTCTACTATTCTCTGTGGGTATATGTTTTTAACCTCGTCCATCTGTGCTTGTGTCAATTTGTCGAATTCTAAGTTATATTTTTTTTTGGCTAAACTGTTTCTTAAACCACGTATTTCTCCTGTAATGGTATTTTGTACCTCAACATAGGTGCGATACATCGTTTCTGATGTTGTTTTTAGTGAAATAATAGATTTAGATCTGTTTTTAAGCTGATATTTACGGACTAAAGTTTTAAGTTTAGCCATTGTAACTTTTTTGTCATTAACATAAATTTCACTTTTTTCATCAAGAGTTACTTTTAGTGCATTTTTTAAATCATATTTTTTTTGTTTTTCCGTTTCTGGAAGAGGTTTTCTGTAGATTCCTGAATTTGACTCCAAAAGGCTAAGAAGCGTAAAGGCTTTAATTTTGTAGAAATCAATTTCAAAATCGTTTTTGGTTAAAACTTTTAATAATTCTTGAGCTACTATAGGTGCTTGAATGTCGGGATGTTGTAAAGCTCTTTTAGCTGCCTCATTTAATTTTTTAAGTTTTGAGATATCATATGTTAAGGAATCCGTTGTAATAGCCCTTTGACATTCTTTAACCTTTTCCAAATCAGACTTCCCTATTTTATATATTTCGTTCGTATAGAATTTAGAAGGAATTTTGTCATATGGATCAGTTGAACCAATACTTTGTAAAAGCTTTATGTAACTATATCCACTAGAATCTATTAATATTTCTTCACGAATTAATAGTTTTTGGTAATCAGAAATTAATTTTTTTAACTCCTTTCCACCATCTTTATATGATAGATAAGAACAATCCATTATTTTGGTTTCTATTCTATCATTTTTATGTGAACAAAATGCAAACAAAGTGGCTATTAAAGTGGTTAGAAGAATTTTTAACTTCATTATGTATTACTATATGAAAATTACTAGTACTTGATAAAAAAAATTAGTTAGCTGTTTATGCT
>CAZYRG010000312.1:0-3522 GCA_964650425.1 uncultured Flavobacteriaceae bacterium
ATTGTTTTATTGAATTAAATCCATTGACTGACTTATTAGGAACAGAAAATGGAGTTTATATCCCCGCTAACGATTTTGGTAAAATGATGAAAGAAACAAGACTGAATTTAAATTTAGCCTATGGACTTAAAGTCTCAGAATATAGATATATTATCCTTAGTCGGAGTTAATAGGTTACTAAGTTGTATCGTTAAAAATAAAGAAGATATAATACATAATTTTTTGATTTAAATAAAGCTTTAATTTATTGCCCACTAATCGAAGAGTGCTGCGCAGCGGTAAGAGTAAGAAGTATAGGAGACCGTACACCAAATATTCTAAAGGTTCTCAAAGCGTATTGGTTTCACATGATACACAGGACGCTTCGGTATTTTTAGCTACTCGTTTCGTTTTATGATGCGCTATCAAGGCACTAAAGTTTTGCCGAGAAGGAATACAACCATTAAACACTTCTTTTGGTGTAAAACCAAATAATGCAGAGTGTGGCTTTTCGTTATACTGCGCGATCAATTTTGGGAGGTAACGCTCCAAAGAAGAAAAATTAGGAAAGTACTGCCAATAGAGAAAATCATATTTGATTCGTTTATTGACAGCCTCTACCATAGAATTAGAAAAGCTAATATCTTTTTGAGCAATCAGTTTCTGGATGTTATATTCTTGGAGTTGATCATCCACAGCACCTTTGTTTTCGATACCACCATCACATAATAGGGTGTTGTAAGGGTGTTGGTATTTACTTAAACCTTGCCGAAGATTTTTCACACTGACTTCTGGGCTATACTTCAATGATGCAGTCATGTTAAGAATATACCGTGAAGTATTATCTATCAACACATATAAATAAACTTTGGTATGATCTGGTAGCTTAAAAATAGTCACATCTATATGCAGTAATGTTCCTGGAGTATTGATCCTAATCCCTGTAGGGTACTTGGGTTTTTTGATCCTAGGCTTTGTAAGGTTGAGTTTGTGAGCATAGCGATAAAAAGTGGCAGTACTCATATACGCACGTTGATCCCGAAGCATTTGATAATAAATGCTGATGATTGACCACCCTTTGTATTCGGGATTGGTTAGGTACGTTTTTATAGTCGTCACCGCTTTTACCGAGAGTTGATTGGGATATCTCTTATAACATTTTTGAAAAAGGGATATCGCACAACGTTTTTCTGATCTCCAGGCATAAAACTGATGTTTGGAAATGCCATATACTTTAAGTAGCCGTTCAAAACCTAAAGTGTTTTTATGCGTTTCGATAGATTGTACAACTTGTTTCCGATGGCGGCGAATATGATTTTGCATCGTTTTGTTACTTGCGGTTATTTGTTGTAGCGTCATAAAAACATGGTAGAACCCTTTTGCTGCTACTAACAATTCTTTGCGCATTAATAAGGTTTTGATCAATTGCATGTTTTCTTCTTGCGCATACAAAACTTCTGGTGCAAAGTAGTTGTCATAGGCTCCATTTTTCCAATAATGTCGAGTAGTGACTGGAATTTGGTCTATAATATGCTGAGGAAGTAAGCCTAGTTTGTACTGTAAAATAAAGTCAGAATGGTATCTACGTTTCATAATTTGGGGGTAAAAAGCTGCGAAAATAGTGTTTTTGGTTGAAATCTAGATGTGTTCAATACGAGAACAATACGATATAGTAATAGTGTATCACTACAACTGTTTTGCTAAAAGATATGTACAAGGTGCTGAAGAAAACCCACACGAAATCGTCAATAACTTCCATCCGATTAGTTAAAAATGAATACAGTTAGAATTGGATATAATTGGATACAAAATGGATGTATCCAAAAAAATAAAACAGAGGTTAGGTTTTAAATTCGCTTTAATTAATTCAAAATCAATTTGTTGAATTGTTTTGTGGAGCCTGCTTGAAATTGTTAATAACTTTGATCTAATAGAATAAAATGAATACATTTGTAATTGGATAAAATTGGATACAAAATGGATATACCCAAAAAAATGCAAGAAAAATTAGACTTTAAAACGTCAACTCACCAACAAATAAATCAGTTGATTAGTGAGATAGATATTTTTAAAGGTACGTGGAGAGTTTTGGAGCAATCGCAAAGTATGTATTTAAAAGAATTACGAAAAATAGCTACTATAGAAAGTATCGGTTCTTCGACAAGGATCGAAGGTGCTACATTGACCGATGCAGAAGTAGAGAAGTTATTAAAATCTGTTAAGATTACCAAGTTAACTACGCGTGATCAACAAGAGGTAGTAGGTTATTATGAAGCGCTGGAGATTATTTTGGACAACTATAAAGATGTGCCACTTACCGAGAGTTACATTCATCAATTACACGGGATCTTATTAAAGCATAGCGATAAAGATCAAACCCATAAAGGCAGGTACAAAAACTTGTCAAATCAAGTTGTAGCCAATTATCCAGATGGTACACAGCGTATTATTTTTAGGACTACCGAGCCACACTTGACGCCAAGTGAAATGGTAAGGTTATTACAATGGGCTAATGAACGTTTTGAGAAAAAAGATCTACATCCCCTATTGATTGTAGCTGCTTTTGTTTATGAATTTTTGTCTATCCATCCTTATCAAGATGGAAATGGACGCTTATCTAGGTTATTAACTTCGTTATTATTATTAAAATTGGATTATCCCTTCATCCAATATGTTTCTTTTGAGCATGTTGTAGAATCCAAAAAAGAGTCTTATTACAGAGCATTGATGGAAGGTCAAAAAGACCGATATAACGACGAGGAATGTATTGACAGGTGGGTAGTCTTTTTCTTGGAAAGTTTAATAGAACTAACTAAACGTTTAGGGGTTAAATATGAAGTTTATAACAAGTTAAAAGTAGGATTAAATGATCGTCAACAACAAATCTTTAACTATATAAAAGAAAAAGAGACTGCAAAAATAGGAGCTATAGAATCTTTTCTAGAAAATTACTCAAGAAATACGATCAAAAAAGATTTAGCCTATTTAGTCGGCGAAGGATTATTGTTAAAAGTAGGAGCAGGTAGAGGGGTTCGATATCACGTAAAAGAATATTAAGACTCGCTATCGCTCGAATTTTAGTCGCATGTGCTCGCTTCCTTTTAGTCGCAGCGCACATTAGCTTTCAAAGGAGTTCGTCTCTCACTATACAAGCTATTTTTTGTTATTGCGCAAGTATAGAAAAAGTACTTGTTCCATACCGTTCAAACGCCCTCGCCTGACGATCGGTCGTTTCCACTACAAACAAATAGCCCTACTCCTTCTCGTTTAATTCTCAAATATGGCATTCAAATATTTGAATGCCATATTTGAGAATAAACACGCTGGATTTAAGTAATGTACTACTAATAGCGGTAATTTTTTAAAGTAAAGTAGTAACAAAACAGAAAGAAATGACACTAACAAAAGAGGATAAACGTAAAACGATATTCGTCGTATAATGAATTCGTTTTTAGTATTTTTTCAAAGGGAATTTCATTTATTTTTGGCTCATGTTATATTCTGTCGTTATTTTCATCTTACAAGGGTTTTGTATCTACCACG
>CAZYRG010000313.1:0-3518 GCA_964650425.1 uncultured Flavobacteriaceae bacterium
CACCTAACATATGTATATGCGTACTTGTACACATACATCTATTATATTTCTTACAAATCTAAAGGATTTAAAATCAATTAACCCTTCATACAAAATATCCTATCAACCTATTTATTAACAAAATAGCTTCCATTTTATATCAATAAAGTCGTTTACAAACGTTTGTAAATGTTTACAAACGACTACAAACGTAAGTAAGCACTTAATAAACGGATCGTATCATCATCTCGTTGCATCTTTGCACTGTTGTATTCGTTCAACGGTTGATCAAAAATAATCTCCGAGTATTGGTACGACACTTATTAAAACAAATTTTAATTTTTAAAACTTATCTTATGACTACGTTAAGAAACAAAGTACAACTGATTGGCAACCTTGGACAAGATCCCGAAGTTATTCAACTGGATTCTGGCAGAAAACTCGCAAAATTTACATTGGCGACCAATGACGACTACAAAAATGCGGCTGGTGATAAAATCTCGGACACCCAATGGCACAACATTATTGCATGGGGCAAAACTGCAGAAATCATCGAAAAGTATGTCAATAAAGGGGAACAAATTGCTATAGAAGGCAAACTGACCAGTCGTTCTTATGAGGACACTCAGGGTATCAAGCGCTATATTACCGAAGTGGTCTGCAGCGAATTATTAATGCTTGGAAAAAAATAACAGCATGTTCTACTGCTGAAAAATTTTTGGTTTTTTGGCCTAGACAACAACACTTATTTATGAGTACTTCGTTAGCGGCATTCTTGTTACGGTTGAAAGATTAACCTTTTCACGACCTCCCTTGGCCAATCGGAGTACTCTTTTTTTCAACGCTGCCTATCAATGTTACAAATTACCTGCATTGATCCGGCCTTAATATCATCCTATATCATGCTAAAACTTTTGCTGTTGCTCACTAGTAACATTGCACATACGCTTATACCACCAAATCATTATGAAGCAGCTCCAACCCATTATCAATCAACACCGCAAACTCAGGATATTGTTGTTTTAATTCCTGCAAATGCGCCAACAGTTGTTTTGCCAACTCCTGATCTTGGGCAACAGTACTGCTTACCAAAAGTTCATAGACTTCCAAAAAAAGCAACCAATTAGTCTTATGGTTTTGCTGTGCTAAATCGTACACCGCTTCTAGTGCGAATGTAGCATTTCTCCCTTCTCGGATAGCTCGTACACTTTGATATAACTCCTGCAACTCTTTCGTTGCTGTATCAAAAATAGGTGTATGAGCAATCTCAGAAGTAGTATGCGTTATAAGGTCAAAAGAAGTCATATCCGCTGCTCCTGAATACGCCGCAATCACGCTAGCTCCAACCGCCATATCATAGCGCCCCCATTCGGGTTGAAAAAGCACCTCATCTTGATAGGTTACTGTACAGGCCGTAAAGCTGATTAATAAAATTTTTCCTTGTAGGTTTCGGGTCCCCGTAATAATCGTCCCCGCAACGATTACACCACCTTCAAATTCTAATTGCACCTGCTCTCCTTCATAAATATCATAAGCGCGTAGATCTCTAGGACTCATATCTTCTATGGCTAGATTGATTCCTTTGAGCTTTCCTACCGCTGTACCAAAGCCATCCGCATGCGCCGCTGTGCTATGTCCTATCAATTCTTTATCTCTATGCGCTAAGGCCGTAGGTCCTGTGGTTTGCACGTAGGCTACTTTTCCTTGGTCCGAGGTAATGACTCGAGAGAACACTCCAGAAACCTGTAGTCCCGTGCTCAATTCTATGGTCCCCAAAGCTTTGGAATCGATTAATTTTTGTACGCCTTGATAACCTCCCTTACGCAGCGCCATCGTATTGGCAAATTCTTCCAAAACCGAACTTAAATGTGCGAAATCTGGTGTTACATACAATTGCGGTTGCGGTTGAGTGATATCAAAGCTTTGTTGCGCCGCCGCAACGGTATAGGGGAGTTTTTTTACTTTATCCGTCATACACCATGTACTCTCTCCGATCGACGATAGCAAACCTGCTCCGTATATTTTGGGAGCATCTACCGTACCGATCAGCCCGTACTCTACCGTCCACCAATGGAGGTTTCTGATCTGTGCCATTTCGCTAGGAGGTCCCATGGATTCTTGTATTTTTGCAATTTCCTCCTCCGCTTCAGCGACCTCTTTTTCGGTAGTCTTGGCCTGTTCTTTGAGGATGGACAAGGCTCTTACGGCTTCATACAACTCATAATCCTTGGCATTAGAAATGGCTTTGCATCCGATTTCGCCAAAACGGCGCAAATACTCTGCATATTCTGGATTTGCGATGATGGGGGCATGCCCCGCTCCTTCATGAATAATATCTGGAGCTGGTGTGTATTCGATATGGGCTAATTGCCGAATATCACTGGCAATCACCAACACATTATAGGCTTGGAATTCCATAAAAGCTGCCGGCGGAATAAAACCATCTACAGCGACTGCTGCCCAACCTATTTCTTGGAGAATTCGGTTCATTCCGTACATATTTGGAATGTTATCAATCGCAATACCCGTTTGCTTGAGACCCTTGAGATACGACCCATGTGCCACTTGACTCAGATACTGCACATTTTTGCGCATCACATACCGCCACACCGCTTGATCTACCGACGTATAGTGCTCATAATTTTGTGGTTTTATAAATTGTCGCAAATGCTGTGGCAAGCGATCCAATAAGGGATTTGTCTCAATACTTGTATCCATACTATTAAACGCTTTTTAGGGTAAACGTTTCTGATTAAAGGTACAAAATGCCAAAGTCTGTAATTGGTAAAAAAATGTTATTTTTAGTCACAAAACTGATGTACAAGCATCTAGATAAACGCTACAGCGCTTTTGTCACAGTCCGCTATTATACTACCGCTTTCGCTAAAGCGCACTAAAAAACAGTGCAAATAAATTTTCATCACCTTTTCTTTACACTAATACCATAGTTGTCAGACTTTCGTTATGCTCTTATAGGAAATTAATTTTCAAATCACATACATCATGAAAAACGCTACCATCATCTGCAGTCTATTTTTAGGGTTACACATTATTAGTTTAAAGGCGCAAACTGTTATCAACGAAAGCCCCGATACGACTTTTCAATTTTTAGAAGGCCCAGCGTGGGACGGTCAAGAATTTCTTTATTTTACTGATATCCCTAATAACAACATTATCAAATTTTCTGTAACGCAAAAGACCTTTACCACGGTATCATCAACATCGAACGGATCCAATGGCCTTATGTTTGACGAAGCGAATAATCTCATTGCATGCGAAGGGGGGTCTGGAAAAATTCAAAAAAGATCGACTACTGGAACGCTCCTAGAAACTATTGCTGCAACCTATAACGCTATCCGTTTTAATACCACCAATGACCTTTGTATCGATAAAAAAGGAGGCATCTATTTTACGGATCCGATTTTTGGAAATGCCACACAGTATCAACCAAAATTCGGGGTTTATTATGTTACTCCGGCTACTGGAACCATTCTTTTATTAATTGACGACTTGCAAAAACCCAATGGCGTGTTATTATC
>CAZYRG010000314.1:0-3517 GCA_964650425.1 uncultured Flavobacteriaceae bacterium
AAAAAACAGGTAATCATTACGGTATTACCGTAAAAATCTCATTTACAGTAAATTATTACCACACAAAACTTGTTATTTTCAAAAAAAATTGTATCTTGATGATCTACCCTTTTTATAAACAGGTAGAAAAAGAGCACCTCCCCCGCTTAGCTCTTAGACAAAAGTAACGGTACGTTTAACATTAAAATTGGTTGCCATATGACAACAACTATTACTCACAAAGCCCGGGGAACTCAAGGTATTTTCTTTATAAAAGATCATACAAATGTTATTTCTGAATTAATGTACATCAAACGCAATGATGTTATTACCATTAATCAAACCAATACTAAGCGCCCTTCAGAAGGAAAAGGATTAGCATCGCGTTTGGTTTCTAAAGCTGTAGAATTTGCTAGAGAAAACCAATACAAAATCAATCCATTATGTCCTTTTACCGAAGTACAATTTGAGCGCAATCCACAATATAGAGATGTATTGATATAATAAAGTGATTTAAACTTTTTTAGTTTCCTAAAAAATGTCTTTTTGCAACCATATTTCGCATTTTTTTAATCCCATAGCACTGCTATGCCATTAAAAAGTTGCTTTATTTGCGCACAAAACCACTATTTTTCACTTAAATCAATAAAGTTTAAAGCCACTTCAAAATCATATTCTCTTTTTGACACCATTAATTCAATTCATTTCTTCTGAGGAAGTACGCACAGTGCGTCATCCTGTACTGCGTACTAACAAACCATACGAAAGTTGTTTTTTTGCAGAAGACTCATTATCCTCTACATTCCATATAGGTATATATACTACAATGCTTATTGGAGTAGTGACATTTATTCAGGCCAATACCCCCTTAGAAAACGATACACTTCAATATCAATTACGAGGAATGGCAGTACTACCAGATTTCCAACATAAGGGGTTTGGTGCACAGCTTATCAACCATGGTATTAAACACATCCAAAAATTAGGCGGAAAAATTATTTGGTGTAATTCGCGTGAAATAGCAAAAGAATTTTATAACAAACAAGGTTTTGAAGTAATTGGTAGCCCTTTTGACATTCCAAAAATCGGAAAACATTATTGTATGCGTAAAAAGTTGTAGTTTTAGTTGCTAAAATGGCATTGACCAAAAAAAAATAACATTCCTACATTATGCTACAACGAATCACATCCCTTATCATCGTACTCATCACACTCCCACTTTGCATGTCTGCACAAAACACCTACACACAAGAAGCATTATTAGGAAAAGGAGACCAAGAATTCTTTGGTGAAGGATATCAATTACAAAAAGAAGCGCATGAGGCTTTTTTACGTCTTTGTGAAAGTGCAAAAAAATCAGGAATTAGTGTAAAAGTAATCTCTAGCTATCGCAACTATGCGCATCAAAATCGCATTTGGGAACGTAAGTACAAAAGGTTTACTACCCAGGGATTATCTCCAATTCAAGCAATTCGAAAAATTGTTGAATACTCTACCATTCCTGGAACCTCTAGACACCACTGGGGCACTGACATTGATCTTGTCGACGGCAATGCTCCACAACCCAAAGATGTATTACTTGCCAAACACTTCCACAATGATGGACCATTTTGCAAGTTCAAAGAATGGATGGATATCCATGCAAATTCTTTTGGCTTCTATTTAGTCTACACCGACAAAAGTGATCGTATGGGCTTCAAATACGAACCCTGGCATTACAGCTATGCCCCAATTTCGAAACCTATGCTACAAGCTTATAAAAAGCTAGACATCAAAACTATGCTACAAGAAGAACAATTACTAGGAAGCGATCATTTTACTGAAAATTTTATACAACAATATATTTCCGAAAACATCTTGGACATCAATCCAGTATTATTGGAATAACCTCAATGTACCAACAAGAATCTCAAATAACCTAAAACACAATAAATACTTAATTTTCATGTTATTATAGGATACTAACCACGCATAATACCTACAATACTATGAGCCCTTATTTTAAGTATCTTCCAATAGCAATTTTTACCCTAACCTTACTAACAGTTGCCTGCAGCAATAATGACGATGAAGAAGAGAACATTGTTGAACTCATCAATACTGATGGTTTTACGACTTCAAATACAGATGTTGCACTTCCAGAAACCAGTTTTGGCAATGAAACAGAATGCAAACAATCCGAAGATGATGATTTTAATGCCGAATTCTTGGCTTTAGTTAATCAACATCGAAAAAGTATTGGTCTTAGTGAATTCTCATCCAGTACGATTGCCAATTATTTAGCTTTTAAGCATACCAAATACATGATTTGCACCAAAGATTTTAACCACACAAATTTTGGTGAGATCGGTACCATTTTAAGAGAAACAGAAAAAAGCAAAGGAACAGCAGAAAACATTATAGTAGGATATTCGACGCCACAAAAAATGCTTGAAGGATGGTTATCTAGTCCCGGACATAAAAAAAACATAGAAAATCCTAGCTATGAATACACCGGCTTTAGTGCTATTAAAGTTAATAACAACTATTGGGCGACACAGAATTTCTACAGTAAATAACCAGTAGTTCCCTCCAAAGCAAACGTCATATCCTTAGATTTTGTACTTTTATAGCATTGAAGTGGTTTAAACTTTTTTCATTTGCTAAAAATTGGCTTTTTTTCACCTAATTTTTGTCTTTTTATCCTTCCGTAGCGCTGCTATGCAAGTCAAAAAAGACTTCAATTAGCCAAAAAATAGCTTAATTTCGCCTAAACGTAAAAAGTTTAAACCACTTCATTAACTAATTATATTGTTTTGCCATGAGAGGTCGCGGAGGATTAAAAATCAGATTACTAATTGGATTAGCCATTGTAGCCTTTGCTTTTATCAAACGCTGTACTACCAAAGAAACAAATCCCTATACAGATAGAGAACAAAATATTGCCATGACTCCAGATGAGGAGATTGCTATCGGTTTGCAAAGTGCTCCGCAAATGGCGCAACAATATGGAGGCCTTTACCCTGACCCTAAAGCACAAGCACTCATTGACCAGATTGGTCAAAAACTTGTAACTACCACTATAGCACAAAAAAGCCCTTATCAATTTGATTTTCATTTATTGGCAGACGAACAAACAATCAATGCTTTTGCGCTGCCTGGTGGACAAATTTTTATCACTCAGGCTTTAATAGCACGTTTACAAAATAAAGATCAAATAGCTGGTGTGTTGGGGCATGAAATTGGTCATGTACTTGGCAAACATTCTGCTGAACGTATAGCAAATAGCAATTTTTGGAAAACGGTTTCTATGGGCGCCTCTGTGGGTATGGATGCTGGTGGATTGATAAATGGTATTGGACAAAATGTATTAATGGGCAATAGCCGTCAAGATGAATTGGAAAGCGATAAACTAGGTGTGAAATTCATGATTAAAGCTGGATATAATCCAGAGGAGATGATTATGGTTATGAAAATACTAAAGGAAGCTGCTGGACCAAATCGCATGCCAGAATTTCGAAGTACACACCCAGACCCTGAGAATCGTATTGAGAAAATT
>CAZYRG010000315.1:0-3513 GCA_964650425.1 uncultured Flavobacteriaceae bacterium
TTTAATCGTTAGGGTGTTTTTAACTGGGTTAGGAAAAAGTGTTATGTCATCTAATACGGTGCTGAAAGTAGTATTTGTTAGGGTTTCAGTAGAGGTTGTAAATTCGATAGATGGGCTAAAATCACTATTAGCCGTCATACATATACTGTTTGTTTGCGCTTCATAATTAGTTTCTGGTTCTAGATTGTCCAAGGTTAAATTAGTTGTAGGTACCGTTATAGTAATCCAATTGGGAGCGCCAATAATTCTATATCTTACCGTGTAGTTGGAGGCGCTAGTTGCCGCCCATTCTAATGCCGCCGAGTTTGATGTGGTCATCGTACTTTGAAAAGATTCTGGAGAGGTGCACTCATTATTGGGTGCTC
Source organism: uncultured Flavobacteriaceae bacterium (assembly GCA_964650425.1). GTDB lineage: Bacteria > Bacteroidota > Bacteroidia > Flavobacteriales > Flavobacteriaceae > Aquimarina. The sequence continues at coordinate 366 of CAZYRG010000315.1, forward strand.
CAGTATACATGATGGTTACCTCTTTAGTGTATTCCCAAGTGCCGTTGTTAATCACTAGATTTACAGGGATTTCTGAATTTTCTGGGGTGTTTTCTGTTAGTGTGAAGTTAATAGCTCCCGTGTCGTTTCCCAAAAAATCAATGGAATTATAGGTCTTTGTAGTACCGGTACTTTCTACGAATTGGGAGGTGGAAGATAGTGCTACTGTCCAAGTGACGTCTTTTAGGCTAAAGCGATCAATATCAAATGCAATTGTGCCTTCTAATTCTTCTGTAATTGCGGCTGTTTCCTGGGGAGTAACTTTAGCATATTTTGCTCCCATTCTCATAATTTTTATATTAAAAGGAAGCACCTCATTACATAATGGAATGATCCTACTGGATGCAGGCCAGAAGCCATCATTCCTAGAACCTACTTCTGGGGTTGCTGCAAAAATTCTAGATTTTGTAGTTTGTTCTCCATACATCCAATCATCAGAACTTCCACTAGCTTGCACGTTTAATGTTTGGCTAGGTGTTCCAAATACGTAACCATTCTCCTCGGTCATATATTCAGACATTTCTACATAGATATCGTTTTCTGGAGTAACAGCATTGGCAGAATGCCCCCAAGGGGTTATTAGTAAATTACTGAATGAATGATAATTTAATGCTGTTATAAATTGATGTTCGTTGACAAAGTTTTTTATCGCTTCTGTTTCTGGTTCAGAAAAAGCGGAAGTTCCTTGATAATCTTGCCTTTGTGTGTTCGACGTGCCATTGGTTCCCCATAAATAACCATAGTTTCTATTAAGATCTACCCCAAAAGACCCATCCTGATTGTTTCGTCTGTTTTTTCTCCAGAAACCACCTCCATCAGGATTGGTCGTCTGATTGTACACATAACCATCAGGATTGATAATAGGAACAAAATAGAGCGCCGTATGATCTATCAAAAGTTTGATTTCGTCATTTTGCTCATAATTTTCTAATAGATACCACATGTAAAATATCGTTTGTGATAACCCTATCGGTTCACGGGCATGATGGATGGCAGTGTATAATAATTCTTCTTCGTCGGGTTCTTCTACAGATGGGTTGTCGCTAATTTTTACCATATAAATTGGACGATCTTCTATAGAACTCCCAATAGTAGATTTGACCGTAATGAGGTTGGGATATAATTCCTGCATTTTGTCCAAATTACTGAGGGCTTCTTCTAGTGTTAAAAAGCCTCCCATACTCCCAAGTTCAAAATTTGTAGGAGTACTAACATTGGTGTTTAGTAGTGTTGTTTTTTTCGCGATTCTTTTGTTTTTTCTATCAATTCTTTTGTTTATCCTAGGAAGTCGCTTTCCTAGGTTTCTAATATTAATTTTAATTGGGATATTGTTTTTTCTTAATAACAAGAGGTCTTTGCGAGAAATTTCTGCTGTAACTCCCTCTTTGTCCCAATGGACATGATCTACTTCCAACCCTTGTTTTTTTAACTCCGAAAAAGTGGTTTTATTCATTTTTGACACCACTCGATAATACTTTTCAGGTTTTTGATTTTGAGCGGTTATAATTAAAATGTTACAAAAGAATACCAATAAGGTAGTGCTTATGATTTTAGTTGTGATTTGTGTGGTCAAAGGATACATTGGTGTGTTTTTTTGTCGACAAGAAAAGCTATTTGATTCATTTTTAATACCTGGTTAGTGCCTTAGTTATAATAACTTGTTGTAGCCTAGAATAGTATTTATTTAGTGCAAAAAGAATTTTTTTTTACTTTTTTTGATTTATTTTTCACGGGGGTCTAATGGTTGGTTTTTAGGTAAAAGGAACAAAAATTGGGAATATAGTTTTTTTCTAAGTCTAAACTACATAAAGGAGTAGTTATAGTCTTACATATTTCTTTTTGACTTAGTTTCTAAAAAATACTAATGGCTAAAAAAAATAGTTGATTATAATACATACTATAACGTTAATTATAAGCACAAATCATGAGAAATGTACATTTTATTTTTTTAGGTATTTGTAGTTGTTTATTTACATTACAATTACAGGCACAGACCAAATCACAACAAAAAAACGGTAAAGCCAGAAGCGTTTTGATAAAAAACGGAGAGGATGTATTGATTGAAGATCATCCGTATCAGGCAGACCTAGGCGGGTGCGGCGGCACTGTAATAGGAGATAAATGGATTGTAACTGCCGAACATTGTGTAGGCGGGATTGTTGGCAGAACTATAGGAGTGGGATATACAAAGAGGAGTAACAGAACGACTGGACAAACAGCCAGAGTAAAACGGGTACTAAATTTTGAGTGCGGTGGATACTGTGATTTGAGTCTATTGGAATTAGAAACACCATTAGATTTGTCCGGAAAATATGTAAAAGCAATCAAGTATGCATCTGCAGATGTCTTTACAGAAGGGTACGTCAAAAAAGATATGGAATGTTATGCTACTGGTTGGGGACAATTGGATCCAAATGGCGGGGAGAGTCCAGATAATCTACAAGGTGCTTTGTTAAGGTTTGGAGAAGTACAAGTATCGGATTTTCGTATTCGGGTTGAGGAAACGGAAGGCCGATTGGTTTGTAGAGGGGATAGTGGCGGCCCTTTAGTGGTTTTTAATAGTGATAAGTCCGAAAGAATTTTGGTAGGTGCTGTGAGTGGTGGAGAGGGTACTCCTTGTACTGATTATGGTTTTTGGGGTAATGTAGCCAACGCAGCAACATGGATAGAAGAGCAAACTGGGATAAAACCTTATGTAGAAGGACCTAGTTTGGGAGTCACTAGGAGTGTCAAAAAACCAACCTTTGATATATGGCCAGTTCCTGCAAGAAATGTACTTCATGTTACGTCTAAAAGTGAAATAAAAGAAATTAAAATTTATACTCTTTTTGGAAAAGAAGTGTTACAAACAAAAGATGTTTCTAATGTTAATTTGACTTCCTTGTCAGAAGGAACTTATGTGTTACAGGATGCAGGTAGTTTGGCAAGTAGCCTTTTTGTAGTCAAAAAATAATAGAAGACATTTTCTTGATGAAAAACAGCGCAAAAACTCTTGCGTTGTTTTTTTGTGACTTATTTTTTGATTTTTATTTTATTAACAAATTCTCTTAGAGCATGTTTAAAAACAATGCAAGCTGATTTTCAATAATTTGTCGTTCTGGCTATACTT
>CAZYRG010000316.1:0-3489 GCA_964650425.1 uncultured Flavobacteriaceae bacterium
TTCCTGTAAATTATGGAGAATTTGGTGTGGGACGTGTCTCTAGACAACAAGACAGGAATACAGCTATTGTTCGCGAATATTATCGTACGATTGTACAGACGGTGCTTGGAGAAGGGATGTCTGTTACCCCTTGGGATGACAGAGGTTGGTTTGGATTGGTTAGTCGAAATAGTGCTCAGGAATACGAATTCAATTTTGATATAGTGCCTTCTATGTTGGCAGCAGAATAATAAGTCGCATATCCCTAAAAAACCTTCAGTAAAATCCTAGCATAAGGAATTACGATGTTTTATATTTGTGAGACATTGATTTTCCAATGCATAATTGGGTTTAGCAACTGATGAACGAACATTTAGATCCTACAAACGAACATTTTTCTGGAGAAGAACTCGATGCAGACAGAGCATTGCGTCCGCTGACCTTTTCTGATTTCACAGGACAGGAACAAGCCTTAGAAAATCTTCAGGTTTTTGTAGAAGCTGCCAATTTACGTGGTGAGGCTTTGGATCATACCTTGTTTCATGGGCCTCCAGGATTGGGTAAAACTACACTAGCACATATTCTATCCAATGAGCTTAGCGTTGGGATCAAGGTTACTTCCGGACCCGTTTTGGACAAACCAGGGGATTTAGCTGGACTTTTGACAAATCTAGAAGAACGTGATGTCTTGTTTATTGATGAGATCCATCGATTGAGTCCTATTGTAGAGGAGTATTTGTATTCAGCTATGGAAGATTACAAGATTGATATCATGATCGAAACAGGACCTAATGCCCGTACGGTTCAGATCAATCTCAATCCTTTTACCCTTATCGGCGCAACCACAAGATCGGGTCTGCTTACGGCACCTATGCGTGCGCGTTTTGGTATTCAATCAAGATTACAGTATTATAGTACAGAATTATTATCCACCATTGTAGAACGTAGTGCAGGGATTCTCAATATTCCTATTAGCTTGGATGCTGCGATAGAGATTGCAGGTAGAAGTCGTGGAACACCTCGTATCGCGAACGCATTGCTGCGACGTGTTCGTGATTTTGCACAGATTAAAGGGAATGGGAATATCGATATTGCGATTTCAAAATTCGCGCTCAAAGCACTGAATGTAGATGCGCATGGTCTCGATGAGATGGATAATAAAATCTTGACGACGATTATTGATAAATTCAAAGGTGGTCCTGTTGGGATTACTACTTTGGCGACTGCCGTAAGTGAAAGCGCTGAAACAATAGAAGAGGTGTATGAACCCTTCCTAATCCAACAAGGCTTTATCATGCGAACTCCTCGAGGGCGTGAAGTAACGGAAGCCGCATACAAACATCTAGGAAGAATAAAAGGAGGCATACAAGGCGGTTTGTTTTGAACGGATTTTGACAAAAAAAGAAAGGTAATGACGGCATATAAAAAAATCAAAAAAGTACCATTTCTTAGCTTTATTAAAAATTCTGGCACTATAACCAAAGATCCTATTGGGCATCACCAACTGTTTTATAAAAAATATGGTGATACCTTTACCATTTTACAATTAAAAAATCCTGTGGTCCTAAGTCGAGAAGTAGCAGTAGCCCAGCATATCTTGAAAAAGAATCATAAGAACTACCATAAATCGCCCTACCAATCCAAAAATTTATCTGAATATATTGGTAATGGTTTGCTTACTGCCAATGGCGCTTATTGGTTAAAGCAACGACGACTCATTCAGCCTGCTTTTCACCGAGAACGCTTGGAACGATTATTAGCGATTATAGCGCAAACAGTAGAAAAGCAACTAGCAGATTTGCCTAGAAATAAAACTGTCGAGGTATTGCCGTTGATGAGTACATTGGCCTTTGATGTAGTGGCCAAATCCTTATTTCAAGTAGCAACCATTGATGAAAAAATGGAGGAACTGAAACATATTATTGCAGAAATCCAAGAGTTTATCGTTACCGAAATTAGACAACCACATAAGCGCTGGTGGTTTTGGCTTAATGGTAGCAAAGGACGCCATATGCAATTGGTTAAAAAAAGCCGAAATATTGTACTGTCACTTATCCAGGAACGAAGAAAATCAGAAGTTTCGGCAACTCATCATGATGATTTGTTACAAATGCTATTAGAGGCACGTTATGAGGATGGAACACAGATGGATGATGAAACGTTGATTGATGAAATTATTATTTTATTTGTGGCAGGTCACGAAACTACGGCCAATGCTTTGACCTTTGCATTGCGCTTATTGGCAAATCACCCAGAGGCAGTAGTCCAAATTCGCGAGGAAGCAACGGCCGCCATGACAGGAACTGAGGATCTGATGGCAAGGATGTCGCAATATAAATATACGCGCGCTTGTGTGGAAGAGGCAATGCGTTTATATCCGCCTGCCTGGATTACGGATAGAGTCGCCTTGGAAGATGATGAAATAGCGGGTTATAAAATAAAAAAAGGGACCACTGTAGGGGTTTCTTTTTATGAAATACACCGTAATCCTTCACTATGGGAACAGCCAGAAGCTTTTAGACCCGAGCGTTTTTTAGAAGAGAATAGAAAAGAAATTTCTGGTCATTATTTTCCGTTTGGTGCTGGACCACGTTTTTGTATTGGTAATAATTTTGCATTGTATGAAATGATTATGGCTATAGCACAGATAGCAACGCAATTCGAATTACAAGACCATACAAAAGCCATGACATTAAAACCACTGATTACACTCAAACCAGAAGGTGTAAAAATGACTTTTGTTGATCTGTAATAATGAGCTCTGCACGACCCTTATCTTCTTACGATTCTTGCAGTTGCCTGATAGTCATCATTAATCATATACGGGGTGTAGTATTTTGTTAGCTCAAATAATTTGGTATAGCTAAAATCTCGAGAGACTTTATTGACATTCTTGTAATAGGTTACTCCACTGTTAAGTCCTTTGTCTTTAATAATTCTAAGCGCTATTTGATCTTCGGAGGTTAAAATTTTGTAATCATTTTTAGCCATTAATCTAAACCTATGATAAGGATCTTGTCCTTGCTTACCTAGTGCAATGGTGGCATAGCGAATGTCTGATGTCGTTATGGCAAATTTCTTGGACTTGTGAGCTGTTTTGAATTTTAGAATGTTGGCTTCAGCAGTGGCTAAATCAGGAGCGATTCCAAATACTTTATAGTCGTTAGCAAGTACTACTTGCCATTGTGCAACTTCAACAAAACGTTGCGCATTGCAAGTAAAACTTAATAGAATAAATAATAGGGTGTAAGTAACTTTTTTCATGATTCGTATTTTTAGTAAGATGTTGTTGTAATACTTTTTTCACGAGAATGATTTGATGTAAATCATTGTTTTCGTGTGTTTTGTGTTGTAAATGTATGGTGCTGATAGGTAGTTGTAGAATTATTGGTAGTTGGAGTTGTTTTTTATCGACGAAGTGTATTCTAATTCGATGAAATACATTAAAAAAACTATTTGGATAAAAAAATCGAACGCTATGTAATATATTTTTTACTTGTATAATTTTAA
>CAZYRG010000317.1:0-3488 GCA_964650425.1 uncultured Flavobacteriaceae bacterium
CCATCATCAAAGGTGAGGTAGATTTTTTTGGCTTTGGTTGGGATATTCCAAACAAGCCCTCCAAGTACTTTTTTGAAGAGTAATGGAGGGCTTGCAGGAAATAACATGCTGTATCAATATGAGTTGTTATAAATCGCTAGATTCCAGCAAGGTGTCTTCTTTTTCTGGAACGTCACGTTCTGTAGCTTTTTCTATTGATTCTGTTGGGTCGATTTCTTCATCAGCAGAATAGAAATGCTCAAATAAGCGTAAGTGATCATTGAATTCTTGCGCCTTTTCCTTCACTAATTCTTCATCTTTATTGATGATTAATAGGTCCACCACACTTCTGTAACGTTCAATATCAGTAACAATATCTTCCATATAGTTGTATTGCCGTTCTAGCGATAGGCTATTGAAAAACTGCAAGCGTTGCTTATATTTTTCTGCTAATTTGAGCCATAATTCTCTCGCTTTTTCCTTTTTACCAACTTCATAATAGCCACTTATGTAGGGCTCCACCAATGTATAGTATTCATAGTATTCTATAGGTAGTTTTGTCATGCCTAGATCTAGTACTTCTTCTGCTTTATGAAGTTTTCTTTCGTTGATCAATACCTCTACCAGACGTGCTAAATTACTTCGGTAGGTAATGGCATTTTTACGAGTTTCTGGATCATGATAGATGTCAGGACTCTCACTGTTACCCCAATCCCAGCTCATGACATTTTTATACATGGTGTCGGAATCAATACGTCCCATATCAAAAGGGTTACGTTTGTCTATTGGAGTTCGGATTGGAACTAGTTTATAGGTAAGACCGTCTAATTGTAAGTAATCTTTCATCCACAGGTAATCATCATCACCAAAACTACCTCCAGTAAAGTAAATAGGACGTTCCCAATTGTTATTAGCGATAATATCAAGCATTAGCAAACGATTTTTGTACAATACGTCACCTTTGAGTTTGATATCAATATATGGTACAATGAGATCAGCATCCTTTTGTGGGACAATACCACTTCTCAATACGGCCTCTTTGTCTACAGGAATACGAATACTCTTAGTAGTATATGTGTTTACCTTGGCACCACTTTGTAAATCTCCTTGCGTCCTCGGGTCATCACTTTGGATCCATTGCATCCATTTTTTGATATCTAGTGTATCAGGTAATCGAGGATTAGGTTGATAAAAGATCGCATCATTGGTTCCGAAGCGATAAAACTCATGTGTTAGCTGAGAAGGTATTGGAGCACTTTCATAAGCAGCACGTTTCATTTGATCGATATACCAGTCTGTTGCAAATAAGCTGGTGTTTACGGTACGTACATCGGTTCGATATCCTTCAATCTCTTGTGCATACCAAAGGGCAAACGTATCGTTATCACCAATGGTAAATAGTATCGCATCTTCTTGACAGGATTGCAGGTACATTTTGGCCATAGCTTGGGCAGTGTAACGATCGGCACGGTCGTGATCATCCCAGTTTTGAGTAGCAAGTACTACTGGTACTGCAAATAAGGTAACAACTGTAGCGATAGTCGCAGCCATTTTTGGCGTGATAAAATTTTTGATCATATCAAACAATGCATAGACGCCAAATCCTATCCATAAGGAGAAAACATAAAAAGATCCAACTAGGGCATAATCACGTTCCCTAGGTTCAAACGGACGCTCATTAAGGTATATTTTTAGGGCCAAACCAGTAAATAGAAAGAAAATCAATAGCACCCAGAAGTTCTTCTTGTCACGTTGCAGCTGAAATACAAAACCTAATAATCCTAATAAGAGTGGTAGGAAGTAATAGGTGTTTCGCGCTTTGTTATTCTTTGCATCATCCGTTATCATGTCCTGATTTCCTAAACGCATTTCATCAATAAATCCAATACCACTTAGCCAATTACCTTCTAGATCCGTTAGTCGACCTTGATTATCATCTTGTCTGCCGACGAAATTCCACATAAAATAACGCCAATACATATACCCCATTTGATATTCGAATAAATAGGTGATATTGTCAAAAAATGAAGGTTTCTCAACGTCTAGATAATCGCCAAAAGAGCGAAGAAATTTGTTGTAATCATCATAATCCATGCGACCTTGCGCAAATTCTTTTCGGAATTCAGTCACAGCCCGGATGAGTTCTTTTTCGTTACGATATTCTGATTTAATTTTAAATTCTAATGGGCCCGTAAATTCCATATAATTAGCGATGTGCTCTGTGCTCCACATTCGTGGCAGTAGTGCTTTGTGGTCATCGCTAGTATTCTGTCTAGAATTCTTCCAATCATTAATGATGACATATTTACCCGTCTTTTCATCTTTTTCGTAGTTTGGTTTATCATCTACATACGGGGTTTCATCATCTAGTCCACCATAAAGCTCCGTAAACTGTGGTCCATAAAAAAGGTGCGTTTGCGGATATTGCTCCATATTGTAATAAGCCAATAATTCACGAGCATTGTCAGGGTTGTTTTCGTTGATTACCGTCCCTGCATTAGCACGAATCGGTAACATTACCCAGCTAGAAAATCCAACAAGAATAAATAGGATACAAAGTAAGAAGGTATTGAGTTGTACATAGCCTTTCGTTTTTGAGTATTTAATCCCAAAATAGAAGGCGGCAGCAATCAATAAAAAAGCGATAATCGTACCAGAGTTAAAAGGAAGTCCAATAGAATTTACAAAAAATACTTCTGCTGCTCCAAAAAACTTAAGTGTGGAGGGTAATAACAGTTTAAAAATAAATAAGAGAATGATTACCACAATTACATTTGCCGCAATAAAATTCTTAAAAGTGATTTCTTTATAATTTTTAAAGTAATAGAGCAAACCAATAGCAGGAATTGATAATAACCCCATAAAGTGGACGCCAAATGATAGTCCTACGACAAAAGAAATTAAAATCAGCCATCGATTACCTCTAGGTTCATGCATTTCTTGTTCCCAGCGAAGTCCTAAGTAGAATAATACAGATAAGATACAAATGGCCATGGCGTATACTTCAGCCTCTACTGCATTAAACCAAAAACTATCGGTAAAGGTAAATGCTAGTGATCCGACAAACGCACTTCCTAATACGGCTAAGCCTTTGGAAGCAGTTAGTTCTTCATCTTTAATAACAAGTTTTGTGACAAGAATGCTGATCGACCAGAACATAAATAGGATGGCAAAAGCACTGGCTGCGGCAGATGTCAAATTCACCATAAGCGCCACCTTGCTTGGGTCTGATGCAAACATGGAAGCAAAAGCACCAATCATTTGGAATAGCGGTGCTCCAGGTGGGTGCCCTACTTGTAATTTTGATGAGGTAGCAATGTATTCTCCTGCATCCCAGAAACTAGCTGTAGGTTCTACGGTAAGGTAATAGACACAAAAAGCGATAGCAAATGTTAGCCAACCGAGTAGGCTGTTCCACTTCTTGAAGTTGAAATCATTCATGTTTGTAGCAGTGTTTTTAATCTTGTAGGCGAATTTACTAATAATTATGATTACGCCTTGATTTTAGC
>CAZYRG010000318.1:0-3482 GCA_964650425.1 uncultured Flavobacteriaceae bacterium
TTGATATGAGCCGCTTTCTGCACTGTGTCTAAGCAAGCTAATAATTTCATCATCCGATATTTTTGGGAAAGTTTGAAAATTATAAAAATAGATACTCCCAAGAAAATACGCCCCTTCTTTTGTTTCTCGAACTAATGCGTATTGCGCGGCAGCAAGCTTTAACTCTCCGTTCCTTTTATAGTAATTACCTAGCACAATCGGAGCTTCCAAATTTCCGTTCAAACCTGCTTTTTTTAGGAGTGCTACGCCTTCCAATTTTTCTTTGTCTACACGGCTAAAAATTTTTGATTTTCCTATTGTAAATTGAGCTTCAACATCGCCCTGAAAGCTTTTAGCCAGTAGATTGTTCTGTTTTATCGCGCGCGTGCCTTGATAATGTTGAATTCTGAAAACCAATAAATCTTGTGGTTTAAAATGTGTTTTTGAAAGACGCCTAATTGTGGTTAAGTCTAATTTTCTCAGTGCTTTTTGCTCATTTATTGAATATTCCCACTGCTCTGGATAGGAATATGACGTCGCCACGTAAAGGAGATCAGCTTGGTCTGATTTCTTTGTTCGGTCTAAAATCGAAAGTAGAGGTTCTCGGGCGCGAGTAAGCTCAGATTTTGAAATTTGCGTTTCATGAAAACTATCAACTACATGCTCAAAAGCTTTATAAGTAGCCTCTTCATTTTTGGGATCAATTTGTGCTCCCAAGCAGGTGTACCCAAATTGAGGAAAGACTTCATTCTCTTGCCAAAATATTTGTGGGGCGTAAGTTAACCCTTCCTCTTCTCGAATTTTTTCGACGCTACGATTCAATAAGATATTGATTAATATTGTCTTTGCGGCAGCTTCCTCAGGATCATCATCAAAAGAAGACAACCAACAATAAAAAACACCCATTTGTTCCATTGAGCCAGAATAGGTAAGCGTATGCACCTTGGAATTTATAGGTTTTATTTTTACGTCTGGATCTTGATATTGATGGTTTTCTTGAATTAGGGACCGAGGTGGTAGTGCACCAAATGTTTTTGAAAATTCGAACTCTAAAATTTCTGGGTCAAAATTGCCAACGACTCCGACTTCAATTCCTCCTGATTTTATTATTTTTTCAATTTCTTTATCGCGATGAGAGGCAATCAAATAACCATCCGCCGAATAGGATTGAAATGCGGAATGCTCGGTTAAATATAAAGGCAGTTTTACGACACCAGTCAGCAATGGAGAATTTTGCATTTCGACTTTTAAACTATCTAAACTGCCCGCAAAATTTCTCTCGTGATCATCTGATTCAATGTCAAATTTATCCAAAAAAGTAGCAAGAACGGCCAAGCTATCTTTTAAATCATCTTGCGAGGAGTGCATATGCAAGACCAACCTGTCCTGGTGAAATAGGGCCTCTAAGGTGGATTTTATTCCAACAAGCTCTCGGTTCATTGTGAATTCATCCATACCGAGAATATCCGCACGTGAAAAAGACAGAGTTTTCTCAGAAATAGCTGAATAGTTTTTCAAAAAACCCGAATCAACTGGCTGTAGAGCGACCGCGATAGTTATGTCGCTATTGTCAGATTTACGCATTTTATAATTAAGCCGAGCTCCATTTTCATAAAGGAGACGGTGCGTGTCCTCTTTGTAAATATCTCTAGATTCAACTTTACCGGATCCCTGAAATTTGATCTTTTCGAATGTATTATTTTCTGAATTATCTATGGGCGCAATGTCTTCTGCCCGTATAGATTTTGCGGTATCTTTTGCCGCTAATACAGTATTATTCATATTCTTGGCAGATTTCGTCCAATAATTCGGTTTAAAATCTGTCCACATACGTAATGCAGCTTCGTCAAAGTCAGCTTTGGTTAGCCTATTTTTAAACGCCTTAACGATTTCTAATTCTTGTTGGACGCTATTATAAATATTCCCATTTACGTATCTGCTTCTTATTGTATTGGCTTCGGACCATGCATCAATTGTATCGGTCGGATCAGCAGCATAAGTAAAAGCCTCTAATTGTTTTTTGAGTTCATACTCAATCTCTTCGGGATTGAACCCGTATTTTATAACCCTGTGTCGCTCCTCCTCAAAATACTTGACGGCCAATTGATAGTCTAATGCACCAATGTTAACGCCTGTTATGTCGTAATCTGCCGTTATATTTTTATAAGGTAATATCCAGCTTACTTTCTCATCATTGACGATTCTGGATTTAAGGCGGGTCTTCATCATGGATATTACCAACCTATCGACAAAGGCTCTCTTTCGATCTGATATGATGTCATTCATTGGGGTCGGTGATGAATGTTCAAATAGCCGAAATACAGTTCTAGTTTTAGGATCACGAAATTCTGAGTGCTCAGGCAAGTTATCATAAACGTCCGCATCATATTCGACAGGGGTGAGATTACTCACAGACCCCTTACTTTCGGATGGCAACCAATCAGAAAATTTAGAGCTAATTAGACGCTTAGTTCGTTTTAAATCGACATCGCCTGCAATCACAATCAAGGCGTTTTCTGGCCTATAAAAACGGGTCTTAAAACTCTCAACCTGTTCTAAAGTTATTTTTCCTATGCTCTCCACTGTTCCAATTCCGGGAACCTGAAATCTCTGATTTTGCGGATTGATTAGCGCAGAATATGACTGATCAGCACGGTTAGAAATAGTATCTCTGCTTTTTAACTCTGCGAGAACAATCTTTTTTTCTAAAGCTAAATTTTCATCTGTTAATTCAGACACCTCAGCCAGCTGTCTCATGCCAGCAAGTGTGTCTTCTATGTCGCTGGCTTTCGCGTTAGACAGATTTATTCGGTAATAAGTGTTGTGACCAGTCGTGAATCCATTCAGATCATACCCAAATCCTACGCCGGCAGACTGAAAGTCGTGTATGATGGATATGTTTGTTTTATTTTGTTTTCCTCGAAAGGCAATGTGTTCCAAAAGATGCGCTACGCCGTAAGCATTTTCCGGCTCATCATTCCACCCAGCATCTATGTTAAGCTGGACAGACGTTACACCTTCTTTATCTGGCACTGGTAAGATTGCGTATCTAAGCCCATTATCCAATCTTCCATAAGAGACCCGAGGATCATGAGGTATATCAGATGTAGAGTGCGGCCAATCTTCAGTTTCCGGGGAAAAAGGGAGTTGAGAGACAATTTGTTTCTTAGAGCTGTCAGTCGGAAGGACTTCGGTAGAATCGGAACAAGCCGTTAGCAAAACTTGCGATAATAGAAAAAAAATCGATAGTACTGCGACTTGTAAGATCAGTTTATTGTTCATGCTAAAGTGGTAAACTTAAATTTATCTACGAACAAGACCGTTTTTTAATTGGAAAAAAAGATGTCATCGTGATCATTTTAATGTTTTTGATAGTTCCAAATATCCACTTCTCTAATTGGTTATTCAAGTCAAATTCCTAGTTTTCTTTAGTCTCTTTGGTTCTATCTGTTCCTGGGTCACGCTTCTCTTCGCAGTCGGCCCTACTCCGCTGCATCAACGAA
>CAZYRG010000319.1:0-3478 GCA_964650425.1 uncultured Flavobacteriaceae bacterium
ACAAAAAACTTACCTCTATCTTGTAATTTATCAATAGAATAAGGAATTGCACTTCCGTTTTCCATTGAGACTAAAGACCCATTCTGTCGTTCTGGAATGCCACCTTTAAGCGGCTTATAGTCAACAAAACGGTGTGCCATTATTGCTTCTCCCGCAGTTGCAGTTAGCAATTGATTACGTAAACCAATAATACCACGAGAAGGCACTATAAATTCACAAACCATACGCTCGCCTTTTGCCTCCATACTTATCATTTCACCTTTACGCATGGTTACCATTTCTATAGCTTTACCTGAAACATGTTCTGGTAAATCTATAGTCATCTCTTCAAAAGGCTCACATTTAACACCATCAATTTCTTTAATAATTACCTGTGGCTGACCAATTTGAAGTTCATAACCTTCACGACGCATAGTTTCAATTAAGACTGATAAATGGAGTACACCACGGCCAAACACCATAAACTTATCTGCACTATCAGTTTCTTCTACGCGAAGTGCTAAGTTCTTTTCAAGCTCCTTAGTTAATCTATCTTTGATATGACGAGAGGTTACAAACTTACCGTCTTTCCCAAAGAAAGGTGAGTCGTTAATTGTAAACAACATACTCATCGTAGGTTCATCAATAGCTATTGTTTTTAAGCCTTCCGGATTTTCAAAATCTGCTACTGTATCACCAATTTCAAAACCTTCTAATCCAACAATAGCACATATATCTCCTGCAACTACCTCATCTACTTTTTTACGCCCTAGTCCTTCAAACGTATGTAATTCTTTAATCTTATTCTTTACAATAGAACCATCTCTTTTTACTAAAGAAATCTGTTGGTTAACCTTTAAGTTTCCACGAGTTAAACGACCAATCGCAATACGACCAGTAAATGACGAAAAATCTAAAGATGTAATTAGCATTTGCGTTGTACCTTCTTCAATCTTTGGCTCAGGAATGTGCTCTATTACCATATCTAGTAATGGCTCAATATTGTCAGTCTCATTTTGCCAATCATCACTCATCCAATTGTTCTTTGCAGAACCATAAACTGTAGGAAAATCCAATTGCCACTCCTCTGCTCCAAGTTCAAACATTAAATCAAACACCTTTTCATGTACCTCATCTGGTGTACAGTTTTCTTTATCAACTTTATTTATTACCACACATGGTTTTAAACCTAAATCAATAGCTTTTTGGAGTACAAAACGTGTTTGCGGCATTGGTCCTTCAAACGCATCAACCAACAACAAAACACCATCTGCCATATTTAATACACGCTCTACTTCTCCACCAAAATCGGCGTGACCAGGTGTATCGATGATATTAATTTTTGTGTCTCTATAGACTACAGATACGTTCTTTGAGGTTATTGTAATTCCTCTTTCACGTTCCAAATCATTATTATCTAAAATTAAATCACCAGTGTTTTCGTTTTCACGAAATAATTGACAGTGATACATAATCTTATCTACCAAAGTGGTCTTACCGTGATCTACGTGAGCAATGATTGCAATATTTTTAATAGTCGCCATAATAGGTGCTGATTTAAGCGTGCAAATGTACGCTTATTTATTGGATTTAAGGTTAGTAAATTGTTATGACATTTAGTTCGCGTTTTTTTGAATAGAAAGTGCTAAATATTACGATTCTATAACCCGAAACTTATGGTATATTTGCAAAGTAAAATTTAATCATTCTTCAGTTTATGGCACTACAGAATATTTCAAATATTAAACATGTAGATTCTAATAATTTTTTCCTGCTTTGTGGTCCTTGCGCCATAGAAGGTGAAGATATGGCATTACGCATTGCCGAAAAAGTCATTTCTATTACAGATAAATTAGAGATTCCTTACGTATTTAAAGGTAGTTTTAAAAAAGCTAACCGTAGTAGAATTGATAGTTTTACTGGTATCGGAAACGAGAAGGCTTTAAAAATCTTACGAAAAGTTTCTGAAACGTTTGATGTACCTACAGTAACTGATATTCACGAAGCTTCTGATGCAGCAATAGCTGCTGAATATGTTGACGTACTACAAATTCCTGCATTTCTAGTGCGCCAAACCGACTTAGTTGTTGCAGCTGCAGAAACAGGAAAAGTTGTAAATCTTAAGAAAGGACAATTTATGAGTCCAGAAGCCATGAAACATGCTGTGCAAAAAGTAAAAGATGCAGGTAATGACAAAGCATGGATTACTGACCGAGGCACTATGTTTGGCTACCAAGATATGATTGTAGATTTTAGAGGCATCCCAACCATGCGCCGATATGCGCCTACTGTTTTAGATGTGACGCACTCCTTGCAGCAACCTAATCAAACTATAGGTGTAACAGGAGGAAGACCAGATATGATTGAAACTATAGCTCGTGCAGGGGTTGTAAATAATGTAGATGGCTTGTTTATTGAAACACATTTTGACCCAGCAAATGCAAAAAGTGATGGTGCAAATATGCTGCACTTAGATAATCTAGAAAGCTTACTCACTAACTTGACTAAGATTAGAAAAGTTGTTACTAATTTTTAGCCTTACCTATTCTGGTTAATTTAAAAGGATTTACATTAATTTTTAGTTGTTCTTGAATAACATAAGCTATCACCTCATCATTAATATTATCAACAGATTTATATCGTAAAGAAGTCACAGATTTTCTTTTAGCAGTAACAAAATGCGCTCTATTTTTTTTCAACTTATCACCATGCCAAAATGCTAAATCCACATAATCTTTTGACTGATTAAGGTAACAAATAGGTAAGTCTTCATTATAATAAAAAGGTATACCCCATTTAAATAATAGCTCTGGTTCTGGCAATACTGCTTCTACTACAGATTGCAATTGAAGTAAAATAGATTTAAAAGGCTCTTCTTGTTTTAAGATATATGCTTCTGCAGGTTTCATTGAAAGTTTAGAACAGTCTTAAAATCCCAACTACCAATAAAGCAATACCAATTATTGCTTTAAAGGGCATCAACTTCTCTGAAACTTTTCTAAGCGTAGCTTCCATAGAAGGTACTTTTCCAAATACATGTGTCAATAACAAAAGACCACCAACTATTTCTAATGCAGTATATAAAATATTACTCCAAAATGTAAGTATGGCTAAAACTATTAAAGCACCGCCAATAACGGTTTGAAATGGCGATAAAAACCCTGCAATTTTATTAAAGAAATTCGCCTCTCCATCTAGCTTATCTAATGTTGCTAGACCTAACAAAAGTCCTCCTGCAATACATGCAATTGTTAAAAGTAATCCAATCATAATTATTGTTTTTAAAATGTTATATGCTTTAAATTTAATGAAAAATTTTCAAATGTAGTTTCTGTAATACTACTCCACACCATCAACATAATCCTGAAGGTAAGAAAAACGCTTAGTAAGTTGACCTTCATTTGTAGTTATGAGCGCACGCTCTAAAACTCCATCTTTATCATGATTAAAAAATGCAGGAATTACATGCTCTAAAAACGCCTCACCAAAACCTTCACTT
>CAZYRG010000320.1:0-3457 GCA_964650425.1 uncultured Flavobacteriaceae bacterium
GTGGCTGTTGCACAACTCCCTTTTTAGCTAAGTCAGGTTATTTCTTTTGAATTTTGAAAATAATTATTATTAAAAATCAATAGTTTGCAATTCTATCAAAAATTGAAAACAAATAATTTCTAAAATTTTTGGGTTGTACAACAATCACAATATCTATAATTAATGCGGGAGCAAGTGTAAGCCAAAATGTTGAATGATTTGCATTGTCGCAAAAGCTTTTTTCTTATTTTTAAACTCAAACTAAAAAACGCTAAAAGCTTTTACTTGTGCTGGCTTGAAATTCTCTAAATTTCTACACTGCACTAATCATAGCCGAGGCGTTGCAAGCAATTACCGCTAGACATTTCGTGAAAATAAAAAAATATTTATTACATGATTGAGCAACTTTATGGACTGAATATCATATAGACATTTATGGAAAATTATAGGTTAAATAGTACTTCAGAATTAAACAAAAAGCAATATATATAATTCATTGACTATATGTTAATAAAATTAGAATATTACAAAAACCTAACAGGTATTAGAGCCATTGCAGCTCTACTGATTATGGTATTACATTTTTTTAATCAACTAACAATTGATACAAATATTTTAAAGTTTTTTTTTAATTTTTCAAAAATTGGTCAAACTGGAGTTACTTTATTCTTCGTTCTTTCAGGTTTTTTAATCACAAGAATTTTAATTCATACAAAACATAGCAAAAGGTATTTTAGAACCTTTTATATACGTCGTGTTTTGAGAATATTTCCCTTGTATTATTTATTCTTAGTACTATATTATTATGTTTTTCCATATATCTTACAAACTCATGATGGATTTGATAGTAAGCCATATTATTTTCTATATCTCCAAAATTTTGCTTTATCCTTCCAATGGTCTTTAGATGATGGCCCAGGACACTTTTGGTCTCTTGCTGTTGAAGAGCACTTTTATTTGATATGGCCTCTAGTTATTTATTTATGTTCTCAAAAAGCATTGAAAAAAGTGATCTATATCACTGCATTATCTGCATTGATTCTACGATTTATTATTTCTTGTTCTGGGTATGAAATTATGTGGCTCACATACACCAGGATGGATTCTTTGGCTATTGGAAGTCTACTTGCCTTAATGGAAATTGAAAAAAAAATATCAAAAAACTCCTTTCAATTTCTAAGTTTATTTTTCATTTGTATATTCTTGACTTTTGCGACTTCTTTTTTATTTACTGAAGAAAATAGAAATGTTTTTCACTGCCTAAAATATACATTTTGGTCATTTGGTTTTTTGGGTTGTCTGGGATATGTTTTATCAGTAGACTCAAAACATTTTTTCAATAGGATATTGTGCTCCAAAGTTCTTAATTACACAGGGAAAATAAGCTATGGCCTCTATGTTTATCATCTTTTTGCTTTTGCTTTTATCAACCATTTTTTACATTTCAATTCATGGATAATACAGATGTTTAGTTCCTTTTTAGCTACCTATATAATTTCGGCAATCAGTTATCATTTTTTTGAATCTTTTTTTCTAAAACTCAAAAAAAAATTCACATCATAAACACACTAAATAATTGATTAACTAAAGTGTATGAATCTTAGAACTAAATTATTTATCCAAATCAATTCAAAACAGATGGATTATAGCTCAAAACAAATTGAAAACCATAATGGAAAAGACAACTGCTTATAACACCTCATAAAATTCATGTGGGTTTTTATAGTTTGCTCAAAGTTTTAGGCTTATTTATAAAGTTCGCTTAAACATATTTGAGTATTTTCGGTTGATAAAATAAAAAACACAAAACAAGTATAAGCTTGTGGTTCGGCTAACAATCTTGCAATCGTCTACCTAAACTAATCTTATACGAATATGTTATACCACATAAAAACAAGAAAACGAATAGTATTAATACAAAACCAATACAAATGAAAAATTTAATACCAATTTTAGTATTATCCATACTTATGAGCTGCAACTCTAATAAAAAAGAAAAACAAAGCGAAACAGAAATTCAAACGACGGAAATCAAAAAAACTAAAATAGAAGCAATAACAAACTCAAATGCACCTAATATTCAAACACCAGACCCAATAATATATCTTGCTGATAACCTAGACGAACAAGATAAGTTAGGCTATTGTATTGACACGGACGGTAAAGATTTTAGTGATTCTTTACAAGTCCACTCTTGTAAACCGAATGGCGATGATGTTTTATTTTATTATGATGAAGAAACACAACAGATTTGTTCTGCCACATATCCAGGTTTTTCTGCGGCAATGATTGGTGGACCAAAAATCGGGATGACGATAAGTCTTGTCAAAAGTGAACCTGAATCTTCCGAGCAAAAATTCATCTACTATAAAGAAAGTGGAGAATTCAGACCAAAAGGAAACACGGAACTTTGTCTAGCCGCTGGAAGTGATAGTGATGATGCTGGACCTTATATGTCTAGAACATTATCACTACAACCAACAAAAAGTACAAACAAAAAATTAAAAACTTGGGTTATTAAAGGTTCCAAGCCTAATACTAAATAAAAGCTTCTAAAGCAAATTCATTAAACCCGCATTAGAACTTCGTAATGAAGCTTGAAGATGCAATACGACAAAGTATTGCTTTGGGCGAGATGCAGCGATGACGTTGTTTTCTTAATTTTAGCATCCGCCGCGGCGGATGGTGAAAATAAAAAACAAAGCAGGATCAAATTGCAAGCCAATGATTTGGCTTGGGATGAAGAGGCCAGCTGATGCTTAGGCGTATTTGCAGTAGCTTCAAGATGTAATAGATTTTCTGCATAAAGCGGGTTAAACTGTAAAAAAACTGATTCTTATCTATGATTATAAAAAGAAATATTCCCCTAGGCTATATTTTTAAAGAAATTAGTATTCCTGCAATAGTTGTGGCTATTATTGGTGTAATTGCGGACACGTTGCCTCTTTTTGTTGATAAAAAATATTTACCAGATATTCCTATTTCAATTGCAACAACATTAGGTATCGCAATATCTGTATTACTATCTTTTAAAATAAGCCAATCTTATGGGAGGTGGTGGGAAGCAAGACAAATATGGGGCACAATCGTTAATGACTCCAGAGCGCTTGTTTTACAATTACAGGTATATTTAGATAAAAAAAACCCTAGCATAAAAAAGATTGCATATGCCCAAATTGCTTGGTGCTATGCATTAACTAGAGCATTACGTAAACAAGATGCATTGGATGATATTAAAGGGTTACTCACCATCGATGAAATTGAAGAATTAAAAATCCAAAAAAACATACCTCTTAAAATTCTTGGCTTTCAAATTAGTTCTATTAGAGAATTGTTCTCAACAGAAAGTATCGATGAATTTTCTAGAATGCAGCTAGAAGAAACTATAAATAAATTAACTACATCAATGGGAAAATGTGAACGTATAAAAAACACCGTTTTCCCTACAAACTATTCATTCACATTACATATAGCTATC
>CAZYRG010000321.1:0-3456 GCA_964650425.1 uncultured Flavobacteriaceae bacterium
TCCTTAGAAATCTCTAGAGATCGTATTCAAATTATGATTGATAAGGGGATGGATAACCCGAAGCAAGATCTTAAAGGATTAGTTGATAAAGCGAATAGCCGTATCACCGAAATTAAAACAGGAGTTAAATCGGCATTAAAACCTGATGCAGATGCGAAATATTATGCAGACGTTGTGATCGATTTGGATAAGATTGTAGAGCCTATGATTGCAGATCCTGATGTCAATAATGAAGACGTATCTAAACGGTATACACACGATAATATACAACCTTTGTCTTTCTACGGCGGAACCAAAAAAGTAGATTTAGGATTTATTGGATCATGTATGATTCATAAAGGCGATATGCAAATTTTAGCGCAGATGTTGAAGAACATTGAAGCGCAACATGGTAAGGTGGAATTTAAAGCGCCTTTAGTCGTTGCACCTCCAACCTATAACATTGTTGATGAGTTAAAAGCAGAAGGAGATTGGGAGATTTTAGTAAAGTATTCAGGTTTCGAATTTGATGATAATGCACCAAAAGGATTAGCACGTACAAAGTATGAAAACATGTTGTATTTAGAGCGTCCAGGTTGTAACCTATGTATGGGTAATCAAGAAAAAGCAGAACCAGGAGATACGGTAATGGCTACTTCTACGCGTTTGTTCCAAGGTCGTGTAGTAAGAGATGCTGAAGGTAAAAAAGGAGAGTCGTTATTATCTTCGACTCCAGTAGTGGTGTTATCTACAATTTTAGGAAGAACTCCAACCATGACAGAATATGAAGCTGCTGTTGAGGGTATTGTTTTAACTAAATTTAAGCCCTCTACTAAAAAGCTAGTTAGCTAACTATGGTATTTTTTAAATCATAACGAAAGCCCGAGTTTGGAACTCGGGCTTTTTGATGTCTTAATAGTGGTGTAAAGACAGTTTTTATTTATATCTAAAGCGTATTGAGCCCTTTTTTATAGTCATTCTATATTCTTTGTACGCCCTTTACAATCATTACGATATTTCGTATCTTAGATCACATTAAATTAATAGAAATAACAAAGTCTTATGGCATTCGATATCGATATGATAAAAAAGGTTTATGCCCAAATGGCAACACGTGTTGATGCAGCACGTAAAGTCGTAGGTAAACCATTAACGCTTTCTGAGAAAATTCTGTATTCACACCTTTGGGGTGGAACCCCACCTAAAGCTTTTACTAGAGGAAAGGATTATGTAGATTTTGCACCTGATCGTATTGCCTGTCAAGATGCGACTGCACAGATGGCATTATTACAGTTCATGCAAGCAGGAAAGCCTAAAGTTGCTGTGCCTACAACGGTGCATTGTGATCATTTGATTCAGGCCAAACAAGGTGCGGCAGTAGATTTGAAGCGTGCCAATGATGTAAGTAGCGAGGTGTTTGATTTCTTAGAGTCAGTTTCTAATAAATATGGAATCGGATTCTGGAAACCAGGTGCAGGTATTATTCACCAAGTAGTTTTAGAGAACTATGCATTTCCTGGGGGAATGATGATTGGGACAGATTCGCATACCGTAAATGCCGGTGGGTTAGGAATGGTTGCCATCGGAGTGGGTGGTGCTGATGCCGTAGATGTGATGGCGGGGATGGCTTGGGAGTTAAAGTTCCCTAAATTAATAGGAGTGAAGTTAACTGGAAAATTATCTGGTTGGACGGCACCAAAAGATGTAATCCTTAAAGTCGCAGAGATTCTTACCGTAAAAGGAGGAACTGGTGCGATTGTAGAATATTTTGGACCTGGTGCCACAGCAATGTCGTGCACGGGAAAAGGTACGATCTGTAATATGGGTGCTGAGATTGGAGCTACCACTTCTACATTTGGTTATGATGAGTCCATGGAGCGGTACTTAAGAGCTACAGAAAGAGCAGATGTTGCTGATGCGGCAAATAGCGTAAAAGAATATTTAACAGCAGATGCAGAAGTATATGCAAACCCTGAGCAATACTTTGATCAGGTGATAGAGATAAATCTATCAGAATTAACACCTTTGTTGAATGGTCCTTTTACTCCGGATCTTTCGACAGCTGCTGGCAAAGCTATGACAGAAAAGGCTTCGTCCAATGATTGGCCACTCAAAGTAGAATGGGGGCTGATTGGATCGTGCACCAACTCTTCTTACGAAGATTTGTCTAGAGCTGCTTCTATTGCACAACAAGCTTTAGATAAAGGATTAAAAACAAAAGCAGATTTTGGAATCAATCCTGGTTCTGAGAAAGTGCGCTACACAGCGGATAGAGATGGGATTCTAAATGTGTTTGAAAAATTAGATGCCAAAATCTTTACCAATGCCTGTGGTCCTTGTATAGGACAATGGGCGCGTTATAATGATCCAAAAAATGCACCGAAGAATAGCATCATTCACTCCTTTAATAGAAACTTTGCAAAGCGTGCAGATGGCAACCCTAATACACATGCTTTTGTGGCTTCTCCGGAGATGGTAGCAGCTGTTGCCATTGCGGGGCGATTGGATTTTAATCCAATGACCGATACCTTGATTAATGAAGATGGACAAGAAGTAAAATTAGATGAACCGACAGGATGGGAACTACCTCCCAAAGGTTTTGAAGTAAAAGATGATGGGTATTTGGAACCTGTTGCTGATGGTAGTGGGATCAATGTAGTGGTCAACCCAGAATCAGAACGCTTACAATTATTAACGCCTTTTGTGCCAATTGGAAATGATATCAAAGGCGCAAAATTATTGATCAAGGCGTTTGGAAAATGTACAACAGACCATATTTCTATGGCGGGTCCATGGTTACGTTTCCGTGGGCACTTAGATAATATTTCTAATAACTGTTTGATTGGAGCGGTAAATGCTTTTGGCAAAAAGACCAATTTTGTCAAAAATCAATTGAATGGGGAGTTTGGCGGCGTGCCAGATGTTGCAAGAGCTTATAAAGCTGCTGGCGTAAAAACAGTGGTAGTAGGGGATCATAACTATGGAGAAGGGTCTTCTAGAGAGCATGCGGCAATGGAACCAAGACACCTTGGTGTTGCAGCGGTGATTGTAAAATCATTTGCACGTATCCATGAAACCAATCTTAAGAAACAAGGAATGCTTGGGTTAACTTTTGCTAATGAAGCAGACTATGATTTGATTCAAGAAGATGATACGTTTAACTTCTTAGATTTAGATGCATTTGCTCCCGGAAAACCACTTACTATTGAGTTGGTACATGCCGATGGTTCTAAAGATGAAATTAAAGTTAATCACACCTACAATGCGTCACAAATTGAGTGGTACGATGAAGGTTCTGCTTTGAATTTGATTAAAAAAGAAAACGGAGCGGCGTAATTAGAAAGTTACAATCTTAGAGCATGTTTAAAAACCCTACTTCCCGATTGCCAATACTTTGCCAACCATGGCGTCACTTCAAATTGGTAAGATATCTCGATATCATACCAATTTGAAGTATAGCCAGAACGACAAATTATT
>CAZYRG010000322.1:0-3452 GCA_964650425.1 uncultured Flavobacteriaceae bacterium
GATTTATACACCCGTTCTATATGAAACCAATCATGACCTCCTTCTGCATTTTTGAGCTGTTTTTTGACAAACAGAATGGTCTCATCGATGAGTCGTTGCTCCATGTTACGTAAAAAATATAGTTATTTTATTTACTTAACTCTTGCAGGTTCTACCCATTTGAAATGGGTAATTTCTTGTGGTATTTTGATGCGTTCACTAATCCGTTGCATACGCGCAGGGAATGCCATTAGAAAATCTCTAGCACGCTCTGCAGAATCTGTAAGTCCCGTGTACTTATCGATTTCCCATTTATCAATTAGTCGTTGCATGATATCAATATAATCTTGAGAGGTATACACTCCTAAACGTTGTGCAGAATTCGAAAAATCTTCGAATGCTGAACCGATAGATTGACCTGTCTCTCTCAAAAAGTGCGCTGGCATGACAATTTTGTGCTTCATCATATCTCTAAAAGCAATCATCATTTCGCTCGGATCCAATTCAAAAATATCTTTTACAAACTGACTATACGCATTATAATGTCTCATTTCATCACCAGCAATAATCTTACACATCTTGGCCAATGATTTATTCGAATAACTTCTGGCCATTTTTGCTACTCGACTATGAGAAACATAGGTAGCATACTCTTGGAAACTGGTGTATACAAAATTTTTGTAGGGATCTCTATCGGTACCGATATCAAAACCATCAGTGATCAAATGTTGTGTGGTGCGCTCTACCTCGATCATATTAACGCGTCCAGAGAGGTATAGATATTTATTGAGTGTGTCTCCATGACGATTTTCTTCTCCTGTCCAATAGCGTACCCATTTGGACCATCCATTGCCTTGTGATCCATCATGCTGATTGATCCCCTCGACATCCATCAACCAAGATTCATAGGTCGGCAATGCTTCTTCTGTAATCGTATCACCAACTAGCGCCACCCAAAAATCATAGGGTAATTCTTTTGCCAACTCTCGCAATTCTTCTACCTCATCAAAAAACGTATCCTTTTGAGAGTTTGGTAAAAAATCGGTCGGTTGCCAGACCTTTTCAATCGGAATAAGAAATTGATCCACATAGGAATCTACTTTCTTTTCCAATAATTGCATTACCTCTAATCTAATATTATCTAAAGCCATAATATGCTTGTTTTAATTCTTGATTCCTGCGATGACGCGTGTTTCTATTGTTTTTAATAAGGCTTCTGTTTCCATAGCATTTACTGCAATAGGTTCTTGTACTTCTAGAGATAGCTTGATTCCGATACCCAATGGGAACATTCCATCTTGTACTAATTTCCAAGAGTTATTAACTGTAACCGGAACCACTATAGCATCCGGTGCATGTTTGAACAGTATTTTGAGTCCATTAGGAGCAAAACTCTTTGGTGCTCCGGTTTTACTACGTGTACCCTCTGGAAAAATAACCGCAGTGTCTTTTTCTTTAGCGATACGTTTTCCAAAATTCGCCAAAGCTGGTAATGATTGTCTCGGATTTTTTCGATCAATGAGAACCGATCCTCCGTGACGTAAATTATACGAAATACTTGGTATTCCCTTGCCTAATTCAATCTTCGAGATAAATTTAGGTGCATGCTTTTTCATAAACCATACGATCATACAAATATCGTACATACTCTGATGATTAGATACTATAATCAACGGTTTGTCTGTAGGAATGTTATGCGTGTTTTTGTAAACAGCCCTATTTCCTAAAGTATAGAGGCATGCTAAGAGGAAAAAATTCAACAGATCTACACTTTTTTGATGTGCTTTTTTACCAAAAACATGACGACAAATAACTTGTATGCCATGAAAAAGCACTAATGTGATTCCAAAACAGCCATAAAAAACTACCGAAAGCGGATAACGCATTACTTTTTTTATCCAATTCATGTACCTATAAACGCATTTTGACTTAAACGACACGATTTTAAAACCAGCACAAGTTCTTACAATATTTTATGTTTACCAAAGAAAAGTCAAGATGCATTCAACAAAAAAGACTGCTTGCATAACAAACAGTCTCTTACTCGTATTAAATAGATCGTATTTTAGCAATGTTCGTTGTAGGCATCCATAAGGTTTTCTGCAATCATTTCTGCAGGACGTCCTTCGATGTGATGTCTTTCTAACATGTGTACTAATTCTCCATTTTTGAATAACGCCATAGAAGGAGATGATGGTGGGAATGGCACCATGTGAGCTCTTGCTTTGTCTGTAGCTTCGCGATCTACACCAGCAAATACAGTAACCAAGCTATCTGGTGTTTTGGTATTTTCTAGTGAGATACGAGCTCCTGGACGTGCATTGGCAGCAGCACAACCGCAAACAGAATTTACTACGACAAGCGTAGTTCCTTCTTTGGCAATCGCAGCATCTACAGCGGCAGCTGTTTGTAGTTGTTCAAATCCAATTTTGGTCAAATCTTCGCGCATTGGTTTTACTAATTCTTCTGGATACATATGTTTAATTTTTTTCTTTAAAATTGAAGTTACAAAGATACGAAATTTGAGATTAGTATGCGATTTGGAATTATGGAGATACTGGCGTTTTGTGACATATTTTGTGTTTCAAAGACCTATAGTAAAAAAATGAATTATTTTTGTCAAAAAATTGTACATGATTAAATTTTTTGCCGCAATTCTGGGCTTTTATATTTTCCGATGGCCAGGAGCACTTTTGGGATTTTTGATAGGGAGTTTAATAGATACTACCAAAATATCGGCTAGTGGGACTTTCAAAAAAGGATTTGAACGTAAACCGGAACAGGTAACCCCAGGAGATTTTGAATTGAATCTATTATCGCTGGCGTCGATTGTTATCAAAGCAGATGGTCAAATAAGCCAGACAGAATTAGATTATGTACGACAGTATTTTGTACAAGCTTATGGAAAGGAGCGCGCCAATGCCACTTTCAGGACTTTTAATGAAGTAATCAAAAGTCGTGAAGTTTCTGCGCAAAGAATCTCTAGGTACTTGGCACAAAGAATGCGTTATGCGTCGCGATTGCAAGTGATCCATTTTTTATTTGGGATTGCACAAGCCGATGGCTCTGTAAGCGAGTCCGAAGCTCAGAAAATACGTGAGATCGCAGGTTATATGCAGCTAAATTTTAGAGATTTCGAAAGCATAAAAGCTATGTTTTTTAAATCTGCGGATAATTCCTATAAAATTCTGGAAATCGAAAAATCTGCTACGGATCAAGAGGTCAAAAAAGCGTTCCGAACGATGGCCAAAAAATACCACCCCGACAAAGTACAGCATATGGATGCCGTACATATCAAAGGTGCAGAGGCAAAATTTCGCGAGGTACAAAAAGCCTACGAAAGTATTCAAAAGGAGCGAGGAATGTAGGGATTAAAGTGAGAAGTACGATTGTAGATGTACGAAGTTTTTTATGAACTCATCTTGACTTCTTGTTTTTAACCTAGAGCGACCGTAAGGAAGAGACCAATTAAA
>CAZYRG010000323.1:0-3429 GCA_964650425.1 uncultured Flavobacteriaceae bacterium
GGATACCTCCACCCAAGTTAATCCAGACGGAACACATACAGTGATTCATCAAAATGCGGATACCTCTACCCAAGTTAACCCAGACGGGACACATACAATAATTCATTACAATGGAGGCACTACTACACAAGTAAACCCAGGCGGAACGCACACCAGAAAACAAAAGAGGAAATAACAAACGCTAATACATATTGATCTTATATCACAAAATATTATGAGTTAAAATGAGCAAGCTTGCACCATTCATTTTAGCCCTTAATTAGTCTCACAATCGTCTAATCATAGGGATTGAAATCACTAGTAGTACCAGACATGCTAGTAGTAATGGCATTATAACCTTTAATGGTCCTATATCCATTTTTATCTTATGGTATGCTGGAGCAAATTGCTTCCAATCAAGCGTATCTGCTTTCAACCCTTCAAAGATTTTTGGATAGAAAGACAAACGTAATTTTTCATGAAATTGTTCCGTTCCTTGCAAATAATCCATATGCTGACTCATACTGGTGCCCGCTAATTTATTAAATGCTAACTGCAGGTGCATGTTGGGAAGTATTGAAGCAATTTGACTACTAAAATTTGTCCGCAATGTGATTTTTTCGCTCAGCGCCTCACGTTCCTTTTTGGAATCGTCATCTCCCATTTGTTGCATGGCATAATACCATAACCAATTAAATCCCTCTGTAGGATATCCATATTTTTTGAACTGTGGATAGTGCTGATAGAACTTTTTAATCGTTGCCAATTTATCGGTATCCCATTTGACATGATAGCCATCGCGTTGCGCTATGGTTGCGCTTAAGGCTTCTGGTACAGGATATTTTGATGCCACATAGGCATTAATCCCCGAAGGCAACAGAATGAGTAGTACGAGCCAAATTGACAATAACAATAGGGCGTTAAAGCCTGAAGATTTTTTGAAAATAATGACTAAAAAAGAAAGCAAAAACCAAAATAGCAGGTAGAGCATTGATAACGTAATTACTAACAAAAAATCACTATTTAATGGGATATTGAGTGTCCATTTTGCGATGCAAAAAAGAAGGAGTACGACTGTGACTAATAGTGCCATTCTAATCAATAATTTAGAAATAATAAATCCTAGTTTAGATGTTGTCTGAATGACGAC
This sequence comes from uncultured Flavobacteriaceae bacterium, assembly GCA_964650425.1. GTDB lineage: Bacteria > Bacteroidota > Bacteroidia > Flavobacteriales > Flavobacteriaceae > Aquimarina. Next base: position 1,130 of record CAZYRG010000323.1, read on the forward strand.
CAATCGCCAAGTACCCGTTTCTATTTCTTCAGAAATAACATTAAACGTCAAAACAATAATAAGTAATGGTAATAAATAGATAATGACAAAAGAAAGGTCCAAATTGCCTGATTGCAAATTCATTGGATTGATCAAGTCGGTGTCAAATTTCTGTGCCTCAAAGGTTTTTATCGTAATCCGTTTTATAGTTGGGTTTACATCTGCTTGACCAATAGATAAACCTGCTAAGGGTTTTAAGTTATTGATGTATGCAAATTTTGCATAATACAAAAGCAAGCCCAAATCATCATTATGTAATGACACTTGGCGATCAAAATGTTGTTTCTGATAACTGTTTACTTCGGCAATTGCTTCTTGTTGTTTTTGAAGATGTGCGCTTCCGATGATGATACTAACACTTCCTAAGAGTAAAATCAGTAATAAACTGATCCATACTTCTTTTGATCGAATGCATTGTTGTAAAAATAGTTGATATAGGTTCATCTGTTTTTTTCTTGTTAATTACTGTCAGATGTAATCTTTAATAAATACTCACTAACGAAACTCAAATTTTTGACTAGCGTGGACATTTTAATAGCATCCATTTTATAAGGCTTTTGCACGTTTTGAGGTATATCGTATTAATCCTAATGCTACTGATACCCAAAAAATCATTGCAAAAAGTACCGGAAAAGCTTCACCAATAGCAGCACGAAAGGCCATAGGCTTATGCTTGAAATCCTTAAACTCTGACCAATGCTCATGTCCTACCACATGGGTTTTTCCTTCAGATCCGCTTTTTTTCTTCGGACTGATATATTCCATTTGTAATTCATTCATCGTCTGAGAAAGATGATACCGATAATCATCTGCCTGATGTTGAAAATCCAAGTATGATGAAAAATCTGTTCCTGCCATGATCATAGATAATTGTTTGACCGCCATGAATGGATTTGCATACGCTATAAATTGACTTACATTATTTTGATTTTTATAAATCTGTACCAAACGGGCATGATGTTTTTTGTATAAAGTCGAAGATGTTTTTTCGCCTTCACGCATTACAAAACCCGAATAATTAAATGGCAAATCAGTGACTTCACTTACCTTATGAGTGGTCAAAACAGAATCACGTAACTTGTTGTAATGAGGATCATTTGGATTATGACTATCCCCTTTTTGGATCACTTCTTTTTCGATAGCAGATTCAAAGGCTAACTTACTCGGCGTAGGAAACCAATAATTTCCCATCGCCTGTGCTGATTTAGGCAAAAGGACAACCAACAATAACCAAATTCCTAATAGACGTAACAAAGCATTTTTGGGATTGCTACTACTGGCAGAAACAATAACTGTGAGTACAGCGATAACGAAGAAAAATGCCAAATACCCTAGGCCAATAATTAACAATCGCAACCAACGAAAATCGTTGACCGTTGGATCTCCATAGGCCAGCAATGCAATGAGTGTAATCAAAAAAACAGGAATACAGAATAGCATAGCCATACCAAAAAGTCCAATGGATTTCCCAAAAAGCAGTTCTTTCCAGCTGGCGCCTTGTGACAAAAGCATTTTTAATGTTCCATTTTGTTTATCAGCCGCTACTGTTGAAAAACCAATAAAAAACAAAATCAATGGCAAAACAAGTTGTAGCAATAATGCCAGGCTTAATTCGCCGAATCGCAAGGTTCCTGTTGAAAATGTAGCCTCCGAAAAGTTGACACTATTTTGCCGATGTGCTTCCAAAAAAACGGTGTTCCCTGTAAAACTTTCTAAGCCTTGATCAAACATGCTCAACGTTGAATTAATCCGAAAAGCAAAAGTCCCAAAATGTGACATTCTATGCGGATGTTTATCAGGATTTGCTTCCCAACTCTGTCGCGCTTTGACTTGATGTTCCTGCCGGATCGTATTTTGCGTCCGATAATTATGAATACTGCTAACAGCCGAATAGGCCGTTAGCAGAATAAAAATGAAATATAGCAGATAAAATGTTTTGGTCATAATCGCATTTCGCCAAAAATTCCATGCAAATAACCGAATAGTTGCCCGCTTCATACGCTTTAGAATTTATACGTTGCATTTAACAAAAAGTTTCTTGGTGCACCCGGCCCTAATCTAGAAGGACTAAGACCACCTAACCAATACGTATCATTAAATAAGTTATTTACCTTTAATGTTAACTGCATATTAGAATTGTTTGGTTTATAATAAATAGCTCCTTCAGCTACCGTATATTCTGGCAATAGTACTCTCCCTGTATTATAGGTAGGATTGTACCAAGTAAATCTCTCGTCTACATATTGTGCACCAAAACCAAT
>CAZYRG010000324.1:0-3399 GCA_964650425.1 uncultured Flavobacteriaceae bacterium
CCAATTGGGATCCATCAGGACGATTACCAGATGCATCTTTTTCTGGGTATGATATGGGAGATTCCCCTACTCCAACCTATGCTGTAAAAGCTACATTGGGTCAAAATGGAGCCCAGCCAAATGATGGAAAAAATGATGCGGCAGAACTGCAAAACTTAATTAATGATATACAAACACCTGGGGCTATAAGAATCCCTAAAGGTGTTTGGAACATCGATAAACGCGTCAACATAACTAGATCTGGAGTTGTTTTGGTAGGGGAAGATGGAGCAGAATTCAAAATGAACAAAACGCTAAGACAGGTAGATAATAATAATGCTACTGATGACAGGTATGCTTTTAAAGATGCCTTTTTCAATATAGGCGCTAGCATTAATTTGGCTGCTAGAAAAAAAATTGTTTCAAATGCTAACCATGGTAGCAACAGCGTAGTTTTAGAAAATGGTGTAACCTATGCGCCAGGAACTTGGGTAGATATTATTCAAACAGATGATGCGGCTCAAAGTTTGTTCAAATACGTAAATGGAACCTCTGAAAATCGGTCTTATTGGGATAATGACGGACAATTTGCAAACGATGGAATATTAAGTATCAAAAATTTATTCCAGCTCAAGGCTAAAGTTGTGAAACAAGAAGGAAATGTGCTTACGCTTAACAGGACATTGCCTTTGGATATAAGAACTAAATGGAGCCCAAGAATTGCTGCTATTAACATGAACGCTTCACTGACGAATTGCGGTATTGAAAATATCATATTTAGGATGAATGGAGCCCCTTTTAAAGGGCATTTCAGCCTTGATGGTAGTAATGCTATTTTCATGCGTAATACCATTAACTGCTGGATGAAGGATATTGAATTGATTGATATTGACAACGCCATTAATTTACAATTGTCTTTTAACGGTACCTTTGAAAATATTGTCATTAATAACGACAAGCGTAGTAAAGCTGATCGGTCTGGACACCATGGCATTTGGTGCAATCAAAGATCCAGTGACAACCTCTTTTCAAATATTGCTATTAACATGAGGTTTATACATGACCTTTCTGTGGAACAAACTGCTAATGGTAATGTATTTAGTCAAATGTCTGGAGATGATCTCAATTTTGATCATCACCGTGGATCACCTTACGGAAATGTGTTCACAGAAATTAACGTTGGAGCAGGAACCAGACTGTATGCAAGTAGTGGCTCATGGTACAGAGGACCTCATTCTGGCATCTACACCACGGTTTGGAATATCACCAAAAACAGCGGCAATTTTGGAAATCTTCCTTCACAAACTGGTGGCACCCGATTAGGTAAGATTTCTAGAGATTGGTATTACCTCAATTCAATTGGTGTGAAAGGAGCTAAAATTGCTGACCTTTCAGAAAACAGAAATCAATATGTTGAATTCTCTAATGGAGAAGTGTTAAAAACACCAAACATTTACCTTGCTCAACGTAATAAACGACTAAATGTAATCGGCAGAATAGGTCCTGATGGATATGTATACATAACAGACGAAGCGGGAACTATTACTATTTCAGATATTCCTTATGATATTGCATACGGTCAAGATGGAAGTTATGCGTATTTAGAAAATCAGACACAAAATGTTAACTGTACTAATGAAGCTTTCGGAAGCGATCCTGCTAGTGGTGTTCAGAAATACTGTTTCATCAGGGAATCCAAAGTACCTTATTCAGGAGCTCCCACTTCAATACCAGGTACCATTGAAGCGGAGAACTACGATTTTGGAGGTGCAGGAAGAAGTTATATGGATAGTGACACCGAAAATAGAGGAGCTGTAAACTTTAGAGAAGAAAATGGAGTAGACATCGATACAGGAACTGGTGGTGTTGGTTATGTAGTTGGATGGATGGCTACAGGTGAATGGCTAGAATATACGGTAGATGTTAGTGAGACAGCAACCTATACTTTTGATTTTACTACATCTTCTCCTGAGGGCACAGGAGTAATAGGAATTGATGTAGATGGCAAAGAGTTATTAACAGGTCTTAAAACGCCTCAAACAACTGATTGGAACACCTACACTTCAGTAACAACCACTGCTGAACTGTCGGCAGGTACGCATGTGATTCGTCTTCATGTAGAGCAAAATGGATTTAACCTAGATAAGGTTAATATAAGCGCTAATTCTTTAAGCACAAATGACTTTACTAAAAGAACTTTAGCAATACACCCTAACCCTTCAAAGACCGGCATTTTCAACCTTCCATCAAAAATAGATTTCAATGTATATACTATTAGTGGAAAACTAGTGATAAAGGAGAATTCCAATCAGGTAGATCTTTCTAAATTCTCTAGGGGAATTTACATTTTAAAATCTGTAAAAGGCATGGCCAAATTGGTGAGGTACTAAATGAAAAACGCGATGAAAAATTATAAAATGAAAAATTACAAAAAGCTAATTATAAGAGATTCCTCTCCAGTAAAAATGTTTATGTTACCCGTTGCCTTATTACTTTTTATGGCAACTGCTTCTCACTCGCAGACTATTTGTAATAACCAAAATGGTTCGCATGGCGGCTACAGATATGAATACTGGAAAAGTACTGGTAATGGATGTATGGAACTAAAACCAGGTGGAGCATTCTCAATTGAATGGAACAATGTGGGTAATTTACTAGCCCGAAAAGCCTTACGACCGGGATCATGGGAGCAGGTAGTTACCTATGATGTAGATTTTAGACCCACTCCAAATACGGGAAGATCTTTTGTATCCATTTACGGATGGACGCAAAATCCATTGATAGAGTATTATGTTGTAGAAAATTGGTCAAGTAGCAGTCGCCCAACAAAAGGCAGTAGTCTAGGAACAATTACCTCTGATGGTGAACAATACGACCTCTATCGTACCGAAAGAGTAAACAAACCATCAATCGAAGGCACAAAGACCTTTTATCAATATTGGAGTATCCGCAAAACAAAACGAACTTCGGGAACCGTAACTATGGCAAACCATTTTAATGGCTGGAAAAATGCTGGATTAAATATGGGAACATTATGGGAGGTATCCTTAGTTATTGAAGCACTAAGAGAGAGTGCTGGTTTTGCCGATGTAAAAAGTATGACCATGACGGAAGGAACTGGAACTAGCATTATAGGCCCAAGCGGATATACCTTTGCTGCAAATGAATCAGAAACTATCGAGATTTCCGATATCCCATACGATGTGGCCTATGGACAAGATGGACAGTATGAATATTTACAGGGACAAACTCAAGATGTAATCTGTGACAATACTGCCTTTGGCAATGATCCTGCGAGTGGTGTTCAGAAGTATTGTTTCATCAGAGAATCCAAAGCACCGTATTCAGGGTCCCCTACTTCAATACCAGGTACTATAGAAGCAGAAAACTATGATCATGGAGGAGCAGGCAGAAGCTATA
>CAZYRG010000325.1:0-1319 GCA_964650425.1 uncultured Flavobacteriaceae bacterium
CCATCAAAATCCGTTTGTGTTCCAGTGGAACTTCCCTGTTTTACAATGTTGACACCTGGGAGGGGTAAGCCACTATCATCAGTCACTGTGCCGGTGATAGTTTTGTCCTGTGCAAAAGTGAATTGCACCACAAACGCTACGAGTAGCGTGAGTACCTTACTGTACTTTGTTCTCATATTTTAAAAATTTATTTGAATTAGCCACACGAAATGTACAGAAACTATTATAGCATAAATACTCTTTTGGGAATCTTTAACGTAACCTTACGAAAGTTTAATAATCCTTTAATAGGAGTTGGTTTTTCTTAAAAAATCATGCTAATGTATATTGCATATTTTTGGAAATAAATTTAATTGCTAGTTGGTTTTTTGGAAAAAAATTAACTTATAATGTTTTCGCTAGTTATAAGTGGAATTGCCAGATATTGATCAAAAAAATGCCACTAAACTCAAATGCACCTTAGTGTTGGAAAACTTAAAAGTCTGTTCACTGGTTTTGCCATTGGCAAAATTTATTTTGAAAAGACCAGATTTGGTGTTTAGTCCAATGCCAAAACCAAAACTTGTAAGATTGTCATTGAGGTTATTGTTTTTGTCTTCAAAATAACCGTAATCTATAATAGAATGGATATAAAGGTTGGAGGAAAGTAAAAAACGATATTCCGTGTTGATTACATTGTAAAGCGATGCAAATAGACTGTTTTCTTCAAAACCTCTCATAGAAGTAATACCGCCAAAACGATAAAGTTCATTAAAAATGTAGGTGTCCGAAAGTAGGATGGCAAAAGTGTCGTTAAAATAAATCGAGTTACGCGAATTTAAATTTAGAATATGACTAAAGTCGCCGAATGCCTTTTGTTGTTTATTGCTGTTGTTTGTGGTGTTTCGATTGCCAATTTCGGTTCTTAGTGATAAGTTGGTTTTGATAGGGAACAAAGGGCGTTCTTGAAATATTTTATAAGAAAAGCCACCTGTGATATAAGATGCGTCATAGCTGTTGATGTCAAGACCAACTTGAGGGGTTTTAAGCAAGTTGTCAGATGTACTACTTTTGTAGCCCAAATACATATCACTTTTTGTGCCTAATGTATAATGAAGGTTAATTAATTGTTCTGTATTGAGAAAGGTAGAATCTTTCTTGAAGATGTCTAAGCCAGCTTCGAGGGTTAGTGGAGTTTTGAAAATGTAAGGTAGCGAGGTGTTGATTTGTAATCGTTGCTGTTCGTTGCCATCGCTTTTGTAGATGAAGCGTATAGTTTCTCCAAAATTTAAATTGTTAATTAGGTTGAGGTTCAGATAACCATCAAAAACGAGTTTTTG
>CAZYRG010000325.1:1419-3377 GCA_964650425.1 uncultured Flavobacteriaceae bacterium
CCTTTTATAACGATGTTGTCAATGGTTCTTTCGTTGCTCTTTTGGTGGTTCAGTTGGGCAAAAACCGTGTCATTTTTAGTGTTGATGTCTGAAAGTTGTAACGAGCTAAAGGTGTTTCCTTGATTTGTTAAGTGTTTCGTCAAAAAGTTTAGGGTTTGTTCGGTATTGGAAAAAGGGATGATAAAATAGGTATCAGTATATGTCTGACTAATTTTTTTAATAATCTCCGGACCGAAAACAGTAGTGTTGTAGGTGATCTTCAGGGTTTTTGATTTTTCATTGAGAAAGAACTGAAGCGTATATAGGCTATCATTCTTTTTGACAAGCTTTTTTTGAGTTGCCCTTAAATAGCCGATATGTTCTAGTTTTTTTTGTAACGTGTTTCCTTCTGTTAATAGGGCTTTGTGTTTTTTGAAACTTCTTTGATAAGAAATACTGTCGATAATGGCAGTTTCACTAGAGTCTCTTCCGGTAATTTGAAGTTCCAGATTGAGTTCTTGTCCTCGTAGCTGTGAAAGTATACATATATTAAGGACAAGAAAAATAAATTTCACTTGTTGATATGACGGGGTTCTTGATGTCAAGCAGGTGTTTTTGGTGCAACTTTTTATTACGAGCAATATAGGTTTTAAAATCTACTTACGAAAATTATGAGATAGAGGTGTTTGTTTTAGTGTTTTTCTTTTGGCGTGACCTAAGGGTCGGGCTATCCGCTATTACTCCTCGCACTTTCTTGCAGTCAGGCTGCGGGGTAGCCGCTACTATCCCTCACGCAAAAAAAGTAGGAATATTTAGGCAAAATTATAGGCTAAGTCACTTTGCGAAAGTGGAATTTTAAAATCTTGTCAAAATTACCGTATTATGAGTTTGATTTACAGAAAAATATTTCTACATTTGCACACCCTTAAATTAAGGGGATTTTTTAATTATGTAAAATTAGTGTAAAGCAACTATGCCAACAATTTCACAATTAGTACGAAAAGGTAGAGCCAAAATAACCAAGAAGAGTAAATCGGCTGCTTTAGATTCATGTCCACAACGCCGTGGAGTATGTACACGTGTTTACACCACTACACCAAAAAAACCAAACTCAGCAATGCGTAAAGTTGCTCGTGTGAGGTTAACAAATGGTAAAGAGGTCAATGCGTACATCGGAGGTGAAGGACATAATCTACAAGAGCACTCGATAGTATTGGTTAGAGGTGGAAGGGTAAAAGATTTACCGGGAGTTAGATATCACATTGTGCGAGGCGCTTTGGACACCGCAGGTGTTGAAGGAAGAACGCAAAGGAGATCTAAGTACGGGACAAAACGCCCAAAGAAGTAATAACAAAGTTAAGAGTTAGAGTTTAAAAGTTAGAAGTAAAGCTAGCTGTAAACAAAAAACTACAAACTAAAAACTTTAAAAGAAGACATGAGAAAAAGAAAGGCAAAAAAAAGACCGATTCTTCCAGATCCACGTTTTAACGATCAATTAGTGACTCGTTTTGTAAACATGATGATGTGGGATGGAAAGAAATCGACTGCTTTTAAAATTTTTTATGATGCAATTGATATCATAGAAGAGAAAAAACAAGACGACGAAAAAACATCTTTAGAGATCTGGAAAGATGCATTATCTAATGTAATGCCACACGTAGAGGTTCGTAGCCGTCGTGTTGGTGGTGCAACATTCCAAATTCCTAATCCGATCCGCCCGGATCGTAAAATTTCTACTGCCATGAAATGGTTGATCAGCTATTCTCGTAAGAGAAATGAGAAATCAATGGCGCAGAAATTAGCAGCTGAAGTTATAGCAGCGGCTAAAGAAGAAGGCGCAGCTGTTAAGAAAAGAGTAGACACTCACAAGATGGCTGAAGCTAATAAAGCATTCTCTCACTTTAGATTTTAATTCAGACTAGAAATGGCAAGAGATTTAAAATTCACAAGAAACATAGGAATTGCGGCTCATATTGATG
>CAZYRG010000326.1:0-3368 GCA_964650425.1 uncultured Flavobacteriaceae bacterium
AAATATTAAACCTTACTACTAACTAATTCTGACAATTACATTAGAAAAATCATTCGAACAAAACGAAAAATACAACAAAACACTAACAATCAATATATTAACAATATGTCGGAAATTTTATTTAAGAAATAATTATGTAGATTCCACAACTATATTGTACCTCATATACCCACTTTTTGGACTACAACTTCAAATTCATTCAATAATTCTGGCACAGAAATTGGATTGTTATAAATGAACAAATAAATATGGGTCTGTTTTGAGGACGTATTGAAGAACAATAATTAAGTACTCAAAATAGGATTAAAAGTATATTTTGATAATGAAAAACTCCTTTTGTTAATGAATCATCAAAATATTTTTAGTTTTTCAAAAATAAAACCCTTATTTTGAAGTTTGTACTGAGGACACACGTATCAAAAACAACGTGAATCTTTAAATTTTCATAACGTGAAGCCAAACACGAAGTTTTTGGCAAACTAAAAAAACTTAACCATCATGAAAAAATTAATGCTCCTATTTGTTATACTATTAGGCACCCAAATGACATATGCGCAACTTCCTTGGGATAAATTAAGAGAAATGTATGACGATACATATAAAACAGCTGAAGGTGTTGGTGATCAAACCGATCGTGTTGTGGCATTAGAAACTAAAAGTGACGATGAACTTCTGAAATTAAGGAATAGTATCTCGCTTATGAAAACTGCAGGATCAGTTACTTTCAAAAGAGAATTGGATCCAGATATGCCAGTAGAGTTTTATAAATATACATTAGTTAAGCCTGATGGTAGAGAAATACCATTGGTGGAAAAAATGCTAGTAGAAAAAGTGATCGAAAAATATGATGTAGTACTAAACAAATTAAAGACAAGTCTGAAAGCAGATCGTAAAATCGAAGCGGCTGAAGTACTTAGTATTCTAGACGATCTATAAAAAACATAAATAGTATTGAATAAATAAAGGCACTTATGTACATAAGTGCCTTTTTGTTTTACACATTAATTGAACATGAAGTGGTTTAAACTTTATTAATTCTTGCCAAAAACCGTATGATACAAATATTCTAGAAAGAACGTTTAACCTATATATAAAACGATATTTTTTACTCATACATTAATGCGGTAATACCGTAAAATTTTGTATTTTTAAAATAAATATTTTGCTACTTCCATCACAACCCTTATACTGCCTACAAAAAATGCTTAGAAGTACTAAAATCTTCATCAAGATTTTAGTACCACCTTTTATGACTATTAATGATTATTTCTATGGACACTAAAAACTTTAAGCCATCCGATATTTTCAGCTGTCTATCTTTGAATACAGAAGAGATGGCACTAGTTAATAGTAAATTTGAAAAATATTATTTACCTAAAGGTGAAATACTCATAAAGGCTGGGGAAACTGTAAAGCATCAATACTTTGTATATAGCGGTTGTTTGAGAACCTATTATATTAATCAACAAGGAAAAGAACACACTTTACAGTTTGCCATTCACGATTGGTGGATTAGTGATTATACCGCTTATTTTACGACTTCTAAGGCAATAATGAATATAGAATCCTTACAGAACGCTATACTTTACAAAATTTCTCGATTAGACCTTGAGTATTTATACCAACAGATTCCGAAAATAGAATCTTTTTCTAGAAGGAAACTAGAAGGAAGTTTTTCTGGTTTTCACAAAAGAATTTTATCAAACCTAGCGCAATCTGCTAAAGAACGCTATGTTTCCTTTATCAATACCTATCCAAACATAGAACAAAATATCAAAAATTATCATATCGCCTCCTATCTTGGCATTACTACAGAGAGCCTTAGTCGCATACGGAAAGAATTGGCGCAGTAATTCTTTATTATCATAGATCAATTTTTTAATCGCTTAAACTCCCTAATTTTGAAAAACATTTAGAGAGTAAAACACTACGTACCCCTGTAAGTATCAAAATTTTCTAAAAGTAAAGTATTAAGGAACCAACCTAATGAAGAAACAAAAACCCCTTTATCAACATGATAAAGGGGTTTTGTATATATAAATACTTTTAATTTTATGCTTGTCCTGTTGGACCAAAATTCAAAGGAATGGGCGGTTGCTCATAATCTTTAATTTCACCATGAGCACTTTCGAAGCGATGTACATTATCGTTTAATGCCTTTAGAAACCTTTTGGCATGTTGTGGCGTCAGAATAATCCTGCTCTTCACTTTACTTTTGGGCTGCCCAGGCATGATATTTACAAAATCTACTACAAACTCCGATACAGAATGATTAATGATTGCCAAGTTACTATACGTACCATCCGCAATACTTTCATCTAACTCAATATTCAACTGATTCTGATTTTGCTTTTTATCTTCTGCCATGACGCTTTTACCTTATAAAAGATTGACCATACGCTACAAGAACGCATGGTCAATCATTAATTATTCTATAAACTTTAGTTCAAATTTACTTCTTGCTTCTGCTCCATACGCTCCTCTAATTCCTCTTTGGAACCAACGATAATATGCTCATAGGTTCTCATACCCGTACCGGCTGGAATTCTATGACCTACAATTACGTTTTCTTTCAGTCCTTCTAAGTGATCAACTTTACCGCTTACAGCAGCTTCGTTTAATACCTTAGTAGTTTCCTGGAACGATGCCGCAGAGATAAAAGATTTGGTCTGTAGCGATGCTCTGGTAATACCTTGTAATATTGGTGTTGCAACAGCTGGCGTTACATCTCTTGCTACTACAAGATTTTTATCCTCACGTCTCAAGATCGAATTCTCATCTCTCAATTCTCGTGGCGTAATCAATTGACCTGCTTTGATCGCTTCACTATCGCCCGAATCTTCCACAACCTTTAATCCAAAGATCTTATCATTCTCTTCGATAAAGTCTGCTTTGTGCACCAATTGATTCTCTAAGAAAATGGTATCTCCTGGATCATTAATTCGTACTTTACGCATCATCTGACGTACTACTACCTCAAAGTGCTTATCATTGATCTTCACCCCTTGTAAACGATATACTTCTTGTACTTCATTCACTAAGTATTGTTGTACTGCAGATGGTCCTTTGATCTTCAAAATATCCTCTGGCGTAATAGAACCATCAGATAATGGAACTCCTGCACGTACATAATCATTTTCTTGAACAAGAATCTGATTAGACAGCTTCACCAAATATTTTTTGATTTCACCAAACTTCGATTCGATAATAATCTCACGGTTACCACGCTTGATTTTTCCGAAAGAAACGACACCATCAATCTCACTTACTACTGCAGGGTTAGATGGGTTACGAGCTTCGAATAATTCGGTAACTCTTGGTAGACCCCCTGTAATATCACCTGTTTTTGCAGATTTACGTGGAATCTT
>CAZYRG010000327.1:0-1130 GCA_964650425.1 uncultured Flavobacteriaceae bacterium
GCTTTTGATAAGGCGTATAAAAAAGAAATACAAGAATTAATTGCTAATGGTAAGACAGAGGAGGAAGCAAAGACTACTGCTCTAATCTTACTAGAAGCGCAAGAAATGTTGCGTAAATGGGAGGCTGGAGATGCCGAGGTAGTAGCTTTATGGAAAAAGATGAATCAATGGGTGTATGATGGTTTTGCAACTACCTATACTAATTTAGGAGTGGATTTTGATTCCTATTATTATGAGAGTAATACCTATTTATTGGGAAAAGATGTAGTAACGGATGGCTTAGATAAGGGAATCTTTTATCGCAAGGAAGATGGTTCTGTATGGATCGATCTGACAGAAGATGGGCTGGACGAAAAAATTGTATTACGTAGTGATGGCACTGCTGTGTACATGACACAGGATATTGGTACTGCAATTCAGCGTGTCAAGGACTACGCGGATGTTGGTGGAATGATATATACGGTAGGTAATGAACAAGACTATCATTTTCAGGTATTATTTTTAATTTTAAAGAAACTCGGCTACGATTGGGCAGAAAATTTATACCATTTGAGCTATGGAATGGTAGATTTACCAAGTGGTAAAATGAAAAGTAGAGAAGGTACGGTTGTAGATGCAGATGATTTGATTGCAGATATGGCTGGTACTGCAGAAAAATTATCCGAAGAGCTGGGGAAATTAGAGGGCTATACAGATGATCAGAAGAAGGGAATTTATAAGACTATTGGGCTAGGTGCTCTGAAGTATTATATTTTAAAAGTAGATCCCAAAAAGCGTATTTTATTCAACCCGGAAGAATCTGTCGATTTCCAAGGGAATACAGGGCCGTTTATACAATATACGTATGCGAGAATCCAAGCTATTTTGCGAAAGGCTAATGATGAACAGTTAACAACTAAAGCAATAGGGATTACGGTTTTACATCCTAAAGAAAAAGAATTGCTTAAACAATTAGCGGCTTTTCCAGAAGTCATTCAACAAGCGGCAAACAATCATAGCCCGGCACTTATTGCGAATTATACCTATGATTTGGTGAAAGCGTATAATTCCTTTTTTCAGAATGTATCGATATATGGAGCAGATAAACCGGAAGAAAGTACGTTTAGAATTCAGCTATCCAGAAAAGTAGG
>CAZYRG010000327.1:1230-3319 GCA_964650425.1 uncultured Flavobacteriaceae bacterium
GCAGATAAACCGGAAGAAAGTACGTTTAGAATTCAGCTATCCAGAAAAGTAGGAGCTGTAATTAAGTCGGCATTTAGTTTGTTAGGAATAGCAGTTCCTGAAAGAATGTAATTTGGACTAAAAAGCCCTAACACATTTTATAGTGAAGCTTTCTGTAGTGTTTCGTTTCCTGAGGTTTTAAAAGTAAATGATGCGATACTCTGGTTACCAGTTTGATCTTCTGCTTTGATTATTCCTTTGTATGTGGTTTTGGGTTTGAGGTTTTCAAAAGAATAGGTGACACCTTCTAGATCGCTGACAATCTTTTTATTATTAAGGATGATAGAATAATGCGTTGTTTCTGCGTTGAGATTTTTTGCTTCGTCCCAAACAATGATGGCATTTTTGGTACTTACTTCAAAAACTTTAGAATCAAATTTTGATAAAGCATCTCTTGAGAATGTATCTGTTGTTTCAGAGCTGCAACTGTATAATGAAATGAAAATGAGTAGGAGCGTAATTTTTTGTGTCATATGAGGGCTATTATAGTTTAAGTTTTGTGATTTGGCTTTCTACAAATGTACATATTTAATGGATTAAAAGCAAATTAAATCGACAAAAAACACAAATTCCTGCAATTTTTAAAATTGCAGGAATTTTTATTACTATTGAGTTGAGGTTGGCGTAGTACGCTATTTATTCAACGATCAATGTGTACTGAGGTGTTTTGTTTAATGGACAAAAGTATTCATAGGTTCCTTTTTTCAAAGAGACTGTACTAGAGCTTTCGGTCTTGCCATCAGCAACTGTTTTGGTTACGTATGCTTCTTTAATATGATTTTTAGGATCGGATGCATCCGCTCCTTGTGGAATCAATACGAAACCTACTTCAGTACCAACATTATGATTGGCAATATTGAATATATAATCTCCTTCTGATAAAGTTACTTGTTTTTGAGTAAACTCTCCTTTAGTTTGTTCCAGAGTAACTGTTTTTGCATCTTGCGCAGTTGCGTTAAAGGTAATTGCTAAGATAAATGTGATTGCTGTAATTAATTTTTTCATGAGATAAATTTTAATTGTTTAAATTCTTTTTTGTGTCGAAACATCATTGTTTCTGTTGTACATGGCAAAGATCTAACAATTAAAAGCGCTGTAGCTTATCAGTTTTTCCCCTTTACTTGTCTATTATTCCCTTAGGTTTTCAAACCTATGCTAAACCGTTGAAAAGTGATCAGCTTTTAGTCAGGGCTACTAGTGTTTTTTATCATATAATTTACTGTCCACTGAGACTGTAAACTGATACACCAGTGGCAATTATTCATTTTCATCAAAAAAAGAAGTAATAGTTTCGTTGGGTTTAGCGTAGTGGAAACGATCTAACAAAGTTGGTAATGCGTAGCCGTCTAATCCGTTTATGGTAACAGTACCTGCATCTTCAAGTCGTAACCAGCCATCTGGCATTTCGATGCCTTTATCAAAGTATAGGTGTTCTATGGCAACAATAATTAAGATGCAACCATTTTCTTGGATCAGGTATTCATTGATATATTTGCAACCGATTTTGATAGGAGATTGCTGTACATAGGGTGCAAAAAAGCCATCAAGATATTCTTCAGTGAGTCCTGTTGCATCAAACTCCGAGGTTGTCTCGTCATAACGTGCCGAACTTTGATGTGCTTGTGCAATCATATCTCGATCAATATGATTAATGGTGAGGTATCCAGTTTCTTTGAGGTTGTTGTAGGTATTGCGAGGAACAGTATTAGGTCGTAATAAAAAGCTGAGCATTGCGGGATTGCTACCTACGTGCGTCACAGAGCTAAAAACCGCAACATTGGTGACTCCAGATTTGGATTTGGTCGCAATGAGGTTAGCGGATTTATAGCCAGAACAACTATTGATAAGATGCGCCCTCGAACGACTGGGTATTTGTTCAATTGTTTTTTGGTCGAGATGTTTCATGCTTTGAAGTGTCTGATCGATGCTTTTTTCTATAAAAATACGGTAAGTGAAAGGTTTGCTAAAGAAATTTGTTTCAAAACTGGATACTAGGAAGTGGTTTAAACTTTTTTCAATTCGCTATAAAAATGCCCTTTTTCACTCAATT
>CAZYRG010000328.1:0-3305 GCA_964650425.1 uncultured Flavobacteriaceae bacterium
AAGCAGGATCTAGTGATAAGCCAATGATTTGGCTTATCCTCTAGAGGCCAGATGTTGCGCTGGCAATATTTGCAGTAGCTTCAAGATGTAATAGATTTTCTAATGCATAAAGCGGGTTAGATTACGATGGGCTTAACTTTTTTATATAATTCGTAGGAGTATCATTCATTTCCGTCTTAAAAGCCTTATTAAAAGTAGATTTAGAATTAAATCCGGAGTCTAGAGACAATGCTAACAAGGTATGGCGTTGATGTTCTCCTTTTTGTACTTTTTCTATAAATGTTTTAACCCGGTATTGATTTACGTAATCATAAAAACTACAATTATGGATGTTATTAAGCAACCATGAAACATTATTAGGAGACGTTTCTAGTTTTTCGGAGAGATCTCTCAGCGTCAAATTATTATCAAGATATATTTTTTCCTGTACCATTAGATGTTCTAACTCTTCTTTTAATTTCTCCAAAACAGTTCCTTCTAATCTTCCTTTATGAGCCTTCTTATTTTTAATTTTTTTAAGAGAAACTCTAAAAATTTCTGGCTGCTTAAGGCTATAAAAACCAACAACGTATACAAAAATCGGTATAGAAACCCATATCATATCATAACTAATAAATGACAGATTAAAGATGTCGAAATAGGAATTAATATAACTCAATAACCAAATAAATAAGAAGACTCCTATTGCTAATAAAAAAACATACAAAAAGGAGGTTACCTGCTGTACATATGAGAGGTTGTTCTTTTCTTCTTTTTGATACAACCTAACGACTTGGTAGGATCTAAAGCAATAATAAAAATTAGAAAACAAGGCCGTACCGACCATAGTTTTGTAGATCACGTTAAGATTAACCGTTCCGTTTTTCACTAAAAGTCCAAATTCTTCGGGGGTATAAAACAACATCCAACTAAAGAAAATAGCAGGAAACAAAGCAGGTGCGTAATGATACCAAGGCAATCTAAAAGCTGGTGCCTCCTTAAAAGTCAACCTGCGCACATAGACATAGACCAACGGTCCAAAAATATAAATCACGATATCGGCAAAATTAGCTATTCTAAGTAGTAAGGCATTGGATAGATTAAAATAGATCACTCTCCCCAAAAGCATAAAAGCAGCAATTAATAAGATAATGGACAGCACTCTGTTTGCAGCCGCATTTCTATTATGAACAAGCTGAATAGTAATTGCCAAAAACAGGCCTTGACTTATTCCCAAAAACAAGACCAAATCTAATACATCAAAAGAATCCATACATTAAAAGAGTTTATACCTATTCTTATTTAAATTCACTGGCAAGAAAATTAAATGGTATTAGTCTCAAAGCTATGAGAATTTTCGAATTATATCGTAGCAATGTGTACAATCGTACGTATAAATTACTGCTTTCCTTTTGTAAAAGCACAGATTGTCATGTCAAGAGATCACATCTTCAAATAAAACTCCCTAGTCAAACTGATATATTCCTCAGTGTACTGATGTCTGGAAATCTCTATCACCAATTCATCGATCTCAGGCGTCGTTTCGGCAAAACTAAAAAGCAGCAAACTACGTTTAATTTCGACAGTAGGAGTACCTTTCACTCGAGTGATTCTTTTAGGAAATAAGCCTACAGCTTCGGCTATGGCAAGTAACTTATCTTCTTCTACAAAAGGCGCAATTAACGCAAAATGCCCTGTGTCCGACAACAATTTGGCAGCACCATAAAATAAATGCTCAAACGGCAATGCATCTTCAAAGCGTGCGAGATCGCGTTGTGTGTCGTCACTTTTGTTGGTGGAGGTATAAAAAGGGGGATTACTCACGATCAGATCGTATGCCATATCATCCATCTCTTCAAAAAACTCTTGGAAAGAAGCGTGATAGCAGAACAACCGATCTCCCCATGGGGCATTTTCAAAATTCTCCACAGCCTGCTCATAAGCAGCTTCGTCAATTTCTAAGGCGTCTACGGTTTCGGCCATACTCCGTTGTGCAAGCATTAATGCGATCACTCCTGTGCCAGTTCCCACATCCAAAATACTATTTGGTTGCTGTTCCAAAGAAGCCCAAGCACCCAACAAAACACCATCCGTACCGATTTTCATCGCACAGCGGTCTTGGTTTACGGAGAATTGTTTGAATTCAAATTTCATCAACTTGGAATTTGGGATTTAAAATATTGGGATTTCCCTACAAATAAAGCGCAATCAATCCCTCTGGTGTAGTTACATGAAAGGTTTTAGCCTCTCGATCTAATTTAACGATAAACTCATCATTCATGGGGATGAGGATTTCTGTCCCATCGCGATCCACTTCAAACAAGGCTTGCGCCGTTGTATCGTTGACCCCTTTGATAATTCCCACTTCGCCAAAATTGGTGTCGATCATGGTAAAACCAATAATCTCGTGAAAATAAAATTTGTTTCCTTCTAATGCTGGGAGTACAGAAAGTGGTAAGTATAATTCTGCTTTCATCAAATCATCTGCATCTTCTTCGGTATCCACATCTTCAAATTTGACTCTAAGCAAGTCACTTTTGTGTAGTTTGGAGCGTTCCAAAAAAAATGGAACCAGATTGCTGTTATAATCAACAAATACTGATTCCATTCCTACAAAACTTTCGGGATCATCGGTGTCTAATTTGATCAGCACCTCTCCCTTAAAACTAAATTTACTTACGACTCTGCCCAAATAGAAACATTCTTCTTTAGTCATTGTCGCAGTATTTTTAGCTATTCTTCTTCTTTAGCAGCTTCTTCAGCTTTAGCCTCAGGAGCAGCCTCTTCAGTAGCAGTTTCCTCAACTACAGCTTCAGTTGCTTCTTCCGCAGCAGCTTCTACAACTTCTTCAGGAGCATTTGCAGCTTCCTCTTCCGCTTTAGCAGCAGCTTCCGCTTCATTAGCATCAGCAATACGCTTATCATTAACCGCTTTTTCTGCAGCTAGCGCTTTTGCTTTTGCATCCGCTTCCGCTTTAGACAAACCGTCTTTTTTAGCATTAATTTTTGCTTCTTTTTCTGTCAACCAAGCTTGGAATTTTTCTTCTGCTTGCTCTTCAGTCAAAGCGCCTTTGGCAACGCCTCCTAAAAGGTGTTTTTTGATCAACACACCTTTATACGACAAAATGTTTTTTGCAGTAGGTGTTGGTTGCGCACCATTTTGTAACCACTTTACAGCACCATCAACATCCAAGTCGATTGTTGCAGGGTTGGTATTTGGATTGTACGTTCCTAGTTTTTCTAGGTATTTACCATCTCTTTTTGAGCGACCATCTGCCGCTACGATCCAGTAAAAAGGCTTTCCTTTTTTACCGTGTCTCTGTAATC
>CAZYRG010000329.1:0-3302 GCA_964650425.1 uncultured Flavobacteriaceae bacterium
ACTTTTTCTTAATTCAATATATAGAATATGGGATGTACCAGTTGTTCAACCGGTAAGGATGGACAGCCAAAGGGATGCAAGAACAATGGTACTTGCGGCACGGATGGTTGTAATAAACTCACGGTATTCGATTGGCTTTCTAACATGTCTTTGCCAAATGGGCAAAAACCTTTTGACTGTGTAGAAGTCCGTTTTAAGAATAGTAGAAAAGAATTTTATAGAAATTCTGAAGGAATTTCATTAGCAATTGGTGATGTGGTTGCTACGCAAGCCAAATCTGGTCACGATGTTGGTATAGTTACTTTAACAGGAGAACTTGTTAAGGTACAGATGAAGCGTAAAAAAGTAGATGCCACAGATAAAGATCTTCCAAAAATTTATAGAAAAGCTTCGCAAAGAGATATTGACATTTGGCAAAAATGTAGAGATAAAGAGGCAGAAATTCAGAAACGTTCTAGAGAGATTGCAATCTCTTTAAAGCTACAAATGAAATTGAGTGATGTTGAGTTTCAGGGAGATGGCTCTAAAGCTACATTTTACTATACTGCAGAAGACCGAGTAGATTTTAGGCAGTTAATAAAAGATATGGCCAAGGCCTTTTCTATTAGGATAGAAATGCGTCAAATAGGGTACAGACAAGAAGCGCAACGTTTAGGAGGGATTGGCTCTTGCGGAAGAGAGTTGTGTTGTTCTACATGGTTGCACGACTTTAGATCAGTTAGCACATCATCTGCAAGGTACCAACAGCTCGCATTAAATCCGCAAAAATTAGCAGGGCAATGTGGAAAGCTTAAATGCTGTTTAAATTATGAATTAGATATGTATCTTGATGCCCTAAAAGATTTTCCAGGGCAGGACACTAAACTGCATACAGAAAAGGGTGTTGCTTTTTGTCAGAAATCAGATATTTTTAAAGAGACCCTTTGGTTTTCGTATAAAAATGACCCCTCTAATTGGCATGCATTAAGTAAAGAAAGAGTACAAGAGATTCTAGAGAAAAATAAGAAAAAAGAAACTGTTGCTAGCTTAGAGCAATATGTAGTTGAAACTATTGCAGAAGAAAAGCTTGTTTTTGAAAACGTTGTTGGGCAAGATAGCCTTAATAGATTCGATAGGCCTAAGAGAAAGAAGAACAATAAGAATAAGAACAACAACAAGAATAGAAATAAAAAGAGAAGAAGAAATAAGCAAAATGCACCAAAGAATCCTTAAAAGTTTCCTGTTCGGTTATATCTTAGTTTTGCTTGCCTCATGCGAAACAAAAACCGTTTACTCAGAGTACCATCAACTAAGTAATGGCGTATGGCAAGTAGATGATACCATACAATTTAATTTTTCTGAGTTAGATACTTTAAAAAAATACAATGTATTTCTAAATGTTAGAAACGATAACGATTTTCCGTACAGCAATCTTTTTTTAATTACAGAATTAGATTACCCCAATGGTGAAACAGTATCAGACACTTTAGAATACGAGATGGCAATGTCAGACGGAAAATGGTTGGGTAAAGGCCTAGGTAGTGTAAAAGAAAGTAAATTGTGGTTTCGTGAAAACATCGATTTTTCTAGTTCTGGCGTATATAAATTTAGAGTTATACATGCCATGCGACAAAATGGAAAGGTAGAAGGTGTTTCTAACCTAAAGGGTATAACAGATATTGGACTAGAAATTACTAAAAACACAAAATAGCTATGGCAAAGGCTAAAGAAAAGAAGAATAGGGGCTTCTTATTATACATAAAATGGTTTTGGATTTTATTTGCTTCAGGCATTGGGCTTGTAGCATTAGTTTTTCTATTAGCTTCTTGGGAAGCTTTTGGAGAAATGCCAACTTTTGAAACCTTAGAAAACCCGCAAACAAACTTAGCAACAGAATTCATTTCTTCAGATGGTAAAACACTAGGTAAATTATATCTAGAAGACAATAGAACAGATGTCGATTTTGACGAATTACCAAAACATCTAGTAGATGCCTTAGTTGCAACAGAAGATGTAAGGTATTATGATCATGCAGGTATTGATGCTCGTGGATTTGCTAGAGCACTAACCTATCTGGGAAAAAAAGGAGGCGCAAGTACCATATCGCAACAATTGGCTAGGCAATTATTTGTGGGAAAAAAAGCAAATGATTGGAGAAGGTATTTTCAAAAAATACGAGAATGGGTAATTGCAACTAGGCTAGAAAGAAACTATACCAAAGAAGAAATCATTAGTATGTATTTTAATATTTATGATTTTGGCAACAATGCTGATGGTATTCGATCTGCATCAAGAATTTATTTTGGCAAAGAGGCTAATGAACTTAAATTAGAAGAAGCTGCTATGTTAGTAGGAATGTTTAAAAATTCTTCATTGTATAACCCTAGACCACATAGAAATCCAGAAGGAACTAAAAATCGTAGAAATGTTGTTTTGGCGCAAATGGCAAAATATGATTTTATAACACCAAAGGTTAAAGACTCTTTGCAAAAGCTTCCGTTAAATATTAACTATAGCCCAGAAGCACATAATGAAGGTTTAGCAACATATTTAAGAAAGTATTTACAACGAAACTGGCTTAAAAAATGGATTAAAGAAAATAAGAAGCCAAATGGAGAAGACTATAATATGTATTTAGATGGCTTAAAAATCTACACTACAATAGATTCTAGAATGCAAAAAAATGCCGAAGATGCTGTTGTTGCACATATGAAAAAATTACAAGCAGAATTTTTTATTCAAAATACAAAAGAGCGCAACCCAACAACTCCTTTTTTAGATTTAGAGACGTTTGAAGTAGACAATATTATAGAAAGAGCTATGAAAATTTCTGCACGTTGGAAAGTTTTAAAAGCAAACGGCAAGTCAGAGAATGAAATTAGAGCTTCTTTTAAAAAGAAGAGGAACATGACTGTTTTTGATTGGAATAGTGATTCTTATGAAAAAGATACTGTTATGACTCCCTTAGACTCCATACGCTACTATAAAAGTTTTTTGAGAACTGCTATGATGTCTATGGAGCCACAAACAGGACATGTAAAAGCTTGGGTAGGTGGAGCAGACTATAAGCATTTTCAGTATGATAATGTAATACAAGGCGCAAGGCAAGCAGGTTCTACTTTTAAACCTTTTGTATATGCTGCAGCTATTGATCAGTTACGCTATTCTCCATGCGACTCGCTACCGGACACGCAATATTGTATTGAGGCAGGGAAACACGGTAATGTAGAAAAGTGGTGTCCTAAAAATTCTACGGGAAAATACACAGGAAAAAACCTAACACTCAAAAATGGCTTAGCAAATTCAAAAAACACGATTACGGC
>CAZYRG010000330.1:0-3232 GCA_964650425.1 uncultured Flavobacteriaceae bacterium
ACTACAACGATGATTACAGATTTAGTTAAGCATATTGGTGGTGATAAGATACAGGTTCAGGGATTGATGGGGAGTGGTGTAGATCCACATTTATATAAGGCGAGTGAGGGTGATGTTTCTAAACTATTTAACGCAGATGTGGTATTTTATAATGGATTGCACCTAGAAGGTAAGCTAGAAGAAGTTTTTGAAAAAATGCACCACCAACAAATAAAAACCATAGCTATTGGAGAGGTGTTGGATAAAAGCACATTACTCTCTTCTGCTAATTTTGCATCGAGTTTTGATCCGCATATTTGGTTTGATATTAATAACTGGAAGCAATGTGTGGACTATGTGACGGAACAATTAATTGTGATAGATCCAGAAAATAAAACAATATACGAAACCAATAAGGCAGCTTATATTGCAGCGTTGACCGAATTGCAAACGGAGGTAAAAACGGTCATTTCTGGCTTGCCGAAAGAAAAAAGAACATTGGTTACTGCGCACGATGCTTTTAATTATTTTGGAAAAGCATACGATTTTGAAGTGGTCGGATTACAAGGGTTGTCTACGGCAACCGAAGCGGGAGTGCAAGACGTACAAAAAATAGCGAAGTATATCATCGCACACAAGGTAAAAGCGATCTTTGTAGAAAGCTCTGTTCCAAAACGTACGATTGAAGCATTGCAGGCAGCAGTAAAGTCCAAAGGCCATGAAGTAGTCATTGGCGGAACGCTATATTCGGATGCATTAGGAAATATAGGTACAGAAGAAGGAACTTATACTGGGATGTTCCGGTATAATGTCCATACCATAGTAGATGCACTAAAGTAATAGTGTTTAAACTGGGCGTAATTAACTAAATTTAATGAAAGAGAAAGAAAAGCAAAAAATGGCAGTTACGATAGACGACCTTACGGTGGCATATAACTATAAGCCAGTTTTGTGGGATATTGATCTTTCTATTCCAGAAGGAGTGTTGATGGCTATTGTAGGTCCTAATGGTGCTGGTAAATCTACCTTGATCAAATCCATTCTAGGGATTATTAAACCTATAGCTGGCAGTGTCGCAATTTATGGAAAACCCTATAAAGAGCAGCGTTCCTTGGTGGCATATGTGCCGCAAAAAGGCAGTGTGGATTGGGATTTTCCTACTACCGCTTTGGATGTGGTAATGATGGGGACTTACGGGAGTCTGGGTTGGATCAAAAGGCCTGGACAAAAAGAAAAGAAAGCGGCATTGGAAGCATTAGAAAAAGTAGGAATGCTACCGTTCAAAAATCGTCAAATAAGTCAATTGTCTGGCGGGCAACAACAACGTATATTTTTAGCAAGAGCCTTAGTGCAAAATGCGTCGATCTATTTTATGGATGAACCTTTTCAGGGGGTTGATGCAACCACAGAAAAAGCTATTATTAATATTCTAAAAACACTTCGAAAAGAGGGTAAAACGGTTGTTGTGGTACATCACGATTTGCAAACCGTACCGGAGTATTTTGATTGGGTGACTTTTCTTAATGTAAAAAAAATTGCGACGGGTCCAATTAAGGATATTTTTAATGACGATAATCTCACCAAAACCTATGGGATTAATTATAAAGTGAGTGTGCAACAGTAGTGTTTTTTAAGTTCAGAGTTCAGCGTTATGAGTTTTGAAAAATCAAAAATCGTTAATTCGTATTTCCTCCATACAAGATGTTAATCGTCACTCAAAGTTTTAATTTCCAATTTCCAATTTCCAACTTTCGACTTCTGGCTTCTAATGCTTCTGAATTAAAATAGCTCTTCGAAAGTAGATACGTTTAATTCATGCCCTCCGTCATGGGTTCTAAACTGCATTTGAGGTAAAATTTTGTTTACACGGGCAATTTCTAATGTTACGTTTTTTGGATCAAAATAAGGGTCATTCTCACCCACGATATAGATGATTTTAGTTTTTGAGGCTAAAAAATTAAAATCATCTTTAGTAAGTTCTTTAGGAAATCCACCAGAAATAAAAAGTAGGACGTCTGGGATGATTTTACGACGCGCAATCCAGCGACTGGCGATACTTACACCTTGTGAATACCCTAAAACATGAAACTGAACATTGTCAGGAATTTTTTCAGAATCAATTACTGCGTCGATATAGTTTAGCGCATTCTCGGTGTCGATTTGCGTATTTTCTTTAGTCAACCAACTAGCACCTACTTTGCGGTAGGACGCATCTTTATAATATTTTGAAGGCGCTTGCGGTGCGATAATATAATTTTCTTCGGGATCAAGACTCTCAAAAAGGCGAATAAAATATCGGCTTAGATATCCAATGCCGTGACAAACCAACCAGACCGTTTTGGTTTTTGTTGTTAATTCATTGAGGGTGTCATAGGTGTTGGTGCTGGTGTAGCTGACATGTTTGGTCATAATGCGTGTTTTGGTCTTTTCAAAGATACGGGATTATTCATTTTTAGATTTAAAAAATATAGGGGAGTGACTATGTAGTTATACCGACTTTCCTATCTTTGATTTTTAAATCAAAAACAGCTATTAAAACATAGGATATGTCTTATAATTTATTAAAAGGAAAAAGGGGAATTATTTTTGGTGCATTAGATGAGAATTCTATTGCTTGGAAAACGGCAGAACGTGCTTTTGAAGAAGGAGCAACTTTTGTGTTAACCAACGCTCCAGTTGCAATGCGAATGGGAGCAATCAAGGAATTGGCTGCAAAGACCAACTCAGAAATTATTCCTGCAGATGCTACCTCTATAGAAGATTTGGAAAATTTAGTAGAAAAGGCACAAGAAATCTTGGGAGGTAAATTGGATTTTGTACTACATTCTATCGGGATGTCTGTCAACGTGCGCAAAGGGAAACATTACACGGATCAAAATTACGCTTGGAGCGAAAAAGGTTGGGATGTGTCAGCACTATCTTTTCACAAAACGATGCAAGTATTGTATAAAAAAGATGCAATGAATGAGTGGGGGAGTATTGTTGCGCTGACCTATATGGCTGCACAACGTGTATTTCCAGATTATAATGATATGGCAGATAATAAAGCATATTTAGAATCTATAGCGCGTAGTTTTGGGTATTTCTTTGGGAAAGATAAAAATGTACGGGTTAATACCATTTCGCAATCACCAACAGCGACTACGGCTGGCAAAGGAGTTAAAGGTTTTGATGGATTTATCAATTATGCAGAGAAGATGTCGCCATTAGGAAACGCTTCTGCATTGGATTGTGCAAATTATACGGTATCCTT
>CAZYRG010000331.1:0-3217 GCA_964650425.1 uncultured Flavobacteriaceae bacterium
CTGCTGCAGAAGATGCACTCTCTACTGGACAATGGCTCAGCATTCCGTTTATGTTGATTGGCATCTTTTTTATGGTGACTGCTACGAAGCGAAAATCAGACTTTTAACAATAAAAAAACGCAGGTTACTGTAACAATTGTTATTTTGATCTGTCTTTGAGACGGAATCATCTAAACACCAAACATGAAACTAACTACTGTAGTGTCTTGCTACTTTTTAGCACTTTCGTTTATTGGATTTTCTCAGGAAAAATATACCATTAGCGGTACTATAACCGATCAAAAAAATGGAGAAACACTACTTGGAGTCTCCATCTATCTCCAAAATACCAATCTCGGAACTGTGACCAATGAATATGGTTTTTTTTCCATCTCAGCGCCAAAAGACACCTATACGATTCGCATTAGCTACTTGGGATATGCCGGTCAACAAAAGGAACTAGTTTTGGACAAGAATACACGTCTTAACTTCGAATTACAGGAAGAAAATGTCTCTTTAGACGAAGTGGTCATCTCTACGGAACAAACCAGAACCAATATCAAAACGCCACAGATGAGTGTTAACACCCTCAATGCGGAGACGATCAAAAAAACACCCGTTGTATTGGGAGAAGTCGATGTGCTAAAATCTATACAACTCTTACCCGGAGTCACTAATAGCGGAGAAGGCGCTTCTGGCTTTAATGTTCGTGGTGGTGCGGCAGATCAAAATCTGGTATTGTTAGATGAAGCCGTTTTGTATAACACCTCGCATTTCTTTGGCTTTTTCTCGGTGTTCAACGCAGATGCTATCAAGGACATTAAATTGTACAAAGGAGGAACTCCTGCGCGATATGGCGGTCGAATTTCCTCGATTTTGGACGCAAGACAAAAGGACGGCAATAACAAAGAATTTCATTTTAATGGTGGTGTCGGACTCATTTCTAGTAGACTCTTAATCGAAGGGCCAATTGTAAAAGAAAAAGGTTCCTTTTTATTAGCAGGAAGAACCTCTTATGTCAATTTATTTTTGAAACTTGCGGACGATCCTAATCGTGTTGGTTTTTATGATTATAATGCCAAATTCTCCTATCGAATTAACAAAAACAACAAACTTTTTCTATCAGGATATTTTGGAAATGACACCTTTACCATAGACAATCTTCTCACAAACACCTATGGAAATAGCACCTTTAATCTGCGATGGAATCACTTATTTTCTGACAAATTGTTTTCTAATCTATCATTTATTTACAGTAAATACAACTATACGCTAGGTCTTGATTTTTTAAAGTTTGATTGGGAATCTTCTATAGAAAATTTGAACCTAAAATATGATTTAAAATATTACCTCAGCAACAATTTAAAACTGGAATTTGGGTTCAACGGGTTACTTTATAATTTTAACCCCGGTGAGATTGTACCTACTGCCGACGATTCTTTTGTCAATGCAGATCAATTGGACAAAAAGAAGGCCTTTGAGCCAGCAGTCTATCTCAGTGCCGAGCACAAAATCACCGACAAACTTACGCTGGAATATGGTTTACGATACAGTCAATTTTATCGACTAGGAGGACAATCATTGAATCTTTATGCAAACGATCTACCTGTCACTTACGATCCTCTATTAGACATTTATGAACGAGCAGACCCTATAGGCATACAGGAGTATGAAAACGGATCTACTATCAGAACTTTTGATGGCCTAGAACCTCGATTTGCCGCTGCTTACCAACTCAATGATGATGCATCGATCAAAGCGAGTTACCAGCGTATGAATCAATATATTCATTTGATCTCTAACACCAATTCTCCTACTCCCCTGGATGTTTGGGCACCCAGTGGAAAATACATTGATCCACAAATAGCAGATCAATATGGTATCGGTTATTTTCGGAATTTTAAAGAAGATGAATACTCCATTGAATTGGAGGCCTATTATAAAACTGTACAAAATCGCCTGGATTATATCGATGGTGCGGATATCATTGCCAATAACACTATCGAACAAGAACTTCTTGTAGGTGAATCCAGAGCCTACGGCTTGGAGCTATTATTACGTAAAAATACGGGGAAACTCAAAGGTTGGCTCAGTTATACCTTGTCCAAAACAGAGCAGCGTGTTCCTGGAAGAACACCAATTGAAACTGGTCTTAATAATGGGGGTTGGTATAATGCTCCTTATGATAGAACGCATGATTTATCCATCACAGGAACTTATGAAGTGTCCAAAAAATGGACTTTTGGAGCTAATTTCATCTACCAGACCGGTAGGCCTACCACCTTCCCCAATGCGCAATACACCTTTGATGACTTAGTAGTACCAAGTTTTACCACCAGATATGACGAGCGATTACCTGCCTATCACCGTTTAGATATTTCCGCTACACTAACCCCTAAAAAGAATGCAAATAGAAAATGGAAAGGCGAGTGGGTTTTTGGTATCTATAATCTCTATGCACGCAAAAATGCGGCATCTATCAATTTTTATGAAAATGAAGAAACAGGAATGAACGAAGCTGTTCGGTTATCAATTTTTGGCATCATTCCTTCTGTTACCTATAATTTTAAATTTTAGAAAAATGACACGATATATAGTAAAACTTCTTATACTATCCATCCTCCTAGTTGGATGTGAAGATGTAGTTGATGTCGATCTCCAAGATGCTCCACCAAAGCTGGTAGTGGAAGCATTGATTAATTGGGAAAAAGGCACAACAGGTAATGAGCAAACCATATCGTTGCGACAAACCACGCCGTTTTTTGAGCAAGGGGTGGTCAATGCAACTGGCGCTACGGTTACTATAGCCCATGAAAATGGCACCGTATTTCCTTTTGCAGAAACGGCACCAGGAACATATACAACCGATTCTTTTATACCAGAAATTGGAACAACCTACACACTAACAATCCTCTATCAAAATGAAACATTCCGTGCAATCGAAACTATGATTGGCGTAAATCCTATTAAAAGAGTGGAACAACGCGTTTCTATTCTAGGTGGCGAAGAAGCCAATGAAGTTGTATTCTATTACGATGATCCCGAAGAGGAAGAAAACTACTACTTGGTGAATCTCCTTCCTGATTTTCAAGAAAGAAAAAGTTTCGACTTTTATCCAGATACCTTTATTAATGGTAACGAAATAGAAGATTTTTACTCTAGTGATTATGAAGATCCTGAAAGTGAGGATGAAATTCGAGAATATCGAACTGGTGATGTTTTTGACATCCAACTTTTT
>CAZYRG010000332.1:0-3201 GCA_964650425.1 uncultured Flavobacteriaceae bacterium
AAACCAAAAACCTACCCCAACACCCCATTCAACTGGGCATATTGCAATAACATGATCGTTTTTGCGTCTACAATAGTTCCATTACTTAACATTGTTAACGCTTCTTTAAACGTTAGCTCCAAGACTTCTATGTCTTCATGCTCCGTAGCCAACCCTCCACCGTTACTAACTCGCATGTGATCTGTATATGGCGCGATAAAAAAATGAATTTTTTCGGTCACCGCGCCAGGTGACATGTAGGCTTCAAAAACTTTTTCAACTTTAGGAATTCGTAAACCAGTCTCTTCTTCTACTTCTCGAATCATACAGACTTCTGGAGTATCACCATCCAATAAGCCTGCACACACTTCGACCATCATTCCTGTGGAGTGGCCTTGAATATAGGTAGGAATTCGTAGTTGACAAATAAGGATTATCGTCTTTTTTTCTAGATTATACAACAAAACAGCAGCACCATGACCACGCTCATAAACCTCGCGTTTCTGTGTTTGCCAGTTACCATCTGTTTTCTGATACTCAAAAGTTACTTTATTTAGGGTGTACCAATTATCAGATAACACCTCCGTTTTTAGATTCTTAATCCTCTTATTTTGCATTCGATTTTCTTGTTAAAACTACTTTCAAAACAGAAAACATTTTACAAAAAATATAAGATAATGAGACTTTTAACTCCATCTAGCTATGTGTTTTAATAAAAAATGTTAACTTGTGTTAAATATAATTGGCACCATCTTTGTAATTACAGCCCCTAAAAAGTATAAATATGAAGCAATTACTACTCTACACCCTACTTCTCTTTTTCCTAGCCTGTAGCGGCGTTAAAAATACGCAGAAAGTATTAAACATAGGCGACTACGATCAAGCTATTAGAAATTCTGTTGACAAGATCCGGAGAGGCAAAACCAAGAAAAGTAATCAGGAATATATTCTTATTATGGAAGAAGCTTTTGCAAAAGCTGTAGTAAGAGATCAAAAGAAACTAGATTTTTTGAAAGCTGAAGGCAATGATGAGAATCTGGAAAAAATATATACCACCTACATGGAAATGAAAAACCGACAGGTACGTATAAGTCCTTTGTTACCATTAAAATTAATGGATCAAGGCAGAGAGGCAAAATTTGCAATAGAGAATTATGATAGTCAGATTATTGATGCAAAATCAGATCTTACGGCGTATTTATATACCAAAAGTATGAATATGATAAAAAACGCCCGTAACAAAGGAGATTATCGTGGTGCTTATGAGTATCTAACCTATATTGAACGTATTAATCCCGGACACAAAGATGTTGCGCAACGTATTGAGGAGGTTCATTATAAAGGTACTGATTTTGTCAAAGTGGTCGTGCGTAACAATACCAATATGGTTATCCCTAAACGTTTGGAATCTGATTTATTGAATTTTGACACCTATGGCTTAGATAATTTATGGACCGTATATCATGGTGTACCCCAAACAAACACTAACTATGATTATGAAATGGAGGTAGCCTTACGAGAAATTAATATTTCGCCAGAAAAAGTAACAGAACGACAATTAGAACGCGAAAAAATTGTCAATGATGGCTGGGAATATGTAAAGGATAAAGATGGCAAAGTGGTTCTAGATAGCGAAGGAAATAAACTAAAGCGCGATCTTACTAAAAAAGTTCGTTGCGAGTATTACGAATTTAAGCAATTTAAAGCCGTGAATGTACAAGGTAATGTGCGTTATAAAAATTCAAGAACAAATCAAACGCTGGAGACTTTCCCGTTAAAAAGTGAATTTGTTTTTGAGCATATATATGCAAATTATAATGGTGACAAACGTGCTTTGGATAATGACTTAGTACAATTTCTGGGACTACAGGCTGTTCCTTTTCCGTCTAATGAACAAATGGTTTATGATACTGGTGAGGATTTGAAGAATCGATTAAAACGTATTATTAGTCAACAAAATTTCTAGAACTATACCGTTATTATATCTCAAAACAATTGGTGTTTCGATAGAAAATTGAGGTCTGCCATTCACTATGACTTATAGGGCCTGCTCCTCTAAAATCTAATTGTTTGAAGCCGTGATCTATCAAAAACTGATAGCCTTCTTGATATTTTTCGCGATCCGAATTATCCCATATAATAACCCCATCATCTTTTAGAGCTTGGATAGCATTCTTGGCACATTGTATACGTTCTCTACCATCAATTATGATGACATCAAACTGTTTATCATAGGCTAAAATTTTTGCACTATACCCCTCCCCTAAAGCTCCAAAAACATGTTCTACATTCGGTAAAGAACTAATAGTATCATGTATTTTTTGGTAAAAAACGGTATCATGTTCTACAGAAACTATGCTTTTCACTCTTTTAGCAAACCATTGTGTTGAATTTCCGCTTCCAAACTCAAAAACAGTGTGTGATGTTCGTAATTTTTGCTGAATAAAATATATGGAAGAATAGGTAAACCATGGTAAAGGGGATTTATTCTCATCTAGCGGTTGGTGCATATATCGGCTATGTTGCCAACCCTTACTTTTTAAGAATTTTTTTGAAAAAAAAAACACCTCCAACATGTCGGAAGTACTACGATTAGACCTAAGGATTTTCTTTATAAACTTCATGTTACGCTACGACAAATTCTTCTATTAAGTGTTTTTTCTGCGGATGCACAAAGAAACAATTTCTTACGCCGTTATCCAAAGTTCGTTGAATGGTATCTACTTTATAAAGCCCATCTTCTTGATGATTATAAAACTCATATCCTAGTTTTAGCATAATTGCCTCTAGTTTGGCTTCAATCCTGTCAAACAGCGTTTCGCAGATAATAATTGGCTTGTACTTCTCAATAGTAGCA
The DNA here is from genome assembly GCA_964650425.1 of uncultured Flavobacteriaceae bacterium. Lineage (GTDB taxonomy): Bacteria > Bacteroidota > Bacteroidia > Flavobacteriales > Flavobacteriaceae > Aquimarina. The sequence continues at coordinate 2,837 of CAZYRG010000332.1, forward strand.
GTGCCATTTGCCAAAATCAAATCTTCGCAACCTTCAGTATCTATTTTTATCAAATCCAAAGTAGTTTGTTCGGTTGCGCTGATGTAATTATCCAACGTATCAGAAACCACTTGTGATGTATTGTGGGACAAATCAGCTTTTGTACCCATGTTATGCTCTCCCGATAAATTGTATACCTTCGGATATTTGGGGTTTCGGATATCAAAAAACTCAACAGCTCCAACGCGATCCGATAAGGCTAATGCTTCTGCCTGAATTCGCGAAGAAAAATCATTAAGTTCAATATTTGATTTTAAATAAGCCATAGAACCAACAGAAGGCTCAAAAGCGACTACTTGTAAATGCTTATTAACTGTTGCTCCCAA
>CAZYRG010000333.1:0-3195 GCA_964650425.1 uncultured Flavobacteriaceae bacterium
AGCGACCCTCCGTTTCGTGCATTGTGTAAAGAACAAGGTGCCGATGTGGTCTATACCGAATTTGTAAGTAGCGAAGGACTCATCCGTAACGCAGCCAAAAGCGTTATGAAGCTCGATATATACGAAAAAGAGCGTCCTGTTGGCATTCAAATATTTGGCGCCAATATGGAAAGCATGTTGCAAACCATAGATATTGTCGAGAAATCTAACCCAGATATTATTGATATTAATTTTGGTTGCCCTGTAAAAAAAGTGGTCAGTAAAGGTGCTGGTGCTGGTATTCTTAAAGATATCTGCCTAATGGAAAAGCTCACTGCAGAGATGGTAAAACGCACCAACTTACCAGTTACAGTAAAAACGCGTTTGGGTTGGGACCACGATTCCATTAAAATAGTTGAGGTTGCCGAACGATTACAAGATGTTGGCATAAAATCTATAGCAATCCACGGTCGTACTCGTGCACAAATGTATAAAGGAAATGCAGATTGGAAACCCATTGCCGAAGTAAAAAACAATCCTCGGATGCACATTCCTGTATTTGGAAATGGTGATGTAAATACACCAGAAATGGCTATGAAAATGCGGGACGACTTCGGATTAGATGGTGCTATGATTGGAAGAGCTACCATTGGTAATCCTTGGTTTTTTAAACAAGTGAAACACTTTTTTGAAACTGGTGAACATTACCGTCCAATTACAATGCAAGAGCGAGTTGATGCAGCAAGACGTCACTTACAAATGTCTATTGATTGGAAGGGTGAAACTCTTGGCGTTTTTGAAACAAGACGTCATTACACTAACTACTTTAAAGGTATCCCAGACTTTAAACCTTATCGAATGAAAATGGTAACTAGTGATGACTCTAAAGATGTATTTGCCGCTTTTGATGAGGCTTTAGAAAAATTTGGAGACCATCAGTTTGTCTAACACTTAAACTGTTTTAATCAAACTTTTTGTTATACGCTGAGATGCTAATTTCGAAGCAATAATCCCTAATCCAAAAATTGTTATAATAACGATAAAAACGTTTTCTAACTGAAGATTTACAGGGTAAGGAAAGTCTGGTGTTAGCATTAACCATTCAAATTGTAATTGAGAATATACGATAAGTAGTGCTATTACGATGCCAATAACACCGCTAATAACCGTCATCAATGTGCCCTGTAGAAAGAAAATAGATTTAATCATTTTGGGCTCCGCTCCCATGCTAAAAAGCGTATTGAGCGATTTTTTTCTGTCTAAAATCATCATTATTATGGCGCCGATAACATTAAACATTGAAATTATAATGACTAATGTAAAAATGAGATATACTGCTAGGTTTTCAGTATTTAGCATTTTGAATAGAGCATCGTTGAGTTGCTCTCTGTTTTTTATGATGAACCTGTTGGGGAAAGCGATTTCAATAGCGTCTCTAACCTTATCTTCATTTACATTTGGCGATAGTTTAAACTCAATTGAAGATACTTGGTTAGAATTGTAATTAAGAAGCCCCCTTGCCATTTCTATATCTGAGAAGACATACTCGTTACTTATGGTTTCATTAACATAAAAAAGACCAACATTAGTAACAACCTCTGAATTAAAGAAACTTCTGAGGCCACTGCCTTGCCCTTTTCCTGGTTTTGGAACATAAATGGTCAAAGGCTTTAAAAAATTAAAAACGCCAAAAGATAGGTTATTAGAAATACCATCTCCCGAAACAACTTCATTGCTTCCGGGCATTAACCATTGACCTCTGGTTATCATACTATCTATATGAGTAACGTTAAGGTAATTTTCATCAACACCTTTTAGTGTCGCTAAAACATTTTTATTTTCAGATTTTATGGCAATACGTTCTTCTATAATTTTCGATGTTGCCAAAACACCATCTATTGAATTTAGCACTTTTAAGTCTTCTTCCAAAAGTATAAATGACTTACCTTCTATTGGCAAGATTTTTAAGTCTGGATCTGTAAAGTTTGAAAAATCTAGACTAAACTCTTTTAGGCCAGCAAAAACAGAGAGTACAATTAATAGTGCTGCAGAAGCAATAATAACGCCTCCAGAAGCAATAAGGCTCATAATATTTATAGCATTATTACTGCTTTTTGATAGTAAATACCGCTTAGCGATGTAAAAAGATGTATTCATTTAACTACAGTCTGGTATAAAATTAGCATAAATAGACTGCGGGACCATACATTTAAAAAAGAGTTATGATTTTTTTCTTCGGCCTAGTAAATCTTCATCCTCAATAGGGTTCTCTTCGCCTTTCAAAGATTTTTCAATATTATCTATATACTCTAATGAGTCATCAATAAAAAACTCTAACGTTGGCATACGGCGTAATTGATGGCGCGTTCGCTGTGCTAACTCGTGGCGAATAAGTGGTGTGTTAGAACGAATGCCTGTTAATAACGCTTCGGCTTCTTTATTGGGAAATATACTCAAATATACTTTTGCAATAGACAAATCTACAGTTACACTAACCTTAGATACAGAAATTAGTATTCCTTTAAGTCCTCCCTCAGATGCAGCACGCTGTAGGACATCTACTAAATCTTGTTGAAGAATTCCTGCTATTTTTTTTTGTCTATTACTTTCCATTTTGCAAAAGTAGAAGTTATTTAAGTATTATAGTATTTTTACACTACAAAATTGAAGCCATAATGCATAAAATAGAACATATAGGTATAGCCGTAAAAGATATTGAGAATTCAAACCATTTATTTGCAGCCCTTTTTGGAGAGCAACATTATAAAACTGAACACGTAGAAAGTGAAGGGGTAATGACCTCTTTTTTTAAGTGTGGCCCAAATAAAATTGAGCTACTACAGGCAACTACAGAAGATAGCCCAATTGCAAAATTCATAGAAAAAAAAGGAGAAGGCATACATCATATTGCTTTTGCCGTAGATGATATTAATGCTGAAATAGAACGTCTTACCGATAAAGGGTTTCGAATGATTCATGAAAAACCAAAAAAAGGGGCTGATAATAAACTCATCGCTTTTTTGCATCCAAAATCTACAAACGGCGTTCTAATTGAACTATGTCAAGATATCCCTAACTAATATTGGTTTAATTTTCTTGCAGCCTTTGAAAATATATAGTAATATTGCACACTCTTTAATCATTAAGAGTGTTGGCACAGCCATCAGGTCCTATAGCTCAGTTGGTTAGAGCACCTGACTCATAATCAGGTGGTCC
>CAZYRG010000334.1:0-3186 GCA_964650425.1 uncultured Flavobacteriaceae bacterium
TACAACAATTTGAAATTATAAAAGGAAGTTCATCAACGCTATACGGTGGAGGTGCGATAGCAGGATTGGTAAATATGGTATCTAAAACACCAGATGAAGAACCTGCATTAGATATTATGCTAACTCAAACCCAAGCGTTAGGAAGTACAGCCAATGTATTTTATAGTAAAAGAAATGAAAAATTCGGTGTATCACTTTATGGTTCTGGTCATTATCAAAAAGCATACGACCCAGAAGATGATGGCTTTAGTAACCTACCAAAAACAACATCAATTTCTTTTAATCCTAAACTGTTTTATTATCCATCAGATAAAACAACACTTTGGTTTGGATTAAACGGAACGTATGATGATAGAATTGGTGGAGATATTACCAAAATTGAAAGTGGTGAAGATGGCATCCATCAATACACAGAAGAGAATAATTCAAAGCGATTAAGCAGTCAATTAGTGTATCAAACGCAATTAGATTCAGTTAGTTCATTAGAGTTTAAAAATAGTGTCTCTTTTTTCGATAGAAATTTAACTGTTCCTAATTTCAATTTTGATGGTAAACAGACTAATACCTTTACTGAAATCACATATAGCAAAACATCAGAAAAAACAGATTGGATTATTGGAGCTAATCTATATACTTCAAACTTTGATGAAAATGATAATGCACCATTACAGCGAGACCAAAAAGATGTGACCTTTGGGGCATTTGCAAATAATATCTACGACATATCAGATAATTGGATATTGGAAACAGGATTAAGAGCCGATTACAATAATGATTTTGGTTTTTTTCCACTACCAAGAGTTTCGTTGCTATATAAAAATGATAATGGATTTTCAAGTCGAATTGGTGGCGGTTTAGGTTATAAAATTCCAGATATTTTTACAGAGGAAGCAGAGTATATCAATTTTGAAAATGTTCTTGCTATAGACAAATCTACAGTAGATGCAGAACGTTCTTATGGTGTTAATTTTGACGTAAATTACAAAACACGCTTATCTGATGAGATTGGTTTTTCTGTGAATCAATTATTCTATGCTACAGCAATAAATGATGGACTACTCTTAAATTCAACAGACAATGGGTTATTTCAGTTTGAAAATGCACCAGATGAAATTTTTAGTAAAGGAGCAGAAACCAATATTAAATTTACTTACAAAGACTTTCGATGGTTTTTAAACTATGCCTTTATTGATACCAAACTGAACTATCTACCTGGTAATCCTCAAAAGCCATTAACAGCAAAACATAATGCAGGTAGTGTATTAATGTATGAGTCTGAAAAATGGAGAATTGGTTATGAAACCTATTACACAGGTAAACAGTTTTTATCTAATGGAACAGAAACTACAGATTTTGTAACTATGGGCTTATTGGTTATGCGTAACTTTAAATTGGGAAGTGTATTTGTAAATTTTGAGAACTTTACAGATAGAAGACAAAGCAGGTTTTCACCTTTGGTTTTGCCACCACACGACAATCCTGTTTTTCCAGAGATTTATGCGCCTACAGATGGCTTTATATTTAGTGTAGGACTTATTATTAAACCTTTTGGTAACGAAGACCAGGATTAATTATGAAAACAATAGAACAATTATTAGAGTCAAAAAATATTCGTGTTACCGCAATGCGTTTGTTAATTTATAAGTTTCTTGCTGAAAAAAAGGTAGCAGTAACTTTGAGTGATATTGAAAACGCATTTGAAAAAGCAGATAGAACAACACTTTACAGGACTATTAAAACCTTTGAAGAGAAAGTCATTGTTCATCAAATAGACGATGGTACAGGAATTACGAAATATGCGTTATGCGAAGAGGGATGTAATTGTGATATAAAAAACGATTTGCATTTACATTTCCATTGTAATAATTGCAATGAAACCATTTGCCTAACAGAACATAAAATACCACAAATTAAAGTACCTGATGGCTTTGTTTCGGAAAATGTAAACTTGGTTGTAAAAGGTATATGTGATAAGTGTAGTGGATAACAAATGCACTTCCATTGCACTTACTATTAAATTACTTTTATCCAAAATTAGTGGATATGAAGTTTAATACTAAAATACCTAAACATATTAAACAGGCTTATAACGAAGAATTAAAACAATACAGTTTCTGTTTAGAAAATAAGCAGTTTGGTAATGCTTGGTTTCATTTAGAGCGTAGTCATATAATAGGACAGTCTTATCCTATAGAACATACCTATTCACATTGGCTAATGCTAAAGTTTGGATTTAGACAAAAAGATACTAAAGAAGTATTCGGTCAAATTATTAGATTGCTTGTTGGTGGTTGGAAATCATTTATAAATCACGTTCCTCTTGGTAATACAGGTGGCGCAAACGTACCACCATTAAAACGTATGCCTATTCCAAATGACATTGAAAAAGTATTAGATATAGAATGAAAAATAAATTAGCGGTTACAAGTATCCTAACAGCAATCACAGCTTCATTGTGTTGCATCACACCTGTTTTGGCATTAATTGCAGGAACAAGTGGTGTAGCTTCAACTTTTTCTTGGATAGAACCATTTAGACCTTACTTAATAGGGCTAACTATATTAGTTCTTCTCTTTGCTTGGTATCAAAAATTAAAACCAGAAAAAGAAATCGACTGTGAATGTGAAACGGATAAAAAACCAAAATTTATTCAGTCAAAAACCTTTTTAGGAGTTGTAACAGTATTCGCAATAGTGATGTTGGCATTTCCATACTACTCAAGTATGTTTTATCCAAATTCAGAGAAACAAATTGTTGTCGTTGATAAATCAAATATCAAAACAACAGAGTATAAAATAAGTGGAATGACTTGTCCCAGTTGTGAAGCTCACGTAAACCACGAAGTAAATAAACTTAACGGAATTGTGAACTCAAAAACATCATACAAGAATGGTAACGCAATCATTGAGTATGACCAAACTAAAACTAATGAATTAGAAATTGAGAAAGCAATTAATTCTACAGGTTATAAAGTAACTGATAAAAATTAAAATTGATGCAAACTATATTAAAATCTGAAATCACTTGCCCAACCTGTGGTCATAAAAAGGAAGAAGATATGCCAACAAATGCCTGTCAATTCTTTTATGAATGTGAGAAATGTAAAACAGTTTTAAAACCAAACAAAGGAGATTGTTGTGTGTATTGTTCTTATGGTACAGTTCCTTGTCCACCAATTCAACAAAA
>CAZYRG010000335.1:0-3180 GCA_964650425.1 uncultured Flavobacteriaceae bacterium
TCTTAAGGGAGCGGGCAATAAATAGTCTATCCAAATTTTAGGAAGCTATTTTTTCTTCGGACAAGGCAAAAAACGCAAGCATAACCATAGTTACGGTGAGTATTTTTAACGAAGTATGAAGGAAAAAGAGCGAGTAAAATGGGTAGATTATTTGTTGCCCGCTCCCTAAATTTAAACAAACATGACAAATCCAACCTCCATACTTGGACTTGGAACAGCCGCCATTGGCCGACCTCAATACATCAACATTCGACAAGAATCAGCAGGTGATTTTTCATTAGATGCCTTTCGGCAAAAAGGAAAAGCTGTTTTGGAAAATGCTTACGAGCAGGGCATCCGTTATTTTGATACTGCTCCCGGGTATGGCATGGCAGAACAATTATTATTAGATTGGATAAAAGATAAGAACGACCCCAGCGTTGAAGTAGCGACAAAATGGGGATATACCTACATCGCCAATTTTGATCCAAATGCTCCACAGCACGAAGTAAAAGAACATAGTTTGAAAAAGCTAAGGGCTTGCGCAAAAATAAACGCTACAGAAAGAAGATAAAAATAAATAATTTAGCGGAATGGAACAACGAGAACAAGTTGAGCAAATACGGCTCGAATTTTTGGATATACATCAGGTTTTAGATGAAAGGAGTTTGCGTTGGTGGTGTGCTTCGAAAGCAAGGGCTTATAATCGGCTTCACATAAAGGGAGGGGTGAGCATGGTACATGAAGCGACGGGAGTAAGTCGAAGTAGGATATACAGAGGGATTGAGGAAATGGAAGCAGACTGTATTTCTACAAACCGAATCAGAAAAGAGGGTGGAGGTCGAAAAAAAAATAACGGAGACCCAACCTGATATTTTGGATAGTCTGGACAAATTGGTTTCTCCTCTAACACGTGGCGACCCGGGAAGCCCCTTAAGATGGACATGCAAAAGCACCTATAGATTGGAAGAAGAACTGAAAAACCAAGGCTATGAAGTAAGTGCAAATACGGTTGGAACTTTACTGAAAGGTTTAGGGTACAGTTTACAAGCCCCAAGCAAGAGCGAAGAAGGGGGTAACCATAAAGATAGGGATGCCCAGTTTCAATACATCAATGAAAAAGTCTCAACATTTCATCAGGACAACCAGCCCGTCCTATCGGTTGATGCGAAGAAAAAAGAGAACATTGGCAACTATGCCAATAAAGGTAAGGAATATCAGCCCAAAGGAAAGCCTGAACGGGTGAAGGTCTATGATTTTCCTGATAAGAAAAAAGGCAAGGTCACTCCTTATGGTATATATGATGAGCAAAGGAACGAAGGCTTTGTCAATGTTGGAATTAGTAGTGATACGGCCGAGTTTGCAGTTAATTCCATTCGTAAATGGTGGTACAAAAAAGGTCAGGCAACTTATGAAAACTCCCCTTCAATATTAATTACAGCGGATGGCGGAGGCAGCAACGGGAGCAGGGTCAGGTTATGGAAAACAGAATTACAAAAACTGGCAAACGAATTGGAAAAAGAAATTCATGTTTGCCATTTTCCCCCGGGAACAAGTAAGTGGAACAAGATTGAGCATAAAATGTTTTGTCATATTTCCTCCAACTGGAGGGGTAAGCCTTTGATTAGCAGAGAAGTCGTTGTCAACTTAATTGGCAATACAACCACAAAAACAGGGCTTCGCATAGATGCGGAATTAGACGAAAATATTTATGAAAAAGGAATAAAAATATCTGATGAACAGCTTGCAAAAGTAAACTTGCACAAAGATGATTTTCATGGAAATTGGAATTACATCATTAAGCCAAGTTTAAACACTTAGTGTAGCGTTTATTTTTGCGCAAGCCCTAAGTTCTTAGTTGAAGTATTAGTTTTTTGTTGATATTTAAAAATTGGTTTTTGTTGGGTTCCTTGGTGCTTTCTGTTATGATAACGGTCAATCCATTTGTCAATACCTTCAAACAGTTCTTGCCCATCTTTAGCAGGGTTCAAATAGATGTGCCTGTACTTAATAGAACGCCAAAATCGTTCAATAAAAATATTATCCAATGCACGACCTTTGCCGTCCATGCTGATACGAACACCTTCTGATTTGAGATATTCTACGTACCCTGAACAGGTAAATTGACCGCCTTGGTCAGAATTCAATATTTCAGGTGCCCCATAATCTTTTACAGCTTGTTTGACGACCTGTAAACTTGCTGCGGCATCTAAAGTATTGGAAATATTCCAACCCACAATATAGCGACTATAAACATCCATGATGGCCGTAAGGTATAAAAACCCACTGACCATCGGAATATAAGTAATGTCTATTTCCCATACTTGATTGGGACGAACAATTTCTAAATCCCGTAATAAATAAGGGTGAACATATTTTTTCTCCTTCAAAACAGTCAGGTGCCGCCTTGGATATATAGGCATGGTACAGGCTTTGCGCAGTAAGCGTCGTACCCGTTCTTTGGAGGCTTTATAGCCTTTTTCTTCCAATATATCCTGCATCGTTAATACGCCAGCCGTGGGGCCTTCCAAGATATGTTCGTCCATAATTCGCATCATTTCCAAATTTTCAGGCTTTTCCCCTTTAGGTTTGAAATAATAACCCGCTCTGCACAAACACAACAATACACACTGCTGGCGAATAGACAAATCTGCGTCCTTATCTACCAACTGACGCTTTTGTGCTACCGAAGCTACTTGATATTGTCCCATCTGCGTAAGCTTTTTTTTAGAAAATCACGCTCCATCTCTAATTGTCCGATTTTCGCATACAACTCTTTTGTCGGTATTTTTTCCTCTTCTTTTTCTTTTTTTCTTTTAGCTGAAAATACTTGTTCTGATTGGCTTTGCAATTCTTGTTTCCATTGACTGATTTGATTCGGGTGCAGTTCGAATTGTTTCGCCAATTGTGCCAACGTCTTTTGCTCTTTTAAGGCTGCTATCGCTACTTTTGCCTTGAAAGCAGCACTGAATTTTCTTCTTGTCTTTTTCATTTTACAAAGTTAAATTTTCAACTTAACGGATGGTCTAATTTCATCGGGGTATTATACATATCCCGGTGGGCAGCAACAACTGAGACAATATTTAAAGGAAAATGCCATTGACAAAGTCACTGAAGATAGTTTCAAAATATACAATTTAACAGCTGTAAAATTTACCATTGACGAACAAGGGCAAGTAATTAACGCCTACGTGGCCGAAT
>CAZYRG010000336.1:0-3151 GCA_964650425.1 uncultured Flavobacteriaceae bacterium
CGCGAGTTTTCATACCAACTTCTGTGTGTATGCTAAATGCAAAATCTAATGGTGTAGCACCTTTAGGTAAAGATTTTAGATCGCCTTTTGGTGAAAAAACAAAAATTTCTTTTGAATAGAGATTGAGTTTAAATTGTTCTACAAAATCAATAGCATCTGCTTCATTATTTTGAAGTGTTTCTTGAAGACGATTAATCCATAAGTCTAAGCTATCTTCTTTTTCATTCTCATTTTTGTATTTGTAGTGCGCAGCATAGCCCTTTTCGGCAATTTCATTCATGCGCTCACTACGGATTTGTACTTCTACCCAGCGACTTTTTGGCCCAACTACAGTGATGTGTAGAGCCTCGTAGCCTGTGGATTTTGGAGAAGATATCCAATCGCGCAAGCGGATAGGGTTTGGGGTAAAATGATCCGTGACTATGGAGTAGATTTTCCAAGCCAAAAACTTCTCGTTAGGTAAATCTGATTTGTATATAATTCTTACTGCAAATTTATCGTAGACTTCATCAAAAGTGACCCCCTGTTTTTCCATTTTTCGACGAATGCTAAAAATAGATTTTGTACGCCCTTTAATCTCGTATTTAAGCCCTTCTTGGTCTAAAGATTTTTTTATAACCTTAGAGAAATCTTTGATGTATGTATCTTGCTCTTCTTTGCTGTCTTCAATTTTATTAGAAATATCATTAAAAACTTCGGGTTGGGTGTATTTTAAGCCTAAATCTTCGAGTTCAGTTTTGATGTTGTATAGGCCAATTCTGTGAGCGAGTGGCGCATAAATGTATAGTGTTTCTGAAGCAATTTTAACTTGCTTATCACTACGCATAGAGTCCATCGTTTGCATGTTGTGCAAGCGGTCGGCAATTTTTATAATGATAACACGTACATCATCATTAAGCGTCAATAACATTTTTCTGAAATTTTCCGCTTGTAAGGATACATCCATATCCTTTTTTAAGGATGAAATTTTTGTTAAACCATCTACTATGCGTGCTACAGTTTCACCAAAAAGCTGTTCCATATCAGCAATGGTATAGTTTGGATTGTCTTCAACCACATCATGAAGCAAAGCTGCTGCAATGCTTGTTGCATCCATTCCTATTTCTTGCGCTACAATCCTAGCTACAGCAATGGGGTGAAAAATATATGCCTCTCCTGACTTTCTACGCTGCTCTTTATGCGCATCAACGGCTACTTCAAACGCATGACGGATAAGTTTCTTATCTGCACTGGTAAGTGTTTGATAGCTTACTTTTAAAAGTTCTTTGTAAGCTTTTGCAATTGCTGCATTCTCATTTTCGATGGCTTCCTCGGTCATAGAACTAAAGTACTAAGACCAATCGTAATACGCAATTGTTTTGGGTTGAGAATTTTACTTTAAATCAATTCGGTCTATTTGAAGTTTAAACGATTGTTCTTTCTTATTTCCGATAAGAAATGCAATCTCCTCCATCTGCTCACCAGAGAAGTTGGGTTGGTCTAATTTATAACCTCTAAAAGCAGGTTGCATTTTGTTAAAAGGAATTGAAACCGTTTCCCATTTACCTGTGGTTTCAAAAGTGTAGATGTAAGAATAACGTTGACGAGATGATGTCTTTACTCGAAATTGATATGACTTCCCATCGCCTTTAACTCTTAGTTGAAACGATGAATAGTCAGAGGACCCAACGGTTTTTAAATTGTGCCTCACGGAAGAAAAACCACCATTATTTTCTAGAGATACCTTACCGAAGAATTCACCATGACCGTCTGCATTGAGTTTAAAGTTTCCGTTAGAACGTCCACCCATGACTACATCATCTACAATTTTCCAATCATTAATATTACTTTCTAAATTAAAATCGAATAGCGTCATATGTTGTATGGTAAATATGAGTAATAAGTGAAATAGTAAATATTTCATGGATTTTTTAACAAAAATAGATAGATATTAAGCTTCTTGTTGCCTGTTTAATACAAGTTTAATACTATGAATTATCTTAAGACTAAGCTCTTTATAACATCTTTACCAATAGCTTCATTAAGCATAGTAATAATTTTCTCTTTACCGTAGCTCAGTTCTTCGCGAAGTACACTAGAACTTAATTGTACATAGAGTGTTTCGTATTTTAACTCAATTGCCGTTGTGTAATTGTTGACACCATTGCCCATAAGATTAGACCAAGCTTCACGAACATTGACTTTGTCTAATCCACCTTGAAGATTATTGGTAGAAACAAACTCTTTGAGTACGTCTTGTATACTTTGATTATCGTTATTACGTTTTGCCATTTTGTTGCCGCAAAAGCGGTAAACTTTTTATTTTTATCTGTTCTCGATACAAAATTGCAAAAAAGCAATTTCACTCGAACTGACGTATATTAATTATTGGGTTTTAATCTAAATCCAGTTCAAGAGGTTTATATCTTTTGTAAATATAAATGGTTTCTCTATTATTTATAACTTTCAAGCTGTTTTGGTCTGCGCTTAAAATAGTTTCTTTCCAATCAGCATAAGGTGTTTTGTAGTAGAAATTAAGACTGTCATTTTCAATTTTAACGGTTATACCTTCTGCATCTTTAGAGGTAATGTATTTAGAGTTAAAACCAGGTTTTAGCTTTTTGCGAAACCCTTTTAAACTATCATTTATGTTTATATAGTCTATATTATCATTGTACTTGTAGTCTTTTTTATCGCCATTCGGAAAAACCACTTGCTCAATTTCCCAATACCCATCAATATGGTCTAAATACTGTTCTGGGTTTTTAGAACAGGATACTAAGACTAAAAAAAGTAAAACGACTACGATCTGTTTCATATATTAAAGTTTAATAATCTTATACGATTGATGAATTTGTTTTACAACGTCTTCTGTACGTTCTGCGTGTGTGTCGCTAATAAAAATTTGACCAAAGTGGTCTTCGTTGACCATACTGATAATCTGCGCCACACGATTTTCATCTAATTTATCAAAAATATCATCCAAAAGTAAAATAGGAGGGACGCCACTTTGTTGTTTTATGAAGTCGAACTGCGCTAATTTTAATGCAATTAAGAATGATTTTTGCTGGCCTTGACTCCCAAACTTTTTTATCGGGTAGTCTTCAATTTTAAACTGTAAATCGTCTTTGTGTATGCCAACACTGGTGTATTGTATAGCTCGGTCTTTGGC
>CAZYRG010000337.1:0-1341 GCA_964650425.1 uncultured Flavobacteriaceae bacterium
AAAAACCAAAACCACTTTTTTCTGTCAAAATTGCGGGACGCAGTATGCCAAATGGCAAGGACAATGTACTGCTTGTAAAGAATGGAATACCATTGCAGAAGAAGTGGTGCAAAAAGCAGAAAAAGTCGCATGGAAATCAACAGAGGCTGCTCCAACCAAACGTGCACCAAAACCTCTCAAAGTTTCTGAGATTGATACGAGTGAAGAGGCACGTTACAAAACCAATGACGGAGAATTAGATCGCGTATTGGGAGGCGGATTGGTGCCTGGGTCCTTGACCTTATTAGGTGGAGAACCAGGTATTGGAAAAAGTACATTGTTGTTGCAGATTAGTCTACGTTTACCTTTCAAAACGCTTTATGTTTCTGGTGAGGAAAGTCAAAAGCAGATCAAAATGCGTGCAGAACGGATCACTGCCAAAACGGATAATTGTTTTATTCTTACAGAAACCAAAACACAAAATATCTTTAGACAAGTCGAGGCTGTGGAGCCCGATATTGTGATCATCGATTCGATCCAGACCTTGCATAGCGATTATATCGAAAGCAGTGCCGGGAGTATTTCTCAGATTCGAGAGTGTACCACAGAACTGATCAAATTCGCCAAAGAAACGGCCACTCCAGTATTGCTGATAGGCCATATTACCAAAGATGGGAATATTGCTGGACCTAAAATTCTGGAACACATGGTAGATACAGTCTTGCAGTTTGAAGGGGATCGTAATCATGTATATCGAATTTTGCGAGCATTAAAAAATCGCTTTGGATCGACTGCAGAATTGGGGATTTACGAAATGCAGGGGAGTGGACTTAGAGAAGTAAGCAATCCAAGTGAAATCCTCATTTCCAAAAAAGATGAGGAGCTGAGTGGCACTGCTATTGCTTCTACTATGGAAGGAATGCGACCTTTGATGATTGAGATTCAGGCGTTGGTCAGTACAGCAGTCTATGGGACACCACAGCGGAGTACTACAGGCTATAATGCCAAACGAATGAATATGCTTTTGGCGGTTTTAGAAAAACGCGCTGGTTTTCGCCTTGGGGCAAAAGATGTCTTTTTGAATATTACGGGAGGGATCTCTGTAGATGACCCAGCAATTGATTTAGCCGTAGTTGCAGCCATCCTTTCTTCTAATGAGGATATCGCGGTGCCCAAAGAATTTTGCTTTGCAGCTGAGGTAGGCTTAGCTGGTGAAATCCGACCTGTAAACCGCGTAGAGCAACGAATTCTAGAAGCGGAGAAACTAGGTTTTTCTACGATTTTTGTATCTAAATACAACAAAATTTCACCAAAAAACTATCGCATCAAAGTACAGCTTGTTGCCAAAGTAGAAGATGTGGT
>CAZYRG010000337.1:1441-3138 GCA_964650425.1 uncultured Flavobacteriaceae bacterium
GTCGAGGAGAATTTTGTCTTTTTTTTGGAATCTTGTTTTTACGGTGCTGGATTTGGGTTTTCCTTATGAACGGCATTGATTTCTTCTAGTACCTCATCAGACAAACGCACATCAACACTCGCAATATTTTCTTTTAATTGCTCCATTTTTGTAGCACCAATAATATTACTGGTTACAAAAGGGCGATCATTGACAAAGGCCAAAGACATTTGTGTCAAGCTGATATTGTGCTTTTTGGCAATCTTGTTGTAGGCTCTAGTCGCTGCAAAAGAGCGCTCATTGTGATACCGTGAGAAATTTGGAAATAAAGTTACGCGTCCATCTTCTGGATAGCCGTCAAGATATTTGCCGGTTAATTGTCCAAAACCAAGAGGAGAATACGGCAAATACCCCACTTCTGATCGAAGTAAAATCTCGCTCAAGCCAACTTCATCTTTTCTATTTAATAGGCTGTAAGGGTTTTGTACGGTAATCATTTTTGGCGCACCCTTATTGGCTTCCTCTAGATAGCGCATGAGTCCAAAAGGTGTTTCATTAGACAATCCGATTTGTCGAATTTTACCTGCCTTTACAAAATCCGTTAAATCCTCAAGAATTTGTGCAAAATTATCTTCCCATTGCTCATCTGCTTTGTGGGGGTAATCCAATTTGCCAAAAAAATTAGAATTGCGCTCCGGCCAATGCAATTGATACAAATCAATATAATCGGTTTGCATGCGTTTCAAGCTTTTTTCAATAGCATCGGTCAATTCATGCTTTACATAACCACCAGTACGGATATGTTTCGTATAATCTCCAGGACCCGCAATTTTGGAAGCAATAACGAGGTCATCGCGTTTTCCTCTTTTTTGGAGCCAAGTGCCAATATACTCCTCAGTTTTGCCATAAGTTTCTTTAGATGCCGGAACTGCATACAATTCTGCAGTGTCAATAAAATTGACGCCTTGATCAATGGCGTAGTCTAACTGATCATGACCTTCGGCTTCGGTGTTTTGTTTTCCCCAGGTCATGGTGCCTAGGCATATTTTACTGACTTTGATATCAGTATTTGGTAAGGTGGTATAGCGCATTTTTTTATTATGAGTTCAGAGTGACGGGTTATGATTTTTTAAGTTGAAGCAATTGATTCATAGCTCTTGTGAAAATTGCCAACTGAAAACCGCTTAGCTTTTTATGACAACCAATTCCCCCATGGGATTCTCGAAAGCATTAGAATTAAAGCTAGTGTATAGAAAATAGCCAGTAGCTTGAATTTTGGCGTAGAAGTCAATTTCTTTTTGTGTTTCGAATAGCCCATAGTAATAAACACTACGGCAAGAATCATCGTGGTTGGATGCTCTACATTGTATAAACGAAGTGTAGCATCTTTCATAATTTCACTAACTTGATGTGTACCCGAAAACCAAACAAAAAAAGGTGAAAAGAAAATCAAAATTAATCCCATTAATAATTGAATATGAGTAACAATCAGGGCGAATAAGGAAATTCTAAAATCTTTGGCACCATATTCTTTTTTGGCAAAGAATTTTATCAAGGCATTGAACGTAGCAAGTACAACGACTAGTACGACCAAATAGGCCCAATAAGAGTGTAAAACTTGAAGGGTAGTGTACATAAAGGGTATTGTTTAGTTAGTATCCGCTAAAGATAGGAATATTGTATAAAAAAACCTCATTCCTGTTGGGGAATGAGGTTTT
>CAZYRG010000338.1:0-3138 GCA_964650425.1 uncultured Flavobacteriaceae bacterium
TAATTTATAAAAAGTGTTTGATCGTATAATTAATTAGTACAGCCAATACGCTGATAATGGCCAAAACAGTTGAAATTATTGAGGAATATTTTAACTTAAAAAAGCTGGAATACCCCAATACAACTGCGAGCATTAATAGTGGATATATAGCAGGGTACATCAAAAAGGCTTCAACAAATTCCCCTTTGAATAGTAGTACCAAAGCCCTTTGGATACCACAACCAAGGCATTCTACCCCGAGGTATTTTTTATTTAAACAAGGAAGCATATAATTTTCCATCGCGTTTAAAAATACTAATTTTGCATCGATGTACCATAACTAATTACATACTTATGCTTGCAATAGGAGACCACATAGCTGTTATAGATGATGATATTGCCGGAATTATTATACAAATTAAAGAGGAGACGGTGACCATTGAAGATGACAATGGCTTTGAAATAACATTTCATCAGTCTGAAGTTGTTAAAATTACTAATGAAAACCTTTTATATAGTACACCAAAAAACATTGATCAAATCCTTAAAGACAAAGAACCTCCCAAAAAACGTAGAACCACACTTCCCTCAAAAAAAGCGCGACAACAACCGCCAATGGAAGTAGATTTGCATATAGACAAGCTTATCAAATCATATCAAAGATTATCTAATTACGAAATACTCAACATACAATTAGACACCGCAAAACGACAACTAGCATTTGCCATAAGCAAACGCATCCAACGTGTAGTATTCATACATGGCGTGGGAGCAGGAGTCTTGAAGGCCGAATTAGAATACCTCCTAAGAGGTTATGACGGCATCAAAATATCGGATGCCGATTACAAAAAATATGGTTTAGGTGCTATGGAGATATATATTCCACAAAGTGTTACAAGTTTAATATAATTGCTTGGATACTTTTTCAACTATTATTTATGTATTTTTAGATTTTTGAAAAATAATAATCACACAAAAAAGTACATTATGAAAATTGTAGGTATTGGAAAAAACTATGTCAACAGTCCTGAAGAATTAGCTGCGGTAAAAAAGGGAGGAGCACTCACCATTTTTACAAAACCCGAATCAAGTCTCGTTAAAAACAATGCAGATATAGTCTTCCCTTCTTTCACCAATGACTTACGATATGAAGTAGAATTGGTCCTCAAAATAGGAAAAACGGGTAAAGATATCGCTGAACAAGACGCCAATTCCTATATTGAAGCCATTGCAGTAGGGATTGATTATACCGCAAAAGATGTACTCAATACCTACAGAGAAGTTAAAGGGCCATGGGATTTAGCAAAAGGATTTGATGGCGCTGCACCGATATCAGCGTTCAAACCTATTACTGATTTTTCTGACCTTAATGACATTAATTTTGGTTTAAAAATTAACAACAAACAAGTGCAGACAGGAAACACAAGTCTGATAATTCATAACTTTGCTACTACAATTGCTTTCATTTCCACATACATGACACTAGAACCTGGGGATTTAATCTTTACTGGAACACCTACAACTGGTACTGGACAAATCTATAAAGGCGATCACCTGCAGGCGAGTATAGAAGGAGAAGTCTTATTAGATTTTAAAATGGTATAGCAAATCCATAAAAAATTTCAAAAAAACATCTAAAAAAGCATTCCTTAGTATAAAGAATAACGATCTATAAATCAAGGTAAATGTCACAAAATTTTCTAAAAAAAGCGCTATAATCGATTATAACATTTTCTCTCCAATTAACCTCTTTTTTTGAAAAAAAATCAAATTTTAACCAAAAAATGACAAATACCCCTAAATAATTGTCATTTTTTTACAAAATCAATAACTAAAACTCTTAAAAAACGCTAAAAGAAGACAATTTATCAACACGCAAACGTTGTAGTAGCGTTACGGTTTTTATATATCACGGAAATGGTAATAAATTAGTGAAATAATTGAGAAAAAATAAATGACTAACTCAAAAAAACGCGAACAATGGAATTGAAAAATTATTTATCGAAAATTACGCTATCGTTTTCGCTATTATTCCTCTTTTCAGGAATCATAAGCGCGCAAGACGAAGATGTTATGTTTCAGGCATTTGACTGGAATGTACAAAACCAACCAGCTGGACAAACGTGGTATGACGTTGTAGCTGCTGTACGTGGTGAAGTAAGCAATGCTGGTATTGATATGGTATGGTTACCACCACCAAGTAATTCTGCAGCTCCACAAGGATACCTTCCTAGAGAATTGTATGATTTCAATAGTGCATATGGTACAGAAGCACAGTTACGGTCACTAATATCACAATATCATGCTTCTGATATCAAAATCATTGGAGATATTGTAATCAATCATAGAGTAGGTTCTACAAATGCTGTGGATTTTAATAATCCGGCATGGCCAACTACTTTTATCACTGCAGATGACGAAGGACGTCAATTTGTAAATTTTCCTGTAGAGTTTAGTATCAACGGTGATTACTTCCCTGGTAATGACTTAAAGGCTGATGGGTCTAACGGGACCTACGGACCAGCACGTGATTTGGATCATAGAAATCCTGCAGTACGTGATGAGATTAAAAGATACATGCGTTTCTTGAAAAATGATCTTGGATTTGATGGATGGCGTTATGATTTTGTACATGGATATAATCCTATTTATAATAAAGAATATAATGATGACACAAATCCTTATTTTGCAGTAGGTGAACTATTAGAAAGTAGTAGAGTGCAAATCAACAATTTTGTGAATAAAACACAGCAATCAAGTTCTGCTTTTGACTTTAATACCAAAGTAAGTTTGCAGAACGCTATACGAGATAATAACTTTTCCTACTTAAGAGATTTTGAAGGACGTCCATCTGGTTTTGTAGGATGGAACCCAGTAAAAGCAGTAACATTCTTAGATAACCATGACACTGGTTTTGCCCAACAGTGTTGTGGTTCTAACTATGTGTTTCCTAGTGATGAAACTAGTCTTAGAAAAGGATATGCTTATATCCTAACGCATCCAGGGATCCCTATGGTATTCTGGACACACTTCTTTGATGGAGGTAATGGTGTAAAACAAGCGATTAAAGATTTGATTGCCGTTAGAAAAAAAGCTAGAATATTTGCAGGTTCTTCTATTAGCATTGCAGAAGCAAGACCTGATGTGTACGCTGCATAC
>CAZYRG010000339.1:0-3127 GCA_964650425.1 uncultured Flavobacteriaceae bacterium
TCTAGGAACTGCTTTTTGGTTGCTTGTCCTTCTAGATAGTTAGAAGTTTCGAAATAGGAGCTACTATCAACCAGTTCCTCTGGACTGCTGATTAATGGCATCAAAGTAGGATCTGTAAAACTTATGGGAGCAAAGCCCGCAAAAGAAAGCTGCTTTTCAAGACTAGGCTTTTGGATGTTTGCCAAAAAGGCATTAGAATATGCATAGCTGATCTCGTTTTCTTGCAGCCAGTAATTACTATCAGCACTTACACTTGTTTTTAAAGCCTCAAAAGGTAAAAAGTGTAGATAATTATCAGGAATGATTCGTAATTTTTTGTTTTTGATCAAAGTCTTGATCGAGTTTGGCACCAAGTTTTTATATACGGCAAAAGCTGCAGTAGTGTAATTCTCACGATCTAATGGAGTAGCAAAGGGTTTTTTCATGAGCCGAATCAAACCCTGAACTTTTTGCTGTAAGCGATCCGCATCTTTGAGCTCAAAAAATTCCACATCTTTATTGGTGATCAATAAACCATAAGCAGGATGATGCGTTTTGACCCCATAAGCACAATTTGGAATCACAGGAGTGTAGCCGTTCTCAGGGGTGATTTTACTATAATCATCATATTTTCCAATATTGTACATTAGCACCGCAGTATCTGGAGCCAAAGAACCCTGAACTTGACTAAGGGAAAGAATCGGAGATTCGGTTTTTAGGGATTTATAGGACGCATGCTGACCCGCAATGCTGTCCTGTAGGTTTTGTAATTCTCGCTCTTTTGCTAACTGCGAGACCATCGCAGAATCTTTATTCTTAAAAGTAGCATGCTGCAGGGTATACAATTCTTTTTTAAGCGAAATCTCCTTATCTACAATACTATCCGGAAGTGATAGTGACTGGCGTAATTGTTGATTTTTTAGGTCCTCAGTAAGAAGCAACGCCTTGTTCTTTTCCATAAAGTAAAAGGCCTGTTTTGTATCTCCTGCCAGATAACAGGCTTCAATGGCTTTTCCATAGACTTCCGCACTTTGTTTACGCCAAAAGAGTTTGGATTGGAATTCTCTGTTTTCTATGCGGATGAGGTCAATGAGTTGGTCTGCTAGACGGAAGGTTTTAAGGGCCTTTTTTAAGTCCTTTTCATCTCTTTGATGGATAGATTTTTTTAAATAAATTGGTGCCAAATCCGATACATTTTGCAAAACAATTTCTTTATTTGAAGTTTGAGGAATTATAGTTTTCTCTAGGTCAATATTCAAAAAGCTTAATGCTTTTTTGAGATTATTTATTCCAACTTGATATTGCATATCAATTCCATTTGCATAACCTATGTTCAGGTAGTTGTTACTAATCATACTGCTATCAATCGATAGGTTATGTTTAATGGATAACTCTTGATATGCAATAGATCTTAGGGGGTTCGTAGTATTATAAAGTTCGCCTAAATAGGCATAAGATTCCGCAATTTTAAAGGAATCCTTAACCTTTTTTGCCATTTCAAGGGCTTTTTCAAGGTACTTCAAGGATTTTGGAATATTCAAAGTTAGCTTTTGATTGTAAACTTCACCAATAAAAATATTAGTATAAAATTTCTTTTGAAAACTAATTGGGTAGACCTGGGCAATGGAATCAGCTTTTAATAAATATTCAGCTGATTTTTTATAGGCCTCTAGGGTTTCTAGGTATTGATATATTTGTGCTATATTAATACAACTAGTAACAGCTCTTTTAAAATCTTTTTTTTCAATAAACTTCGAATAACTGATTTTATAATATTCTAAGGCCTTAATGTAATCATCTTTTTTCCAATAACATGATGCTAGTCTAGAAAATGCCCGAGCTTCAAAATCATGGTTATTCTTATATTGTGTTACTTTCAGAAAGTAAGCGATACTTTTGTTTAAATTTTTTAATTTCCTGTACGATAGGGCGTTGAAATAGTATATCTTTTGTTTTAATGGAATTGGAAAAATTGTGTTTTCTTCAAGATTCAACTTTTCGGTATTTTTATTAATCTCCTCATATAGCTTATTTTTGAAAAGCCATTTCGTGTATTTATAATAGGTATCGATATATTTTTCATAATCCTTCTCCTTTTCTAAAGCTACTAAGGTAGAATCTAAGGATTCAATGGCATGATTAAAAGATTGTTTCTCTATGATTTTATTGAAAAAAGAATCTTTTTGGCTCCATAGGTCCTGGAGTAAAAAGCAAAATATTGAAATAAAAATAACCCTTAAAAACATTTGATGAATTTAAGGGTTAAAAATACAATAAAATTAAGGTTATTTCGAATTCGTTAAAGATCTCCTAAATCATTACTATCATTTATAGGATATGGAAAAGGGATACTTTTATTATTTTTTTACCAATAACTTGGTCGCACAAATGTAATTGTTCAAGAGATTCCAAAAAAGAAAAATCTTGATCTGGATTTGCGACAGCCTACTTAGTAGTAAAACTATTCATAAAGAGCACAGTCAAATTACCTAAAAAAGTCGTCTCATAAATATTAAATTATATTTTTGAACAACTTTTAGTCGGCACTATCATCACTATCTTCCAATGGAACTTTTCGTGCTCTAGGGCCAGGATCCCCTCCGCTAGGAAGGTAAGATTCCCATATTTCTTCATAACTATCTTCTGAGCTGTTATAAGTAATTTGAGGAAATAGTGGTAATCTAATACTTGGACAAGGATTTGTTGGAGTTACCCTATATTTAATTGATAATTCATATCGTTTACTTAGTACTTTCCAAAATCTACTAAAGGATCTACCAGTACCTCCTCCAGTATATTGTACAAATATACTTGCTTCGTATCTACCGATATCAGTACATTGTCCTTTTGCGGCTACCTTATCAGAGGTGTTTGAGCCTTGGGATGCTATTTTATTCCACAAACGGGCTTGCTCACTTGGTTCTAAAAATGACATATCTTGCTCAGCCGTTACTTCAGCTTCTTCTGTAGTACAGCCAATCATAAAAAGTGCTGCCAAGATTCCTAAAAAAATTCGTTTCATATTCATAAGGGATTAAAAGTTATACATTGTTTGTTAAGTAGTTTTTGTATCGACAGGTTTCTTACCCATAGTTTTACGTTTTTCCCGTAAAATGCAAAGAACTGAATTTTTTTTAAATGAGTATGT
>CAZYRG010000340.1:0-3122 GCA_964650425.1 uncultured Flavobacteriaceae bacterium
AACATCGATAGCTTTTGCATTCAAGTCAATATTTCGTTTTCCAATGTTTCGTAAGGACCAATTGACGGCTTTTTTCACGTATAACCTTTCGTCATTCGCCTCTCGTTTTATGATGGGAAAGAATTGTTCAAATAATTCGTTTTCTGATTTTTTATCCGCCATACAATACGATGCCATAATTGCAAAACCAGCTCTCTTTTCAAACTCCGATGCTCTTTCCGTCCATTCCAATATCTTAGAGAGTGCAAATGGACTTTTAGAAAAAATCCCCATACAGAAGCTGTCACAAATCTCCCAATTCTCAAACGTCTTCACCCATTTTTCCATTAATGACTCTGTAACATCTTTGGGTTTAAACATTTTACTACATAAAAGCCGCCCTTCGTATATTCCGCTGTCAAAAAGTTGTAAAGCAAGTTCATTATCTTGTCCAATTTCTTTGGCAATCATTTTCAATTCTTTGTGATAAATACCCAAAGAATTATGTGATACAATTCCGAACTTCTTTTCTTTGAAAATTACTTTTTCAGGATCTTTCAAGTCATAAAGACATTCTATGATTTCATTATAAGTCACTTGTTTTTTTGAATTTATTTCTGTGGCTTGTTTTTATATGCTATTTGATAGCGTTTTAATCCGCAAACTTTTTCAATTCCGATTGAGTAAGTGATTCAGCAGCGTGCTAAATTTCATATACATTTCGGATTTAATAATTCTCCAACACTGATCTTTTTTTCAACGATTCATGATGGTCATTTTGTCCAAGAAAATGTAATTTTAATTCTTCCGTATTTCTAGGGTTTAAGTGCGTTTAGAAATGAATGGTAATGGTATTTTGCTTAAAAACAAATCTTTAAGCTCAGTTTCTAAATCTTTGTTGTATTGTATACTATTTTTTTACAAGCCTAAGTGTTTTAGAACCTAAATCTGTTTTGATATTAGCAATATATATTCCAGTAGCTAAATCACTAATATCATAATCATCACTTTCGTTAAATGTTTTTAATAAACGACCATTAATACTATATAATTTTACATTTTTAATACGGTTATTAGAATCTATTTGAAAGCTGCTTGTTACAGAATTAGTAGTAATTTTTATTGCTTGATTATCAATATCTTTTATAGATAATGTTACTTGTCCATTAATTTTTACATCGTACAATCTAAAACGAATATTAGTAGCTCCATTCTGTGCCATTTCATCAATTCTAAATGTTACATTCGTTACAGCTGAGGATAAAGGAATGACTGTAGTATATTCTAGATTTTTATCTATTAGAATATCACCATCACCATCATCCATAGAGGTGTCAGGTAAAACATAAGTCATATCTATTTGACCAGGAATTAGAATAGTTGCCGTTACTGTATTAGCAGCTCTTTTTCTGTATCTAAATGTTAAAGTTGCATCAACATTATTACCACTAGTATTCATACCCATAGTTTCACTAACTGGAGTTCCATTAGCTACCGCTAAATTGTAACTGATAAACGCAGGAGCATCATTAAAATCTGTACCCGAAAGCGCGTAAACATTTGCATCGGTTCCAAATCGAAACGTTTCTGTAGTTGCAGAATTACCCATAAAAGTTAATGTATTTGATTGTGCGGAAATAATAAAGATTGTATTGAAAAAAAATAAAGTAAAAAGTAACTGTTTTTTCATGAAAATTTATTTTTAAAAAAGTATACTTAAATATAGGTAAAAATGCTTACCTAAAGAGCGATTTTTAAATTGTCTGAACAAACTCAAAATGCTAGAATGTTTTATTGATTTTCACGAAGTTTAAATTTATCGTACAGAAAGTCAATGCATCTATAGGGTTTGCCTTACTATAGTTAGAATTTTTAGTGTTTCGATTTTGTTTAAAAAGTTAACCTTTTATAACAGTTTAGAATCAAGCATGCCGGAATGGTTGATTGAGTCAATCCTTCGCTAGTGCTCGTTTGCAATGAGTACCATCACTGTTTGGTTTTGTAACGAGCTGCATAGATTGGGAATACTCTAGATTTATGGATTTTACAGATAATCTTACTATTCTTGAGATAGATTCTATAAGGTTTTTTGGTTAATGAAATAGGTAAACTATGTCCCTTTAACTTTGTAAAATATGTGCCTTTAACCCGGTTTATGCATTAGAACTTCGTTATGAGGATTGAAAATGCAATAAAACCTAATGTTTTCTATGTTTTGGCATAGCACCGCTACGGTGAAACATAAAAATATAACGGAGTGCTAGGTTTTGAAGTAGTTTCAAGCCGTAATAGACTTTCTAATGCATAAACCGGGTTTAATGTATCCCTAGGATTTAGGTAAAGGACTTTATATAGGATACATTGTTGTACTTTCTTTATCTATACAAATGCTGATTTTTATACCTATTTTAGGTCCCAGAACTCACAAGACTTTCTTTTTTTTGGCTACCACATAATAACTTGAAGCTCCTTTATAGATCTTTTCAGTGTTAACGGTTTGAAAATTTCCATTTGCTATTAAAACATCTAATTCTGTGCTTTTTAGTCTTCTTATTGGTATGGGGATGACTCCTATTTTACACAAAAAACGGACGAATTGAATTTGAATGTTAACTAATAATGACATTTTATCTCGTAAGCAAGGAGTTATAGAAATAAATACCCCATTAGGCTTCAATAGTTCATCTATCCATTTTACAATTACGTGAGGGTCAGTTATGGTGTGCAGCATGTTGAAAGCTAGTATCGTATCAAATGATTCTTTTTTAAGTCTAGCATCAAAAATATCCGTTGCTAGGAAATTTACGTTTTCAATTTGACAAACAGCTGCTTTCTCCTTTGCAATTTCAATCATTTTTGGTGAGATGTCAATTGCATGAATCTCTTTCACAAGATTGGCAAATTCACATGTTGTTGTGCCTGTTCCGCATCCATAATCCAAAACAACATTGCTGGTATGAAGATATTTTTTGGTGTTCTCCCTCGACTTGTTGTGAATATATGCAAAGCGTTCTTCTGTTTTATCATAATTTTTTGAAGCGCTATCCCAAAAATTTCTTGATTTGTTATCTTTTTGTATCATTTTAATGTTTTTAAACCTGGATTATGCATTAAAACTTCGTTATGAAGGTCGAAAATGCGAT
>CAZYRG010000341.1:0-3096 GCA_964650425.1 uncultured Flavobacteriaceae bacterium
TAACAAATTAGACCTTAAGGTAAAAGCTAGACCAAAAGAAATTGATTTTACTGAATGGAAATTAAAATAAAACGAACACACAACGTTCAGTGTAAACGGCATTAAAACGACCGTTTATACTGAACGTTGTGTAGCATTCCCTAACAAAAAATAACAGTATTAAAACAGACTTTTATTTAAACCATTATCTCTATAAAACATATTATGACTTATATAAAATTTAATAGCATTTTATATAGTTCTTGTCTTTTTTTATTAATAATATTCTTTAGTTGTAAATCAAAAAGAGATATGGCTACAGAAAGTACGACAAACTATAGTTGGAATGGAAAGAAATGTGCCATTGTTCTTACCTATGATGATGCGCTTAATGTGCACTTAGATAATGTGATTCCAGAGCTGGATGTTTATGGATTTAAAGGAACATTTTATGTGCCGACCGAATCGAATGATTTTAAAAGCAGGGCGTCTGAATGGCAAGCTGTTGCAAGTAATGGTCATGAACTGGGGAATCATACGGAATTTCACCCCTGCGCTGGGAAATCCAAAGGTAGAGCATGGGTACATGCAGACAGCGATTTGGACACGTACTCTTATGACCAAATTATTGACGAAATACAACGAGCCAATAAGAAACTAACAGCATTAGATGGTAAAAAGGAAAGAACCTATGCATATACCTGTGGGGATACGAGTGTGTTGGAGATTTCTTATGTGCCAGGTGTCAAACCGTTATTTGTTTCAGCTCGAGGAGTGTATGGAGCAATGAATGATTTGGAAACACTGGATAGGTATGATTTGAAAGCCTATTCCATGAACGGCCAAACAGCGGATGATATGAAGGCACTTGTTGATCAGGCAATTCTAGAGGAGCGTTTACTCATTTTCTTATTTCATGGAGTAGGAGGAGAACATCATCTTAATATCTCAAAAAAGGAGCATAAAAAACTATTGAAATATATAAAGAAAAAAGAAAAGGAAATTTGGGTAGATTCTGCACTAGAAATTTCAAAATTTATTAAAGAAAAGACCTAGAAATCTACTATTAGGTCTCTTATTTAGAAAATATACGTGCTTCTCATTAGATAATAGATGTAGTGTAATATTCGTTCACCGTGTGCGCTAAATGTAAACAAGAAAGTGGCCAAGCGGTATGCGCATGACATGTTATTTTATTCCATCACAGTAAAGTTTAATTCATTGCGATAAGAACTTGCTGTTTTACCTGTAAATTGTTTAAAGAGTTTATTGAAATGGGAGAAATTATTAAAACCACTCTCAAAACAAACTTCGCTAATGCTAATCTGTTTTTCGTGCAGTAATTTTGCGGCATGTACTAAGCGATACTCATTAACAAATTGGGTAAAGGTTTTTCCAGTAATTTTTTTGAAATAACGACAAAACCCAGGGACACTCATGCTTACAATTTCTGCAATAGTTTCTAGAGCGATAGGGTTTTGGAATTCCTCGCGTACATAATTAAAGATGATGTTGATACGGTTATTATCCTCTAATTCCGCTTTGATCGCATAGCCCTCTGCATTGAGAATGGTATGTTCTTCAGAAGCTTCTAACCGTTTTAGTACCTGAAGCAGTGTAATGAAACGATCAAATGGTTCTTGTGTTCCTAAGGTTTCGATAAGATCTCCGAGGATTTTTTTTGTTTTACCATGATAAACGACTCCTTTTTTTGCGATTTCAAACAGCAGTTTGATGGATAGCATTTCTGGTGTTTCCAAAAAGGCAGCTCCCATAAAATCGGGTTTGATTTGTATAATGGTTTCCTTCCGATCACCTAATAGGTTATTGGTAAATCCACAATGAGGTACATTTGAACCTACTAAAATCAATGCACCATCGTGATAATTAGAAACGTGACTGCCTACCTGAATTTTTCCATTGCCTTTGTTGATATAGGCTAGTTCTATCTCCGGATGATAATGCCATTGCGGAGGCTTATTAATATGTGTTTCTGAGTATTGTTCATAATAGAAGGAATTTCTAAAATGAGGTGCGATTTTCTCTAATGTTGGTTTCATAGGTTACTGCATTTCCTATTACTAAATTACGTATTAGTGATGAGTATTTTAATTTTAAAAAGCATTTTATAATTAAAAATGAGCGTATTAACTAAACTTTATGACTACGAAATCCTTGTAGGTTAATATAGCATATAAATAGGTGAATTTAGGTGTAAAACAGTTGATAATCAGGTTATACATTTGCATCAACAAATCATGGTAATTATATCAAATTAAAATTATAACAAAACGACGATAGATTATGAAAAATTATTTTAAAACAATCGTATTAGCAGTAGCAATGTTAGGGTTAACATCTGTTAGTGCAGCAAAAAAAGTAGAAGTCAGTGTAAACAAAGCGTTAAACCTTGTCAATATATCTTTGAAAAGTGTAAGTGTTGGAGAACGTTTAGTGATCAAAGATTTTGATGGTACATCTTTGTTTAGAAAGACCTTTAGACAGATTTCAAATTTTGAGAAAAGCTTCAGCTTAAAAGAAGTGAATAATGGGATGTATTTTGTAGAAGTAGAAAATGATAGTCAAATACAAATCACTCCAGTACTTAAAAATGATCTAGGTGTAACCTTGATAGAGAAAGCAGCAAAATTCATTTTCAAGCCGCAGTATCTTAAAGATGGAGATATCTTCAAATTTTCACTTTTGAATACGAATGAAGAAGCTATTAAAATCAAAATGTACACAGAAAATGGAGATGAATTTGCTAAAGAAGAAGGTGTAAATGATTTGATTATTAAAAGAACATATAGTACAAAAGAATTGCCTAGAGGCTCTTATACCTTAGTTATTCACAAAGGGAAAAAGACTTTTTCTAAGGATTTTAATGTATACTAATCATTGAATATTATTAAAACCGATATAGATTTTATTTTTCCTTAAAGAACAAATTTAAAAACTGCTTCACCTCCAGAGCAGTTTTTTTTGGTTAGAATTTTAATAGTAAATGGTTAGTCTAAGTTTTTTAAAATCTTCTTTCTTTCTTTCTTTCTTTCTTGATGAACCTTATCAAATTCTAAACGAAGATGATTATTAGTTTGTTCTTTAAACCCGCTTTAT
>CAZYRG010000342.1:0-3091 GCA_964650425.1 uncultured Flavobacteriaceae bacterium
CCACAAGGCTGTAGGGCGATTTCCATCAATACCGCATACGGCATTGTCATAGACGCATTTTGTTTATAATACCACACATCTTGAGGCACATCATATTCTGTCCAAATATTTGTTGGCTTTGAGAAGTCAAAACGCTCTCCGTCTATTTTAATCACACGACTTACCACTTGTAAATCGGTATTGGGTTGACGTGATAATGATCTATTATCATAAACGGCATATTCTGGACCAAAACAATCGGCCAGTCTACCTAATGCAAACGTTTCGATGTCGGTTTCGTTTAAGAGTACATTCTCAGTTATTTTCTTAGGTTGCTCTAAGTATTTTGGATTATCTTTTTCTCTTAATTGCAATCCTAAATTTTCAAAATGTACGGTAATCACACCATCCACAATAATCTCTAAATCTCCTATCACATAGGGATCAGGTAATAATCCAATATCTTTTATAACTAAGCGATAAATTAGTTTTTTATCCTTTGGCGTTACCTCTTTTCTGCATCTCACTTTCTGCGGAAGATCATAAATAGGTTGAAAACGTGCATCTTTTTTAAGGCGTTGTAAACCTAGCATCATCATAAAGAAACGTAATAAATTCCCTCCTCCTTCTGCTTGTAAAGAACCTGCTAGCACTTGATCATCTCTAAAGTGACAAGGAAAGTACCAATCGTCTGGACTCAGGTCTTTTTCTGCTATAATCTCTCCTAAACCATAAGCACCTCCGTGCACATCTGCTTTGGTTATGCGATCTAGCATTAGCATTTTTTCTGGAGCTAGACGTATAGATTCATTTCTACCATTAGGGAAATATGAAATATCATCAAAACAAGTATGCGCATCTCCATTAATGAGATGTCTTAAATCTTCAATATCAAAAGAAGTCTTCTTTGTTGTTAAAAAAGGAATGAATTTTTTCTTTTCTATAGCTGAGAATTTTTTCTTCTCACTATCTGTATATACCACTCCGTTTCCTTTACTCAATTCTTCATCTGTAAAGAAACCAGCAACTCCGTTAGTCATTTTTAAGACCATACGATCTTCTACAAAACACTCATAGCTAAAGAAAAACAACAAATTACGCCCATTTCTAACAAATGAATTGATAGAAATATCATAGCGCAATGTTTGTCCTTCAAAAGGCAAATCGTCTATAAAAGTCAAGGTGCAATCTAATAAACGATATACATACTCTCCTTTATTTTCTAAATCGATTCCCAAATAAGAAATCAACATTAAATCACATTGCCCAGACTCTACAGATACTGCCCAAGGAATTTGGGTATCGGTTGCATAACCAGAATTGTATGGAATATCATACTCAGTTTGCATTGTAGAAGGTTTGAATTCTCCTAGTTTTGCATTTAGACCTGTAACTCTACTCACCAATAAATATGGATCCATAGGTAACATTACTCGACGTTTATATTGGTCAATCACATTGTATTCTGCCCCAAAAACATTCCCAATCTTCCCTTCAGAAAACTCAATGAGATCTTCTTTGGTGAAAATGATATTTTTATCTTTTAAATGATTCGGGTCATTAAAGTCTTGTAATTTCAATCCATTTTCTCCGATTTTAGTCGTCGTTTTTGGTTGTGCTGTATCTATCATATTAGATTTTTTTTCTAATGTATGTGTGGTTGTAGTTGGTTGTTCGCTTTCGCGAAAGCGTATACCAGTATCTATTTTTTCTTTTCGTTTGATTGTTTCAAATTGACGTTTCATATCCTCAGATAACAGCACATCATATACTGGCCTCCCTCCTGTTTTCACTTTTTTAGTAAAGCGCTTTTTGATGGGTTTTTGATTAGCATTAGGATATAATAAACTCAAATCAATGTCTATCCCGTTTGAAATTAACTGTGCTAAACATTCATATAAGGACTGTATAGAACTCGTTCCTTTTTTATCAATCGCACAGGCAGCGTGATTGTCTTGATCGAGTGTATCTTTTATCCAGCCAGTACACGTACTATTGGGACCTAACTCTACAAAAGTGCTAAATCCGTTACCAGACATTTTTTTTGCGAAAGCAGGAAAATCAACTGTTTTATAACACACTTTTGTCGAATTCTCTGCAATGGTGAGCGAGTCCATTGGGATTTTCTCCCCCGTTAAGCTAGAATAAAAATCGATTTCTGGCTGATTTTCTAATGGAAAATTATGCATCTCTATCAACCCATCATATTCTTTTTTACAGAACTCATTATGGATAATATTTTGAAAAGGCACTAACACCGATGGGCAATTTAATGCCGCAATCAATGCTGCACACTGGCTTTTATCACCAGAGATAATCAACTCTTTTTCAGAATTTATAAACGTGATGGATACTTTATCAAAAGCTGAGATTATTGCGGTTACTTTTTCTTTAGTTACGAGCAAAATCCAACTTTGCCATCTTGCTTTTGCTTCTTCTGTGCTAATGTTCCACTCTTCGGCTAGTAATTCTAGGTTTCCTGAAAACTTGTTTTTAAAAATAGGAGAATTACGGAATACTTTTGTTCCCTCTCCTGGGTTCCAAATCCCAAAAGAATACCACATAGAGCTACATTCTCCCATAGAATAGCCCATCGCAGCTTTTGGTTGTACGCCAAAATAGGTTGTTAAAATGTGAGTATACAGGGCAGAATACAATACTCCTGCAGACATCATAGAGATCGCATCTCCTTGAATGTTGGGCGAAGGCGTTGCACTGTCTTGCTTTTTTGGGAATAAATAATCGAGCCCAAAAAAGTCTTTCAAGTTTGGAATGCGATTCTCAAAATCACTTAAGAGATTCGGAAAAAACTGAAATAAATCTTGCCCCAACCCTTCATAGGTAGTTGCCGAACCTGGATATACAAATGCCAGATCTCCTTTAGCCCCACTTGGATTTGGACTAAAAAAGGAACCACTAGGCAATTTAATATCTGTGTTTTCTGCAAAGGCACTTTCTAGTTTTTTATCAATAAAATGAATGTCTTGCGCTATCGTTTTCTTAGTAGAAGCAATTAAAACAATGCTATAGATCGCGCTGGTTTTTACCGCCTTGTCAAAACAAGCTTGCGCTATAAACCCTAACTCATTAGTTAGGATATCTGTATTAAGTT
>CAZYRG010000343.1:0-3083 GCA_964650425.1 uncultured Flavobacteriaceae bacterium
TAGAAAAAAAGCTCCCCAAACGCACCATTTTATATGCTAAAAACAACACGGACAAACCTCAAAATATATTCCTAAAAGTAAATCCAACTGGATACCGAAAGAGTAGCTCCAGACCTATTATCAAAACAATACCACCAGCAACGCAATCTGAAATGATTACACTCATCCCACTAAAAGATGTGGAATCGTCCTACACCTATAACCTCATCATAAATGAGGAACCCAACTTTATTGAAATCAATCGTAGCGAAGGGCCTAAAAAAGAAGCTAATGTTGCCGATATTATGGACAATGAATTGGTTATTTTTACCAAAAAAGATTGTGAGAAATGCAGTAAACTACTTAAAGGATTGCACGAAAAACACATTGCTTATCGCGAAATAAATGTGGATACAAAAGATCGTTTTTATCAATATTTTTGGGAACGACTAAAAAAAGATGGATATGAAGAAAAAGCAATTATTGCTCCAGTAATCGTACAACAAGGGGTTTTAAAATATCCTATAAAAGATGTGCGCGCTGCACTATCTGAACTTATAGCACTACATGAAACAAAAAAAGAGAATTAAAGTATTAAACAATCTCTGCGCTAAGTCCTGCTTCTAAGATTTTTGTACATCTAGGCTCTAATTCTTCATAGGTGCCAGTTTTTACAGTGCACTTTCCTCTATAATGTACCAACATCGCACATTGCTCAGCTTGGATAGCATCATGTTGACAGGTAGCTATAAGTGTTTCTATAACATGATCGAAAGTATTAACATCATCATTATACAACACGATTTCATTGTTCTGTTGCCCTAAAGTTTCTTCGAGAACCTCTTCTAAAATTTCCTCTTGTATACTCATCGCTACTTTTTTTTACAAATATACAAACAATATCAATATGTTATGGTAAAAACTTATAATGCGCTGCAATCCAGTTATTCTTTTCAAAGTTGGTAATAAATTGCAAACCAACCTGCTGGCAAGCTTTACTAATAATTTCAAGATCTTCTTGATAAAAACCGCTCAAAAACAAATCTCCATTTTTATTGAGGCAACTTGCATAGATCGGCATGTCATTCAACAAAATATTGCGATTGATATTTGCAATAATCACATCATACTGTCTTCCCATTAATAAATTTGCATCTCCCTCATAGGCTGTAATATGCTTTGCTTCATTACGAACTATATTTTCTTGTGTATTGAGATAGCACCAATTGTCAATATCAATTGCGTCTATGGGTTTTGCACCGCGCATTTCGGCCAAAATAGCCAAAACTCCCGTGCCGCAACCCATATCTAATGTTTTTCGATCTGTTACATCTTGCTCTAGTAAATGTTGAATCATCATGTGCGTTGTTTCATGATGCCCAGTTCCAAAAGACATTTTGGGTTCTATGACAATATCATATTTGGTTGCTGGTTGTTCATGGAACGGTGCTCTAACACTGCACTGATCTGCAACTATAATAGGGTTAAAATTCTTTTCCCATTCCTCATTCCAATTAACTTGCTCAATCACCTTGGATGTATGCTTGATATCAAAAGCTGGCATCTCCAATAAACTAACTTCTTCAAATAACGCTTCTTGAAAATCCACTTCTGGAATATAGGCTGTAATTCCTTTTTCTGTTTCCAAAAAACTTTCAAAACCAACGGCTCCGAGCTCCGCAATCAGTAATTCGCCACCAATACTTTGTGGCATTTCGCCCAATGCGACTATAGTAAAGTCAAATTCAAGATAATTGTTGTTTGTCATTTGTTTAAATTTAAAAGACTCGCTTTTTTGATAGTGCAGAAAACCCTCACTCTAGCCGTCTCCCAGAGGGAGAAAGAACTTGTTTTTGCTTCTTCTCCCTCTGGGAGAGGGCCGGGGTGAGGGAAAATATAATTTTTGATTTTATCTAAAAAGCACTCGCGATAGCCGCAAAACTTTCTGCATCTAATGCCGCTCCACCTATCAATCCTCCATCAACATCAGGATTTGCAAAAATTTCTTTCGCATTAGCAGGTTTTACACTACCACCATATAAAATCGAAACCTCATCTGCAATGGCATCATTGAATGAAGTTGCTATCGTTTTACGGATAAATGCATGCATTTCTTGCGCTTGTTCTGGACTTGCAGTCTCACCAGTCCCAATTGCCCAAACCGGCTCATAGGCTAGTACTATATTTTTCCATGCATCAGCAGGAATATGGAACAATCCATTTTTTAACTGTCCTTCTACAATATTGAAATGGTTATCACTCTTACGATCCTCTAATTCTTCTCCAAAACAAAAAATAACGGTCATCCCGTGCTTCAAGGCAGTATTTACTTTTTCAGCTAATTTTGCATCCGTCTCACCAAAATACGCACGACGCTCACTGTGTCCTAAAATAACATGCTCTACTCCTACACTCTTTAACATCGATGCTGAAATTTCTCCAGTAAAAGCGCCACTTTCATTTTCGTTCATATTCTGTGCAGCTACACCAATACCTGATCCCTTTAATGAAGCTACTGTACTTTCTAGGTTCGTGAAAGGTGGTGTTACAATAACTTCCGTCCCTGCATTTGCAGCAACTGTACTTTTTAATTCTCCCAACAAACTAACCGTTTCTTGAAGGTTTTTATTCATTTTCCAGTTTCCGGCAACGATATTTTTTCTCATAGTGTACTGTATTCCTTAGTATTAGGAACGTTTTATAAAATTAGTAATTACGTTTGATTAATTACGAATACCGACTCTAGGATCTAACCATCCGTAAATAACGTCGACAAATATATTAATTAAAATAAATAGAATCGCGATAACCAGGACAGAACCCATTATAATTGGTAAATCCAGTGTATTCAATGCATCTACTATTTCTTTGCCCAAACCATTCCATCCAAAAATATATTCTACAAACACGGCGCCTGCCAACATAGAAGCAAACCATCCCGAAATAGCTGTAACGACAGGGTTCAATGCATTTTTGAGCGCATGACGATAGATAATTTGCATGCTACTCAATCCCTTGGCGCGTGCCGTACGGATATAATCTTGATTAAAAACCTCTAATAATGAATTGCGCATCAACTGCGAAACAACTGCTAATGGTCGTAT
>CAZYRG010000344.1:0-3075 GCA_964650425.1 uncultured Flavobacteriaceae bacterium
CTCCTTATGAATGGGGCCACGTATCTCCAAATACTGATTTCACCAATGAAACTACAAGTCTTCCAGAAGGCGAACATGAGTTCAAAGTAGTTGTGACTGATAGCCGAGGTGGTTCTTCTTCTGCCACTTTTACGCTTAAAGTAGTACCAAATTTGAGTATTGGAAGCTTTGATACAAAACCGCTTCATATTTATCCCAATCCAACCAATGATATTCTTAATTTGCAAGAGATAAAGTCATGGCAAGTTTATAATCTTTTGGGTCAAAAGATCCTATCTGGAAAAAGTCAAACCATCAACCTTGAAGGGTATAGCAAAGGGCTTTATATGGTACTTACTGACAAAAGAGAATTTGCTAGGGTTTCATTATATTAAGCAGTAGTACTGACACTGGCGGAAACACCAGCGGTGGCAGTACTAACACTAACGTCTACTTTTAATTTAAATTTAATTATACTTATTAGACTTGAAAATAAAAGACATCAAGTCGCTACTATTTCCTACTTCTTAGAAAAATTAATTATAAAATGTTAAAAAACTAGCATTTTAACTAAGAAAACAATCAATTTAACGTTTTTATTCAAATATACTTCCTTAATTAACAGCTATTTTGTAATATTGGTCGACCAACTTATAATAATGAATCCAATGAAACTTACACCCACAATTAGCTACAATCAAATATTTACAGGAACTTAATTATTATTTTATTGAGTCTTGCTTCAATTTAACATGAAGCCCCCCAAATGTTCCACCATAAAATGGAATACTATTTCAAAACTAAACTTAAACAGCTAGTCCTTTTTGCTTTAGTATAAAAACAAATAAAAATTAATTGTGTTTTTTAACAATAACCTTATCGCAAAATAAAAACTTATTATGAAAAAATTACTCCTAACCAACTCTAGAAACATGAAAGAACACGAGGAACATACTCCCAAACTCGCTATGAGCTACACGAATCTTTTTCTCATAGCTGGTTTGTTTTTGCTAACAACCATAGCTTCTGCTCAAGTTC
This sequence comes from uncultured Flavobacteriaceae bacterium, assembly GCA_964650425.1. Taxonomy (GTDB): domain Bacteria; phylum Bacteroidota; class Bacteroidia; order Flavobacteriales; family Flavobacteriaceae; genus Aquimarina. The sequence continues at coordinate 1,018 of CAZYRG010000344.1, forward strand.
GATGGACTGCAGATGTATCAAAGAACTACAAACAGTCATTTGCTGCCTTTGATACTCATGGAGACCAAAATTCTGGTTCTTGCGGAGACTTCAATCACGATGAACCTACCGTTTCAACTGTAAATGATGCAACTTATGGTAAAGTATGGAAAATACGAAAGAAGAAAGGTCGTAAAAGAGCAGAGTTAGCACGACCACTGATAAAAAAATCAAAGAACCAAGTAATCCCAGCCAATAGACCATATCCTTTTCTTGGAAATAACGATTACGCAATACCTAAAGATGGAGAACTCGTTTATTACGCATGGCGTTGGAAAATCACATCAACTACGACAATAAATGATAGCTTTGCTGTTTGGCAATGGAAGAGCTCTGGTAAATCTAGTACATGGACACAAAACTACCCGTTATCCATGAGCTATGATGGCAAAAAGCTAAAGTTGATTGCCACTGGTCCTGACTATCCAACATGGAATGCTAACGATATAAACATAAAAAAAAGACAATCAACCATTTGGGAGCAAGATGTAAAAACCAACAAATGGGTACATATTATAATTGGAATTAAAATATCTAAAGATCCCAAAAAAGGTTATGTAGAATTCTGGTTTGATGGTAAAAAACAAATATTAAAAAATTCAACTTTAAGTTATGGTACATATAAAGTGAAATTATCCTCAGATAAGAAAAGAGCCTATCACAAAACATATGATGGCGAAGAGATACACCCAAAATGGGGAGTGTATGGAGGAACAGCTTGTGGTTATGATGCGTCAGCGTATTATAGTGATTTAAAAATGGCTGCATCATTTAATGATGTAAATCCTGGTTCTTCTGGTACTGGAGGCGGAGGCGGTAACACCGGCGGTAATACAGGGAATACTGGTGGGCCATCGGGATATACTTTTGCAGCAAACGAAAAAGGAACTGTTAACGTTTCAGGAACAGTACATATTGCTTATGGTGCCAATGGCAAGTTTGAATACAAATACAATGTCACCTCAAACACCCCTTGTACGAATGCAATTTTTGGTGATCCAATTAAGGGAGTAACAAAAAGATGTTATATAAAAACTGTTTCGACAGGTTCTACTGGAGGATCACAATTAGCAGGTACTTATTATTTCCAAAATGTTGCTACTGGACATTATATGGATTCTGATGGCACAAGAGTAAAAATGGGTGCTCCAAACACCAATAAAGACAGACAATGGAGGCTTGTAGCTACAGCGAATGGGTACTATAACATTGATAGTAATTTCAACGGCAGAGGTGTTTTGGATACCGATGGAGGTAATACGGTTAACGGCACTACTGTACAACCAGGGGCCAACGATTCTTCTAGAGATGATAGAGTATGGCAGTCAGAACAAGTAAGCGGCAATATTTATCGCTTTAAAAACAAAACTAGTGGTAGAGATTACTTAGCTCAAAAACACAACTCCATTGAAATTGAGTACACAACATGGAATGGTCCACGTGCTCAGTGGAGATTAATCAAAGTTGGAGCAGCAAAAGCAGCAGCAATTGATGCAGTATCAGAAATCAAACTATTCCCAAATCCTGCCACATCATCGTTTACGATTGACACTGGCAATGAGTCGCCAAGCACGATGCAGGTATTCAACATTAGCGGACAAATGGTTTTAGAACGTGTTATATCTAATGTAACTACCATCCAAACAGATACCTTGGGAGCAGGCATCTATTTAGTTAGAGTACTTAATGAAGATGGATCTAGTCTTAACAGCAAGTTAATCCTTAGATAAATATAAAGAAGTTTCGAAAACTAATTAATTAACCAAATAAAAAGGGTTTGTCTATAGAGATAAACCCTTTTTTAATGAATACATAATCAACTTTTCTTTCAACCCGCTTTATGCATTGGAAAATCTATTACATCTGTGATCTATTGCAAATACAGATGCTTCGCTTTGTTTTTTATTTTCACCAGAGCGGTGCTATGCTAAAATTAAGAAAACAACCGTATTTATTGCATCTTCAAGCTTCATTACGAAGTTCCAATGCATAAAGCGGGTTCAACTGAATACATTCGAA
>CAZYRG010000345.1:0-3065 GCA_964650425.1 uncultured Flavobacteriaceae bacterium
ATATAAAATTTTTATATACCTATAATTTTTTCATCTTTTCTCGAATCTCATCTAGGCATAAGTTTCCTAAGCTACCTTCATGGGTGTGTTCAATATCTTTTTTAGGTTTAAAATTGCCATTTTCAATAGCTTTTCCCATTGTTTTATAGGCATCTCTAAATGGCATACCATTTTTCACCATTTCATTTAACGTATCTACGCTAAAAAGGTAATCGTACTTAGGGTCTTTTAGAATATCGCTTTTGACTTTAATTTCTTTAATGCTAAACGTCATGATTTCTAAACAAGCTTTCATATCTTGAATAGCAGGTACAATTGTTTCTTTTACCAATTGCAAGTCTCTGTGATAACCACTAGGAAGATTATTGATAATCAATGTTAATTGATTGGGTATGGCTTGAAGTTTGTTGCATTTGCCTCTTACCAATTCAAAAACATCTGGATTTTTTTTATGTGGCATAATACTACTGCCCGTTGTTAATTCATCAGGAAAAGAAATAAAATCAAAATTTTGACTCATATACAGCGTGATGTCCATTGCAAATTTTGACAATGTCGCAGCGATACTTGCGATACCAAAAGCAGTTGCTTTTTCTACTTTTCCGCGGCTCATTTGCGCTGCAACAACATTGTATTTTTGTGTTGAAAACGCTAATTCATCTGTAGTGAAAGATCTATCTATAGGAAAAGAACTGCCGTAACCAGCAGCACTACCTAAGGGATTTTGATCTGCTACTTTATAGGCGGCATCAAGAAAATACAAATCATCAATTAAATTTTCTGCATAGGCAGAAAACCATAAGCCAAAAGACGAAGGCATTGCAATTTGAAGGTGTGTATACCCTGGGAGTAATACTTTTTGGTGTTTTTCTGCTAATGCTAACAGCAAGTCAAAAAGACTTTTTACCATAGTTTTTACTTTGGTAATTTCATCTTTTAGATACAGATGCATAGCCACTAAAACTTGATCATTTCTAGAACGCGCAGTATGAATTTTTTTACCGGTATCTCCTAATTTTTCAGTTAATAAAAATTCGATCTTAGAATGCATATCTTCAAAAGAATCTTCAATTGTAAAAGCCTCTTTTTCTATAGACTTTGCAATAGCATCTAATTCTTTTACGAGTAATTCGGCTTCTTTTTCTTGAATTAAACCTACTTTACCTAACATTTTTGCATGTGCTTTTGAAGCAATTACGTCATATTTGGCTAAGACTAAATCTAATTCACGATCATTACCAACAGTGAAATGGTCTATCTTTTTATCGGTGCTAAAACCTTTATCCCAGAGTTTCATAGTGTCAAGTTCAAATCCAAAAATCAAGTTCAAATTCAAAAAGTTTGATACTTGTATTTGTGTTTATTTTTTAATAAATCCTTCTAAAATATCAATATAGATTTTCACCCCTTCTAATACTTCATCTACAAAAATGTATTCATCAGCAGAATGTGAACGAGGACTATAACCTGGCCCTAATTTTAAAGATTGACAACTTAATTCAGCTTGGTCAGAAAGTGTTGGTGAACCATAGGTTTTTCTTCCTAATGCAATTCCAGATTGTACTAAAGGATGCTCAATGGGTATTGATGAGCTGCCTAAATTTAATGACCTAGGTGTTAACTTACAAGGTGCTTCTTTTTGTAGAATAGCATTAATTTCTTCATTTGTATAATGGTCGTTAACTCGCGTGTCAATTACCAAATCTACATGAGCAGGTACCACATTGTGTTGGCTGCCTGCACTTATTTGAGTAACCGTCATTTTTACAGGACCTAAGACATCTGATATTTTATCGAACTTGTAGTTTTTAAACCATTCTAATACTTCGATAGTATTGTAAATGGCATTATTATCGTTCGGATGCGCAGCATGAGAAGGCGTACCTTCTACTTTGCCTTCAAATACCACCAAGCCTTTTTCGGCAATTGCCAATTGCATTTCGGTAGGTTCCCCAACAATAGCTACATCAATCTCAGGTAAAATAGGAAGCAGTGCAGAAATACTTTTGTCACCAGCGTCTTCTTCTTCAGCGGTGGCAGACATTATAATATTGTATTTTAAATCTTCACGCTCATAAAAATGCACAAAAGTTGCAAGAAGCGAACAAAGTGCCCCACCAGCATCGTTACTCCCTAAGCCATATAATTTACCATCTTCGATATGCGGATGAAAAGGGTCTTTTGTATACGCAGAATTAGGCTTTACCGTATCATGATGCGAATTCAATAAAAGATTCGGTTTACTTTCATCATAATGCTTGTTAAAGGCATAGATATTATTGTACTGTCTTTTAGTAGCTACACCATGTTTTTTTAGCCAATTATCAATCGTAGTAGCAGTCTCATCTTCTTCTTCAGAAAAAGACGGAATAGCAATTAGTGTTTGTAATAATTCTAAAGCTTCTTGGCCTAAAATTTCTTTTGTTAACTTCATAAAACTAATGTTGTATAGTTTGTGTTTTCTTTTTTAAATAACCCTGAATTGCCTATGCGTACTTCTTTTACACCTTGTTTTAATGCTTGAAAACAATTATGCATTTTGGGTAGCATGCCATCGGCAATAATTCCGTCAGCGACTAAGGTAGTGTACGATTCTGAATTTATCTTTTTGATAATCGATGTTTTATCATTAATATCTTCTAAAACACCATCTAGCTCAAAACAATAATTGAGTGTTGTGTTGTATTGCTTGCTTAAACTTACTGCTAATTCTGAAGCAATAGTGTCTGCATTCGTATTTAATAGTTGACCATCGCCATCATGTGATAACGCACAAAATACAGGCGTTAAATTGGCATTTAAAAGTGTTGAAATAGTAGCCGTGTTTATTTCGGTAAGATCACCAACAAAACCATAATCAATTTCTTTAACAGGGCGTTTAATAGCCTTTATCGTATTGCCATCTGCACCACTCATACCTATTGCATTGCAATTAAAAGCTTGTAGTTGTGCCGTAATATTTTTATTCAATAAACCGCCGTACACCATAGTAGCTATCTCTAAAGTTGCCGCATCGGTAACTCTTCGACCAGCAATTATTTTTGGTTCGATATTCATTTTTTTTA